>LN554847.1:1200000-1515310 GCA_000953695.1 Aliivibrio wodanis | reverse complement strand
ATTAAATTCTCGTTCACCAATTTGTTGAAATTGATATGATTTGCTGTACAATCTCATCCAATAGTTATATTACCGGCGAATATTATGAATAGAGAAAAAACCATTGCTAACCTGGCTGCATTGGCAGAACAGACTCAACAAGTACAGTCAGATCGTATTGAATTGGTTCTTGAAGAAAGAAATAACGAACACTTTCCTCCAATGTCTAAAGCAATGATGGAAACTCGTTCTGGTTTAACAAGAAGAAAATTGGATGAAGCAATTAGTCGTTTAGAGTCAGAAGGGCATCTATTTACAAAGAATAATGCCAACCATTATTCAATTTCATTAACTGAAGCCCATATGTTGATGGATGCTGCTGGTATGCCTGCTTTTCATGAACAGAAGAAAAGTGCGAATAATAAACCTTGGGTTGTAAATGTTCAAAACCAAAAAGGTGGAACAGGTAAATCAATGTCAGCGGTTCATTTAGCGGCTTGTTTAGCGTTAAATTTAGAAAAGCGTTATCGTATTTGTTTAATCGATTTAGATCCACAAGGGTCACTTCGTCTATTTTTAAACCCTCAAATTAGTGTATCAGAGCAAGATACTATTTATTCTGCCGTTGATATTATGCTGGATAATGTGCCTGAAGATGAGGTTATTGATGGTCAATTTATGGCTAAGAATGTCTTATTAAATACGCAGTATCCAAATTTGAAGACAATTTCTGCCTTTCCTGAAGATGCGATGTTTAATGCTGAGGCATGGCAAGATCTTTCTACTAATGGCTCTTTAGATATAGTTAAGTTACTGAAAGAAAAAGTTATCGACCCTATTGCTGACCAATTTGATGTAATCATGATAGATACCGGCCCACACGTTGATCCATTAGTATGGAATGCGATGTATGCGTCTAATTCATTATTGATTCCATGTGCAGCTAAACGCTTGGATTGGGCATCAACTGTAAATTTCTTCCAACATTTACCAACAGTATATGAAATGTTTCCTGAAGATTGGCATGGATTGGAGTTTGTCCGTTTAATGCCGACAATGTTTGAAGATGATAATAAAAAGCAAGTATCAGTATTAACTGAAATGAATTATTTATTGGCAGATCAAGTTATGATGGCAACGATACCGCGAAGTCGTGCATTTGAGATTTGTGCTGATACTTATAGTACTGTTTTTGATTTAACTGCTGCTGATTTTGAAGGTGGTAAAAAGACATTAGCAGTAGCGCAAGACGCTGTTAAGAAAAGTGCATTAGAATTTGAGCGTGTACTTCATAGTCATTGGAATTCGTTAAATAAAGGGGAGTACTAATCCATGGCAATTAAAACTTCTGATTTAAATGCAAAGTTATTTGGTAAAACAAATAAGCGTAGAGCTACTACACCTGTTGAAGCGCAGAAAGCTGCAAAATCTCAAGCTCAAGTTATTGAATTAGCAGTTGCAGGGGAGGACATGGTTACGTTTGAATTACGTAAAATCCCTGCAAATGAAATAAAGAATTCTACGGTTGTTTTTGCTGAGAATGCTCGTGAACAGTCTTTTTTAACTGAACATGCTCTATCTGATATTTTAACTACTCTACGTGATCGAGGTCAGCAATATCCTGCTGTTGGTCGTATTGTTGATGGCGGAAAAATTGAAGTATTAGACGGTAGCCGTCGTCGTATGTCATGTATATTGGCAGAACAAGACTTTTTAATTTATGTTGCTGAAGGCATAAATACTACACATGCCAAATTTCTTTCAGATGTTGCCAATGCTCATAAACCATTATCGTTGTATGAACGTGGTAAAGAAATGCATGCTATGCTTGCTCGTGGTGATGTAGCAGATCAAAAAGAATTAGCAAAAGTATGTCAGTGTAGTGAAGCATTGGTTAGCGGGGCATTAAAAGCTGCCACATTGCCTTTAGAGTTATTACAAGCATATCCAAGTGTAAGTGAAATTGGTCGTCCTACTGTTGTTAAGCTTCATAAGCTCTATAACACGCTTTCAGGAGGAGAACAGAAAATCTTACTTGGGCAATGTGCTGGTGAACAAGGTGCCGTTTGGACGCGTTCTACAGCTCTTGGTGTAAGCCGAATGACTAAAGAAGTAACAGAACTTATTGAGGTTTGGGTTGAAGACTTGTTACCAAAAAAAGAAGTATCTAAACCTCTAAGTACTGAACTGGTAAAAGGTCGAGCTTCATATAAACGTAAAGGTTCGGCTTTGACGTTAAATTTGAAGAAAGTAGATGATGCATTAATGGAAGATATTCTTGCGTACATTAGTGAGAAAGTGTCTTAACTTAGTTTTATCTTAATATATTAAATAAAAAGAGCCAGATTTAGTTAACTAAGTCTGGCTCTTTTTTTTACTGATATACAATATAAATAAGTATTCAATTATTTATATTGACTCAAAAATTTAATACTAAACTAATGGTGCAAGATCAGCAGGACGGTAGTTTACTGATTTCAATACTTTACCTTGTTTGATCACTTTGTTCTCTAATTCAACATTTTTAGCGCATTTTGCAATAATGAATCCGCCTTTTTCTGTCGACATCAGCTCGATACCTTGCTCTGAATAGAATGCCTTTGTTGCTTGGTATTCTTCTTCTGTTTTGCATACTTTACTCATGTTGCTTGAATGAACTTCATTCCAGCAAGGTAAAAATTCAATATCTAAGTTTTTGGCAACGTTTAATAGAAGGTCAATTAAGTATGAGATACTTAAATTATCTTCTAAATTCTTAGTGCCTAAATGTACCGCACGTCCCATTAAAACGTAAACAGTATCTATAATTGCATCTGCTTGTTCAATTTTACTGTCTGCTTCTGCTAACTCAGTTAGTTCTTCAATTGCTAATGAGGTGTGTAGTAAGTCATTCTTTTCATCTAATGATTCTGGAGCTTCTACTGCTAAGTCAAAAGTACTTCTGAATTGCTCGATATCTTGATATAACTTTTGGTAAATAGGCTGAGTAAGTTGACTTAAATACATGGTGCTTCCTAAATAAATAATGAGGTCTTGAATGTAGCGTTCATTATACTTCTCTCTATTTATTCCGTCATATTTTCTTTGCTTAGATTGAAAGAAAATATTCATCTCATGCTACACTTTATCCTTAATTTACTCCTTTTCTTAATGGACTTTTCTTCAATGCATTCTGTGCTGTCGTTTTTAAATACTCTTTCTTCTTACGCTGCTAGTGGTTACATTCGTTATCCAATACTACTTGAAGGCTCTAAATCTTGGTGTGAGTCGTTGATCGAAGCATTTTTAGTTAAGCAATCTTCTCGTTTTATTCATATTGAGCTTTATGGTGATTTAACTATCCCTGGTTTTGCGACTTTTCCGATGAAGTCTGCATTAAAAAAACTAGGCCAAGAAACGGATTGTTTAGTTATCGATATATCTCATGAGTTTAATGCAAACGCGATTAATGCGGTTTGTGGAACAGTTGTTGGCGGTGGGTTAGTTTTCTTTATTCAATCGAGTGATTCTGCTTTACCTTTATTTGTTAGGCAATGGTTATCTCTATTTACTCAACAGATGGTTCATTTAGTCGAATCTGACAGTAACTTATTATTACCTTCAAAGCCGATTTTAAATACGAATGATTTTTCTGAACTTAAATCTGGTTATCGATCTTTAGATCAGGAACAAGCTGTAGCAGCAATAAAGAAAACAGTAACAGGGCATTCAAAAAGGCCATTAGTGATGACAGCTGATCGAGGAAGAGGTAAATCTTCTGCTATTGGTATATCTATTGCTGAGTTAGCTATGACACGAAATATTACAATAGGGATAACAGCACCACTACGCGTTAGTGTTGATGAAATATTTGCTCATGCAGAGCGTGTGGCTTTAATTAATGGAGCTGAGGTTAGTAGCAGTAAACATCAATTAACGATTAATAAAGCTCATATTATTTATATTTCACCAGATGAATTACTTAGAAATCCTCAAAACCTGGATTTACTATGTGTCGATGAAGCTGCTGCAATTCCTGCTCCAATGCTACTTTCTTTAGCTAAGCAATATTCACGAATGATTTTCTCTACCACGATTAATGGCTATGAAGGAACTGGGCGTGGATTTGAAATTAAATTTAAACAGCAGCTTTTACAAATCAGACCAAACTATCGTTCAATAGAAATGAAGCAACCAATTAGGTGGAACATAAATGACCCGTTAGAAAGCTGGTTATCATCTGTATTTTTGTTAGAGCACAAATCGAAATCAGCACTTATTCCTACTAATAAGTCATTATCTCCTCTTACGTTTCAATGCTTATCAACGATTGAGTTAATCAATAATGTAACCTTAGCTCAGTCTGTATTCTCATTATTAGTATCTGCTCACTATCAGACATCACCGAATGATTGGTTATCGTTACTTACAGATCCTTCGCTTTGTTGCTGGGTTGGAATAGATATAGAGACTGAGGAGCTTGTAAGTTGTGCGTTATTATCAAAAGAAGGAGAGCTTGATATTGAGCTTATTAATGATGTTCAATATGGCAAACGTCGTCCAAAAGGTCATTTAGCTGCAGTATCTTTGTCTCAAACATTATGTATTGATGAACCTGGTACACAATCAACAATGCGTATAATGAGGGTAGCAGTTGAACCTTGTTACCAACAGTGCGGTATAGGATCTCAATTTATTAAAGCTATTGAGCAATATTATGAAAAAAATAATGTTGACTATCTGAGTACTAGCTTTGGTTCAACGGCTGAACTTAACTATTTTTGGAATAGTTTAGACTTTCAATTTGTACGGTTAGGGATAAGCAAAGATAAATCTAGTGGTACGCACTCATTGCTAGCAATAAAGCCACTTAGTAAAAAATCAACGGTTTGGTTATCTATTGCTGAATCGTATTTTAATACCGAATTTCCTGAGCAATTATTATCTACATTTTCTGAACTTGCGTATAAAGATGTAATTAGTTTAGTTCATGGTGTTTCTAAGACAGAAGTCATCACACCGTTAATGGAAAAGCGATTACATATTTTTATATCTGGTGGTCTAGGTTTCGAGTTAATTCAATATGAACTTCGTTGGTTTATCTTATCCAATATAAGAAAACTTTCTATTTTATCTGAGGTTCAACAGCAGATGGTGATAGCTAAAATCATTCAGGCAAAAGAGTGGAAGGAGGTTATCCAAGAGTGTAACTTGATAGGAAGAAAGAATGCAGAAGCTAGTGTTCGAGAATCAATCCAATTTATGCTTAAGAATTTACAGTGTAAATCATAAATATTCCTCTAGCCTGACATTGTAATTTACAGTGTAAATCGAGCAGTTTAATTTCTCTATATTTCAATTTACAGTGTAAATCGTTATTCAACGCCGATTTTCAATTTACACTGTAAATCCTATCTGATATCAATACTTCCTATCATAGTGGTACGTCTCAAATTATAACTAATTAACCTAGTGAGAATTACTGAAGTACGGTACTCTTAATGTAATGAAAATGTTATTCATTCACTGCAGTTAGGGATATTGAAATGAATAAAAAAGGACTTAGTAAACTAAGTAAAGATGAACTTGAATTTGTTGATGATAATACAGCAGCGTTACTATTAAATACGCCAACTAATGCCAAAATTTTATTATGGATAATATTGGTTTTTATTGGTGTTGCGATTGCGTGGGCTTCATGGGCTGAAATTGATAAGGTTACTGTGGGCCAAGGTAAGGTTATTCCATCGTCACAGTTACAAGTTGTACAAAACTTGGAGGGAGGCTTAGTAAAAAAGGTTCTAGTGAAAGAAGGGGAACAAGTAAAACAAAATCAACAATTACTTTTAATTGATGATACTCGTTTTCGTTCTGATTTTAGAGAGCGAAAAAAACAGCTTATCAATTTAACCGCAAGTGCGACACAATTGTCAGCATCAATTGATAGCATCCTCATTCAAGATATTAATAGCAGAAAACGTTGGAAAGATTCGGTAATTATATCTAATGATAAATTAGTATTTGATGCTGAGTTCATAGAAGAGAATCCAATTGTTATTCAACGTCAACTTGCAGAATATGAAGCTGATATGAATAATTTAAAAAATCGTATTTATGTTTTTGATCAGCAAGTCAGCCAAAAGCAACAAGACCTCATTGAAATTAAATCCCGAATTAAGAATTTAAAAGCAAGCTATGGTTTAGCTAGAAAAGAGTTAGATATAACTAAGCCACTTGCTGATGAAGGTGTTGTACCGCGAATTGAATTATTAAAGCTTCAACGGCAAGTTAATGATACAAAGCGTGAATTAACATCGACAGAATTAAAAATTCCAATTTTAACGTCTACAATTCAAGAGGCGGTATTAAATCGAATTGATGCAGCCCTTAAATTTCGTTCTGAGCAGCAAGAGAAATTAAACAATGTTCAAGATAAGTTATCAGCCCTTACGGAATCTCAAGTAGGTTTAAGAGATAAAGTAAATCGAACGGTTGTTGTCTCTCCTGTCACAGGAACGATTCAAAAAATTTATATAAATACAGTTGGTGGTGTAATTCAACCTGGAATGGATCTTATTGAAATTGTTCCAACGGAAGATACATTACTTATTGAAGCAAAAATAGCACCTCAAGATATTGCTTTTCTTAAACCAGGGTTACCTGCAATCGTTAAATTTAGCGCGTATGACTTTACTCGTTATGGTGGCTTGAAAGGAACTCTAGAACATATAAGTGCCGATACAATTCAAGATGAAGAAGGAAACAGTTTTTATTTGGTTCGAGTGCGTACATCACAAGAAGATCTTGCTGACAAAACTCAGTTCCATATTATTTCAGGTATGACAACTTCTGTAGATATTATTACTGGTAAACGAACAGTTTTAGATTATCTAATTAGGCCGATCATGAATACAAAGAACTCAGCACTACGAGAGTAATTTAAATCAAATTGGGAGCGTAAGATAAAATGAGAGTGAAATGGTTAGCCATTCCAGTAATCATATTTTCATTAGCTTCTATTGCTTTAACAAAACAAGAGAATGTTTGGATAAAAGCAGTACAAGATGAGTATGGAGAAAGAGCAGGGAAAAGGGTAATAACGTGGCGTAAATTGATTTCTGAATTGGATTCTAAAAAAGAGAAAGAGCAGCTAGAAAGAGTTAATCAATTTTTTAATCAACTTTATTTTGTTGATGATATTAGGCTGTGGGGCAAGAAAGATTATTGGGCTACACCACTAGAATTCCTTGGAAGTAACGCAGGTGATTGTGAAGACTTTACTATAGCTAAGTACTTCTCTTTGTTAGAGCTTGGTGTTTCGGATAAAAAGTTACGATTAATTTACCTTAAAGCGTTAGAGCTAAATCAATTTCATATGGTGTTAGCTTATTATCCAACCCCTGGTTCAGTTCCCTTAATTTTGGATAATATTGATAAAGAAATTAAACCAGCAACAAGACGTAAAGATTTATTACCTATCTACAGCTTCAATGGTAAACACTTATGGTTAATGAAGGGTAAAGGTAACGGGAAACAAGCAGGTAAATCTTCACGGCTTAGCTTGTGGAATGATTTACGAGCAAGGAATAAAGACCTGCGATTAAAGCAACCAATTTTAAACTATGATCAATGAGTAATTAGAGATGACATTATATAAACAGTTAGTATCATGGATGACAGTCGTTTTTTTAATATTAATGATCTCTGTCTTCGCAATTGAATTTAAAAATACACAGATATTTTTAGAGAACCAACAACGGTCAGAAGTAAACAATACAATTAACACTGTAGGGTTAGCATTAGCTCCGTATTTAGAAAATGAAGATAAAGTTGCTGCTGAATCTGTTATCAATGCGTTATTTGATGGCAGTTACTATTCAGCAGTTAGATTGACATTATTTAATACTAACGATGAGATTGTACGTGTCTATCCTATAGTTATTGATACAGTCCCTAAGTGGTTTTCAGATCTACATCTATTTCGGACTATATCAGAAAGTCGTATCATCACTAGCGGGTGGTTACAATTAGCTGAAGTTGAGATTGTTACGCACCCAGGCTATGCATATCAGCAGTTATGGGGCGCTCTAACGCAGCTAGCAACGACTTTCTTTATTGTGATAGGTTTAGGTATAATTACTATCTCATTTGTTGTTAAACGAGCTCTATCACCGTTACAGCAAATGATTGTAAAAATGCAAGAAGTCGCTGATAACAATTTTGATAATGAATTACCAAAACCCAAAACGAAAGATCTTGAAGCGGTAATTTCTGGCATTAATTCTATGTCAGCACAAATTGCTAAGAGTTTTAAATCTCAAGCAAAAGAAGCTGAAAAATTAAGAGATAAAGTTTATCTTGATCCTGTTTCTGGGCTAGGAAATCGTTCATTTTTTCTTGGGCAGTTAACTACATGGTTATCTGATTCTGCTAAAGGTGGGATAGCCATATTTAAAATTAATTTTATAAATAAAGTATATGAACAAGAAGGTTATGAAGCTGGGGATCAGTTAGTTCGAGAATTAGCCGACCTATTAAAAGCTACATTACCAATGAATAATGTCATTCTAACTCGGATTAATTCATCAGAATTTGGATTTATCTTTCCAAATATAGAAGAAGAAGAATTAAAAACAACAGCTGAGAACATTGTTGCATATGCACAGGACATTAAAGGTGATCCAACAGCAACTGCCCCAATTGATGCCACATTGGGGGTAGTATTCAGTGAATCTAGAAAGACAACAACAGAAATATTATCATTAGCAGATAATGCGTTAACTCAAGCACTTTCAAATCCTGAATTGCACTTTGGTTTTATTGCTGATGAAAGTGCTCATGAGTTGATGGGTAAGCAACAATGGAAGCAATTTGTTGATGAAGCTATTAGTGATAATTTATTTACTTTTACCTTACAGTTAGCGACAACTCGTATAGGTACAGTTTTTCATCAAGAAGTTTTTTCTGCTATTGAAAAAAATAATGAACGTTACTCTGCGAACCAATATTTATTTGCACTAGAGCAGTTGAATGAAACGATGCTATTTGACCAATATGTTATCCGCACCATGATTGAACGCATCTGTTCAGATGAAATAACTCAACCAGTGGCAATTAACTTAGCTACTCGTAGTGTTGAAAATCCAAGCTTTGTTCGTTGGTTAACAAATACATTGAAAAAACATAGTTCGATAGCTTCATTACTTCATTTTGAGATCCAAGAATCAGCCTTTATTGAAAGTGAAGATCATACCGCTTTGTTGTGTAATGTGATCCGATCTTCCGGTGCTGAGTTCGGTGTTGATAATTTTGGTAGAAACTTTGAATCACTAGAATATATTAAAACGTTTAGACCTAAATATGTGAAATTAGATTATTTATTTACTCATCAGTTAAGTGATGAAAAACAACGTTATATTTTGGCTTCAATCTCTAGGACAGCACAAAATCTAGGTGTGACAACGATAGCGTCACGAGTAGAAAACCAAGAGCAATTAAAACTATTAGCAGAGCATAATGTTGATGTTTTCCAAGGTTTTTTTGTTAATGAAACAGTGAAGGGTGCATAATGAAAGATTCACTATTACACTCCCTTTGTTACGTCAGTCGTTATTATGGAAAAGTTAATTCACCAGAAGTCCTGATTAATGGCTTACCACTACAGGAAGGTAAATTAACACCTTTTTTATTCCCTAGAGCGGCAGAAAAAGCAGGTTTGATAGCAAAAGAGAACCAAGCTCAGTTACTTACGATCCCGACGTTGATCTTACCTGTTGTGTTATTGCTTAATAATGGAGAATCTTGTGTTTTAACTGGATTTGATAATGAACAGAAAGAAGCTGAAATTATTACTCAAAGTTCAGGAACTCTCCCTATCTCAATTACAATTGAAGACTTAGACAGTCAATATATTGGGCGATATTTTTTACTTAAAAAACAGTTTAGATACGATGACCGCTCTCCAGAAATTCTTAAGAAAAGAGAAGGTCATTGGTTTTGGAGTACATTATTTGAATCAAAGCATATCTATCGTGATGTATTTATTGCATCGATATTAATTAATATGTTTGCAATTGCTACTCCTATGTTTACCCGTTTAGTATATGACAAAGTAGTACCGAATTTAGCATTTGAGTCATTATGGGTACTTTCATCAGGTATCTTTGTTATTTTTGTATTTGATTTTATTTTAAAATATTTACGAAGTTATTTTATTGATATAGCAGGGAAAAAATCAGATGTACTAATTTCCTCAAAGTTATTTCAGAAGGTATTAGGTATTAGGATGGAAGCTAGACCTCCTTCGGTAGGTGCTTTCGCACGACATTTGCAAGAGTTTGAATCAATAAGAGAGTTTTTTACATCAGCGACAATTGCTTCATTAATTGATCTCCCTTTTGCATTATTATTTTTGTTTATTATTTATTTGGTTGCCGGCCCTATTGTTTTAGTACCCATTGTTGGGATTGCATTGTTACTTATTCATGCCGCAATTATCCAAGCACCGCTTAAAAAAACCATTGAAGAAGGTTCGCGGTTATCATCTCAAAAATATGCAAATCTTATTGAAAGTTTGGTTGGTTTAGAGACATTAAAATTATTTAATGCTCAAAGCCAGTTTCAATATCGCTGGGAAGAAGCGGTTACGCATATATCAAATTGGAGTATTAAAAGCCGACGAATAACCGATTCTATTCAAAATATGGCAGGTTTTGTACAACAAGCGGTAAATATTGGGATGATTATTGTAGGTGTTTATTTGATCGCGAATGGAGATCTAACCATGGGAGGTCTTATTGCATCAACTATGCTTAGCGGGAAAGCAATAGGTCCTTTGGTACAAATTTCTTTGTTGTCTAGTCGATATAATCAAGCTAAGTCGTCGCTGACGATAATTGAACAGTTAATGGAAATGCCTGACGAGCAAGAAGAAGATAAGCGTTATATACACCGTCCAATCCTTCAAGGAAAAATCGAGTTTGAAAAGGTCTGCTTTAATTATCCAGAGTCGAAAATATCCGCAGTTCGTGATATTAGCTTTACCATTAATCCAGGAGAAAAAGTTGCTATTATAGGGCGCATAGGTTCGGGTAAAACGACCTTAGAAAGGCTTATTATGGGGTTATATCAACCGGTGCTTGGTTCTGTGCGCATTGATGATACTGATATGTCTCAATTACATCATGTCGATGTGCGTCGTAATATAGGCTGTGTTCCACAAGATATTACGTTATTTTATGGTTCTATTCGTGAAAACATTACGTTAGGTCGAGATCTATCTGACGACTCTGAAGTCATGGATGCTGCTAATCGTGCTGGTGTTACGGCATTTACACAGCAAGATCCTGCTGGTTTAGAACGTCAAGTTGGTGAGGGAGGCTTACTACTTTCTGGAGGACAGCGTCAATCAGTGGCTATTGCTAGAGCATTAATCGGGCGTCCACCTGTCTTATTATTAGATGAGCCAACAAGTAGTATGGATAATCGTTCGGAGTTATTATTCAAAAATCAGTTATCTCAACTAAAGCCATCAGAAACACTCATTTTAATAACGCATAAAACATCAATGTTGGACGTAGTTGATCGAATTATCGTGATGGAGAAAGGTCATATTATTGCGGATGGTCCAAAACATCAGGTATTAAATGAATTGAAAACAGGGAAGGTAAGAGCAGCAAGTTAATTTGAAAGAAATTAAAAAATGGGCAGCGAATTAATCACTGCCCATTTTTATTACATGGTTGAAAGGATAACTTACACTAGGTAATATTATTTTTTCTTACGAGTAAAAATAGTCCATTCATTAATTACTTCACCTTTGTAGCCAACAACAGTTGCTATGACTCGTCGATTCAGTGCATGACTGACAGCTGAATCCCCTTCATCAATTAACAAAGTATCCCCAAAACCAATGGTTTTAATTCGACTCGGTTTAACTCCTGATTCAATAAGAGCTGTACGTACTGCTGTTGCTCTAAATTCTGATAATTGAATATTATACTCAGCATCACCTTGTTGACTGGCAAAGCCTTGGAGCTGAATTGAAGTTTCTGGATATTCGATTAAAAACTCTGCCATTGTATTGATCTCTTCTTGAAACATTGATGAGATCTCTGAAGAGTCATTGGCAAATAGGATCTTAAGATCTTTTTCATTTGAGTATTCTACATATTCAGCACAGCCATCATTGTCTATTTCAGCCCCCCTCGGTGTGCTTGGGCAAACATCACGAGCATCAATAACACCATCATAATCTTGATCTGTTAATTCTGAAGCTTGATTTGGCTTGGGTGTTTCGATGTAATCTCTCTCTCCGGACACGCAGGCAGTTAAGAAGAAACTAGCAATAATTACGGGATAAATTGTTTTGTTCATGCTTATTTCTCCTCTTCCTTAGATTGTGAAGAATTCCATTCTGTTGGTGTATCAATGAGTAGTGAAGGTAACAATGTTCCTGTCGCATGCAAAACTCGAAATTTTGCAAACTGCTCTGCATAGTGAGCGTCAAGATATGATTTACGCGCTTCAAAAAGTTCATTTTCAGTATTTAATAGATCAAGTAATGTTCGCTTTCCAATTCGGTATTGCTTTTCATATGCAACAACAGTATCAGAGGCTGCATCTACATGATCCGCTAAAAACTCTTTCTGTTGTAATGTTAAATCTAATGCGCTCCATGAAAGACGAAAGCCTTCTTCTACATTACGATAAGCACTATCACGAAGATCTTTTGCCATATTAAGCTGGTAGGCACTCTTTTCAGATAAAGCACTATCACTACCACCATTGTATAAGTTGTAGCGCATACGGATCATTGCTGAAAATTCATCACTGCTCCCTTCGATACCTCCAGCATCATCACGCCAAGTTTGTGCGGCTTCTAAAGAGAAAGTTGGATAATTGTTACTTTTAGATTGTGCATATTGATATTTTGCCGCCTGAATATCGGCTTGTGTTGTTAATAATACAGGGTGATATTGGTAAGCACGATCGAGACCGTCTTGAAGACTTAGAGGTAGTGTATTTGCATCTGCACGTGGGTAAATAAGACCTTGAGGTCGAGAGCCTACAATTTGAGTGAATACGGTGTGCGTATCAAATAAATTGTTTTGTGCTGCTAGTAAATTACCATGAGCTCGAGCAATACGAGCTTCGATTTGCGAGACGTCAGCTGTAGAACCAATACCGGATGTCGCTCTTCTTTTTATATCCTTATAGATCTTTTTATGAATAGCTAAGTTACTTTCAGAAAGAGCTAGTATTTCAGTGGCTTTTACTGCATCAAGGTAGACTTGTGAAACATCTAAGGCTTTAGTTTCTGCTAAAGATATTAATTGCAAGCGAGCTGCTTCTGATTCGGCTTTAGTTCTATCCATATTATTTATAGTGCTAGAACCATCCCAAATTAACTGAGTTAAAGAAAGAGTAGCATCCTTTCGTGTTAAGTCTGTTGAACTATCATTTACTGGATTTATCTGCTCGTATCCGATCCCTGCATCTAAATCAATTGATGGCAAATAGTTACCATAAACACTATTACTATCTTCAATAAAACTTAAATAAGAATTATATGATTTTTTAACTTCGGGGTTAGTTGTTAGTGTTTGAGAAATTGCCTGCTCTAAAGTTTGAGCTTGAGTTGATACACTCAAAACAAGCAGACTGCTATAAGTCGCAAATTTCATCCATTTCAAAATGCTTCTCCTAAAGTCATTATATTCTTTTTAAGTAACACAATGAGCATTGTATTTATAAACTAATAATGACAACAGATGTCATTATTTTGTTTGAATTGTTATTTATATATTAAGTGAAATGCTACGTTATCTATATTTAAAAAGCAAAAATGTAAATGTTGAAGGAGTAACCTATTAAGGTTTTATATGATTTTCACCTTAAGTATTTATTGAATATTGTAATTAAAAATGAAAATTTGTGTCAGTAATGAGACTTTTTGAAATAAATTATTCCTATATTAAGTTTAATGTTAATTCTGTTTCACTTTAGTTACAAAGTTAATGGAACTGATTTCACGTTTTGTGATGAGCTTAATGAAATTGAGCTATTTATTGATTTTTATCAATCAAAATAGAATTTATTACATTTGCAGCTATGTAGTGACAATGTTAATGGTGTGATAAAATAATATATATTGTGATTGTTCGGCTTGTGATTTATAGCAAGCGTAAATAAATGGATTTGGGAAGTAATATCATGGCTTTTAAAACTACTGAAAATGAAAAACAAATTATAGTTATTGATGTGAATGGTAACCTTAAACTTGCTAGTCCAGGAGACTCTATATTTCCTGGTGAGGTTTCTTTGAATAAAGAATTAGGCGAGCTACTCGTTGAAGTTGTTGATTTGCCAGAAGAATCTGATGATATTACTGCTATTTTAGATGCTATTTTAGATGGACAGGATCCAAGTTTAATTACAGAAGCTCCTGCTGCAGGGGAATCTGGAGGTTCAAGCTTAACTGCTTCTACAGAGATTGAACGTGTAGGTAGAAGTTCGATAGCGGAAACTAATTTTGATACATCCTCCTTGCAATCTATTGGTTTGTCAGAAACCCAAAGTTTAACATTATTAGAACAATATAAGGTATATAGAGAAACTGGCGAATTGGTAGTTCCTGAGCAAAATAACGTTATTGGAAGTCTTTCTGATGTCAATGTTTTAGATAATAGCGTTTCAGAAAATGCAATCGTAGGTGATGTGGTTAATATTACAGGGCAAGCGATTGATCCGGATAGTGATGAAGTTACTTATCGTCTGAGTGATGACGCGGATGGCTTATTCCAAATTGATCCAATCACTGGTGTTGTGACTGTTGCTAGAGATGGACTGGATTTTGAAAGTGCAACCAGTCACGAGATCGTGATTGTCGCGACTTCAACCGATGGTTCAAGCAGCGAAGAAACTTTTGTCATTGGCGTTGAAAATGTGGATGGAACAACTCCAGGTCAAGGCGATACCGATAACGACATTGGTGCAGTCACAGACAGCGATGGTAGTGAAAATACCATTTCAGAAAATGCAGTCGTAGGTGATGTGGTTAATATCACAGGCCAAGCAGTAGATCCTGATGGCGATGAAGTTACCTATAGCTTGAGTGACGATGCGAATGGCTTATTCCAAATTGATCCAATCACTGGTGTTGTGACTGTTGCCAGAGATGGACTGGATTTTGAAAGTGAAACCAGTCATGAGATCGTGATTGTCGCAACTTCAACTGATGGTTCAAGCAGCGAAGAAACTTTCATCATTGGCGTTGAAAATGCAGATGGTACAACTCCAGGTCAAGGCGATACTGATAATGACATTGGCGCAGTCACAGACAGCGATGGTGGTGCCAATACGGTTTCAGAAAATGCAGCCGTGGGAGATGTGGTTAATATCATAGGCCAAGCAGTAGATCCTGATGGTGATGAAGTTACCTATAGCTTGAGTGACGATGCGAATGGCTTATTCCAAATTGATCCAATCACAGGCGTTGTGACTGTTGCTAGAGATGGACTGGATTTTGAAAGTGCAACCAGTCATGAGGTCGTGATTGTCGCAACTTCAACTGATGGCTCCAGCAGCGAAGAAACTTTTGTCATTGGCGTTGAAAATGCGGATGACACTACTACCCCACCAGAGCCAGAAAATAATGATGTTGGTGCAGTCACAGACAGCGATGGTGGTGCCAATACGGTTTCAGAAAATGCGGCTGTGGGTGATGTGGTTAATATCACAGGCCAAGCCGTTGATCCTGATGGCGATGAAGTTACCTATAGCTTAAGTGATGACGCGGACGGCTTATTCCAAATTGATCCAATAACAGGCGTTGTCACTGTAGCCAGAGATGGACTGGATTTTGAAAGTGCAACCAGTCACGAGATCGTGATTGTCGCGACTTCAACCGATGGTTCAAGTAGCGAAGAAACTTTTGTCATTGGCGTTGAAAATGCAGATGGTACAACTCCAGGTCAAGGCGATACTGATAATGACATTGGCGCAGTCACAGACAGCGATGGTGGTGCCAATAGCGTTTCAGAAAATGCAATCGTAGGTGATGTGGTTAATATTACAGGGCAAGCGATTGATCCGGATAGTGATGAAGTTACTTATCGTCTGAGTGATGACGCGGATGGCTTATTCCAAATTGATCCAATCACTGGTGTTGTGACTGTTGCTAGAGATGGACTGGATTTTGAAAGTGCAACCAGTCACGAGATCGTGATTGTCGCGACTTCAACCGATGGTTCAAGCAGCGAAGAAACTTTTGTCATTGGCGTTGAAAATGTGGATGGAACAACTCCCCCACCAGAGCCAGAAAATAATGATGTTGGCGTAGTCACAGACAGCGATGGTGGTGTGAATACGGTTTCAGAAAATGCAGCCGTGGGGGATGTGGTTAATATCACAGGCCAAGCAGTAGATCCTGATGGTGATGAAGTTACTTATAGCTTGAGTGACGATGCGGATGGGTTATTCCAAATTGATCCAATCACAGGCGTTGTGACTGTTGCTAGAGATGGACTGGATTTTGAAAGTGCAACCAGTCACGAGATCGTGATTGTCGCGACTTCAACCGATGGTTCAAGTAGCGAAGAAACTTTTGTCATTGGCGTTGAAAATGAAGATGACACTACTACCCCACCAGAGCCAGAAAATAATGATGTTGGCGTAGTCACAGACAGCGATGGTGGTGTGAATACGGTTTCAGAAAATGCAGCCGTGGGGGATGTGGTTAATATCACAGGCCAAGCAGTAGATCCTGATGGTGATGAAGTTACTTATAGCTTGAGTGACGATGCGGATGGGTTATTCCAAATTGATCCAATCACAGGCGTTGTGACTGTTGCTAGAGATGGACTGGATTTTGAAAGTGCAACCAGTCACGAGATCG
This sequence comes from Aliivibrio wodanis, assembly GCA_000953695.1. GTDB lineage: Bacteria > Pseudomonadota > Gammaproteobacteria > Enterobacterales > Vibrionaceae > Aliivibrio > Aliivibrio wodanis. The sequence goes on along the minus strand of LN554847.1, from coordinate 1,498,455 downwards.
TGATTGTCGCGACTTCAACCGATGGTTCAAGTAGCGAAGAAACTTTTGTCATTGGCGTTGAAAATGCAGATGGTGGCGAATTGGTAGTTCCTGAGCAAAATAACGTTATTGGAAGTCTTTCTGATGTCAATGTTTTAGATAATAGTGTTTCAGAAAATGCAATCGTAGGTGATGTGGTTAATATTACAGGGCAAGCGATTGATCCGGATAGTGATGAAGTTACTTATCGTTTGAGTGATGACGCGGATGGCTTATTCCAAATTGATCCAATCACAGGTGTTGTGACTGTTGCTAGAGATGGACTGGATTTTGAAAGTGCAACCAGTCACGAAATTGTGATTGTCGCTACTTCAAGCGATGGTTCAAGTAGCGAAGAAACTTTTGTCATTGGTGTTGAAAATGAAGATGACACTACTACCCCACCAGAGCCAGAAAATAATGATGTTGGCGTAGTCACAGACAGCGATGGTGGTGTGAATACGGTTTCAGAAAATGCAGCCGTGGGGGATGTGGTTAATATCACAGGCCAAGCAGTAGATCCTGATGGTGATGAAGTTACTTATAGCTTGAGTGACGATGCGGATGGGTTATTCCAAATTGATCCAATCACAGGCGTTGTGACTGTTGCTAGAGATGGACTGGATTTTGAAAGTGCAACCAGTCACGAGATCGTGATTGTCGCGACTTCAACCGATGGTTCAAGTAGCGAAGAAACTTTTGTCATTGGCGTTGAAAATGAAGATGACACTACTACCCCACCAGAGCCAGAAAATAATGATGTTGGCGTAGTCACAGACAGCGATGGTGGTGTGAATACGGTTTCAGAAAATGCAGCCGTGGGGGATGTGGTTAATATCACAGGCCAAGCAGTAGATCCTGATGGTGATGAAGTTACTTATAGCTTGAGTGACGATGCGGATGGGTTATTCCAAATTGATCCAATCACAGGCGTTGTGACTGTTGCTAGAGATGGACTGGATTTTGAAAGTGCAACCAGTCACGAGATCGTGATTGTCGCGACTTCAACCGATGGTTCAAGTAGCGAAGAAACTTTTGTCATTGGCGTTGAAAATGCAGATGGTACAACTCCAGGTCAAGGCGATACTGATAATGACATTGGCGCAGTCACAGACAGCGATGGTGGTGCCAATACGGTTTCAGAAAATGCAGCCGTGGGAGATGTGGTTAATATCATAGGCCAAGCAGTAGATCCTGATGGTGATGAAGTTACCTATAGCTTGAGTGACGATGCGAATGGCTTATTCCAAATTGATCCAATCACAGGCGTTGTGACTGTTGCTAGAGATGGACTGGATTTTGAAAGTGCAACCAGTCATGAGGTCGTGATTGTCGCAACTTCAACTGATGGCTCCAGCAGCGAAGAAACTTTTGTCATTGGCGTTGAAAATGAAGATGACACTACTACCCCACCAGAGCCAGAAAATAATGATGTTGGCGTAGTCACAGACAGCGATGGTGGTGTGAATACGGTTTCAGAAAATGCAGCCGTGGGGGATGTGGTTAATATCACAGGCCAAGCAGTAGATCCTGATGGTGATGAAGTTACTTATAGCTTGAGTGACGATGCGGATGGGTTATTCCAAATTGATCCAATCACAGGCGTTGTGACTGTTGCTAGAGATGGACTGGATTTTGAAAGTGCAACCAGTCACGAGATCGTGATTGTCGCGACTTCAAGCGATGGTTCAAGTAGCGAAGAAACTTTTGTCATTGGTGTTGAAAATGAAGATGACACTACTACCCCACCAGAGCCAGAAAATAATGATGTTGGCGTAGTCACAGACAGCGATGGTGGTGTGAATACGGTTTCAGAAAATGCAGCCGTGGGGGATGTGGTTAATATCACAGGCCAAGCAGTAGATCCTGATGGTGATGAAGTTACTTATAGCTTGAGTGACGATGCGGATGGGTTATTCCAAATTGATCCAATCACAGGCGTTGTGACTGTTGCTAGAGATGGACTGGATTTTGAAAGTGCAACCAGTCACGAGATCGTGATTGTCGCGACTTCAACCGATGGTTCAAGTAGCGAAGAAACTTTTGTCATTGGCGTTGAAAATGCGGATGGAACAACTCCAGGTCAAGGCGATACTGATAACGACATTGGTGCAGTCACAGACAGCGATGGTGGTGTGAATACGGTTTCAGAAAATGCGGCTGTGGGTGATGTGGTTAATATCACAGGCCAAGCCGTTGATCCTGATGGCGATGAAGTTACCTATAGCTTAAGTGATGACGCGGACGGCTTATTCCAAATTGATCCAATAACAGGTGTTGTCACTGTAGCCAGAGATGGACTGGATTTTGAAAGTGCAACCAGTCACGAAATTGTGATTGTCGCTATTTCAAGCGATGGTTCAAGCAGCGAAGAAACTTTTGTTATTGGTGTGGAAGCCGATACGACGGTTCCTAATGTTGACCCAATAGCAGATGATTTTAAAATTATGCTAAACGATGAAACATCAACTCAGTTCACTTTTGAACCTCATGTTAGTGATATTGAAGATGACGCTGATGCTAATGATGATAAAACGATAGATATTGGAATTACTGATTTACCTGAGCTAGGTACACTTTATCTTGTTGAAGGAGATACTCGCACTGAAATTACAACATCGACAGTGTTAACGGAAAACTCTCAAATTGAATATGTTCTCAATGATACCGTTCATGAAGACTTAAGTTTTAATGCGACAGACGATTTTCTTCCTAACTATACTGACGGAAGTGTAAGTTCATTTACATTAACAAGCGGTGTTATTATTTCAGGTGGAACCTACACAGGAGATAGCCCTGATGCTGAGAGTACATTGACCGCAGGGGATCTTTTTTATGATGATAGAACAGGGGAAACAGGATTAGGTGTTGGTGACAGTGAACTTGATGTAGATGATCAAGATTACATTGAGGTTGACTTTTCACAGGTAGGAGCATCAGAATCTACAAATATAGCAGTTACAGAAGTTAATATTGATTTTGGAAGCATTTGGGCCCATTACGAAGATGATCATGGTGCTAATGCTGAAATTCAGGTGTTGTTATTTAAAGATGGTCAGGTTGTTGGTGAAAGTCCTTATGTATTTGACGATAGCACGAATAGTGATGTCTATGATGGTAGTGGAGAGTTTACCGCTAATATTCAACTTGATAGTGGGTTCGATCAGATACGTGTTTATACGGTTCATGGTGATGGCTCAACAGTTTCAAATTCTAATATAACTTTACAGGGTGTGGAAGTCGTTGCCGTTAGTGAAGATATTCACTATAAAGCAACGGACAGTGATGGAGGAACAGACCCTGGTATTATTACTCTATCGTCTAAAAATTCAGGGGAAAGTAAAAATACAGACCCAATTGCTAATGACACAGAAATTAATAACGCCGTTGAAGATACAAAGATACTATTAAGTACCAGTGATTTTAATGTGTCTGATTCTGATAACGACACCTTAATATTTACTAGCACTAGTAATTTAACAAGTGGTTCGGCAAGTATTAATTCAGATGGTGACATCGAATTTACTCCAGCACCAGACTTTAGTGGAGAAGTAACGTTTGACTACACTATAAGTGATGGTAAAGGTGGAGAAGCAACAGCGACAGCAACGATTAAAATAAGTGCAGTGGCTGATATTCCTACCCTTTCAGTTATTCAGTCTTCAAATTGGATATTTACATCTAGTTTTGAAGATCAGCCAGGAGATGATGGTAAAAAATTCTCTTCCAGTGTTGATGGATGGACACCAATTGCAGGTGAAGGTGCTGTTGAGACATGGGAAACTGGTGAAAGTATGAGTGATGCAGGCTCTATCTCTGCAAGTGATGGTAATCAGTTTCTTGAGTTAGATTCGGCATCAAGTTTTGATTCAACTAAAGGTGTAGAGAGATCCATTGATACTCAAGAAGGTAAGCTTTACACATTGACATTAGATGTAGCTCCACGACCAGGCTATGATAAAGAATATAATTCTTTTGATATTGTTGTTGATGGAGTGGTAGTTGGTTCTTGGGAAGGAAGCTCTAGCCCTAAAGATCAAAGTCTTGAGTGGAGTACAATACAAGTAAGTTTTTATGGTTCATCTACATCTCAAAATATTCAGTTAATATCAACAGGTAAGCACCATGAATCAGGTCGAGGTGCATTAATCGATAATCTAGTTATTGAAGATCATAATGGTGTTCAAGCTGGTAATCAGGAAGCTAAAACACATATTGATTTAAATGATTATATTTCAGGAAGTTTGACGGATACAGATAACTCAGAAGTATTAAGTTATGAAATAGCTAATTTACCTGCTGATGCATCTATTTATGTTAATGATGTCTATATTTCAGTAACTGATGGCAAAGTCACTCTTACTGCTGAACAATTATCTACTGGAAAAATAGTATTTGATTCTTCTTATACTGGTGCCTTTACTCTTGCGGTTACGGCTATTGCTACAGAAATATCAAATGGTGATACCGCAAGAAGTGAACCGCAATTCTTAGATTTAGTCGTAACAGGTAAAGGGTTAGTAACAAACCCTATTGAATCAACAACGGTTCAAGGTGGTGATTTTGCCGATCAGATAACAAAGGGAAGCGTACAATCAATTACACCAGAGGTTAACGGCCAAACATTTGTTATTGCAGATGCAAATAATATAAACAGTGGCGCAGGTAATGATCATGTTGCTTCAGGTTCTGGTAATGACATTATTCATTTAGGAGACAGTCATACTGCAGGTTACGACGAAACTCAAAGCGCATATGATATAGCTGATGAAGAACGAGCTTTATTTGCGAAGGGCTCTGATGCAAGTAAATTAAATGCTCAAGATTTAGATTCATTTATTTCTGGTTACTCTCCAGTAGCGCATATTGATGCAGCACATGCAGGAGCTGGTGATGATCATGTATTTGGTGAGGGAGGGATTGATTTAATTTACGGTGCTGAAGGTAATGATTACTTAGATGGCGGTGAAGGTGATGATGTTCTTCGTGGCGGCTCAGGCAACGATATTTTAATCGGAGGCTCAGGCAACGATATCCTAATTGGTGGACTTGGAAATGATATTCTTACCGGAGGTACTGGTGAAGACATCTTTAAGTGGGTTGATCAAGGTGCTGATAGCGGTCTTGATACCATCAAAGATTTTACAAAAGGTGAAGACTTAATTGATCTTACTGAGATCTTAACTGATGATGTTAACCAAACAAATGTTGATGCTCTTCTTGCTCATATTGAGTTATCAGAAAGTGGCAATGACTTGACCCTATTAATAACGGATGATGCAGGTAATAAACATACAATTACTGTAGAAGGCGGGATTAATTCCTTTGGACTTGAGAGTGCAGACTTTAATAACAATCAATCTGAGATTTTAACTCAGTTATTAGAGAATCAAATGTTTAAAGTTGATGTTTAAACTGATGTTATTACTTAACTAACATATTATTAAATACTAAGGGCCTAATTTAGGCCCTTTTTATTTATTTTTGACTTGTTTAAGGTATTTTAAAAGAGCACAATTTCAACAAACCAGTCGAAGTGAGATTTACATGGAATTAGAAGATATTCGTCGAGATTATAGCCTTGGGGGCTTGCGTAGAGCAGATTTACCACAAGAACCTGTTGATTTATTTGAGCTATGGCTTAAACAAGCGGTAGAAGCAAAACTGACAGATCCAACAGCCATGACAGTGGCAACAGTTGATGAGAACGGTCAACCTTTCCAGCGTATTGTACTGTTAAAACATTTTGAACAATCTGGATTTGTGTTTTATACCAATTTAGCTTCTCGAAAGGCACAGCAGTTAGAGCATCATAGTAAGATCTCTCTTCATTTCCCCTGGCACCCTTTAGAGCGTCAAGTTCATATAACAGGAACTGCTGAAAAACTAAGTGCACTTGAAAATATGAAATACTTCAGTTCAAGGCCTAAAGAAAGTCAAATTGCAGCATGGGCAAGTAAACAAAGTAGTCGATTAACAGCTCGTGCCGCACTTGAAGTAAAATACTTAGAGCTTAAGCAAAAATTTGCACAAGGTGAAATCCCAATACCAAAATTCTGGGGCGGTTTTAGAGTTAAAATTGATTCAATTGAGTTTTGGCAAGGAGGGGATCATCGACTTCATGATCGATTTCTCTATAGTAAAGATCAAGACAAATGGATGATCGACCGTTTAGCGCCATGATCTTGTCGCTTTTAAATTGAAAATAGATAACATAAACGATGATCATAGGATCATCGTTTATGTTTCTTTGAGCCACTCTGAATTTAGTTTCTCTGTATCTCCTAAATAATCAAGTAACCATTGGATTGCAACCGATTGATTTTTATTATTCCAAGCTAGGCAGCATGGACTTGCTTCAATATGATTTTCAATTTTTTTACTGATTACTTGTTCTGTAGCTAGTAGCCTTTTAGCTCTATGGCTTGGCATAACTCCTACGCCTAATCCATCAATAAAACATTGCTCTGCACTATGCCAATTAGGAACGATCAAACGACGTTGATTATCTAATTGCCAAGTGGATCTTTTTGGTAAGATCTGAGAAGTATCTTCTAAACAGATTACAGGATATTTAATTAGCTCATGATGAGGGATCTCACCATCATACATTGCCAATGGGTGATTTAGGCCTACAACAAATTCCCAAGCTAGTTCTCCCATTGGACGATAAGAAAAGTCGCCACCGATAGGTATCGTTGCTGTGGCACCAATACCAATATCAGCACGGCCCGTCATCAAGGCATCCCAAACACCATTAAAGACTTCCATAGTTAATTGAAGTTCAATATCAGGAAAGGTCGCATAAAAGTCACGAACGAGTTGGTTGACCCCATTTTCGCGGACTACGTTATCTAGTGCGACTGAAACACTTTGTTGCCACCCATTTGCAACCCTTTGAGTATTAAAGCGAATATCTTCCATCTCTTTGAGCAACTTTCTGGTTTGTTCTACGAAATAACTCCCAGCAGCAGTCAGTTCTACTTTACGATGTAAACGAGTAAACAATGTGACGTTTAATCGTTCTTCAACGGATTTAATTGTATAGCTAATAGCACTTGGAACTTTATGTAACTCATCTGCTGCATGGCTAAAGCTGCCTAGTCTAGCCACTGATTCTATAGCAATTAGTTCATTATAAGAAAACATAACCCTCCTGATGCATGATTAATCACATCAAATTATTTGATGTAAAGTGCAAATTATATCGTTTCACAAGAGTAGCAATTAACTAATAGAATGCAATGGATATTAATAATATGTTCACGTTTGGAGAAGAACATGGAAAATAAAAAACAATCTATTCCATATATTTGGTTAGCTGGCTTAAGTATGCTGGGCTTTTTAGCAACTGATATGTATTTACCTGCTTTTGATATCATTCGTGGTGATCTAGCAACAACAGAAAGTATGATTGGTTTAACCCTAAGTATCTTCTTGTTAGGTATGGCTATTGGTCAACTTTTTTATGGGCGTTTAACTCAAAGTTTAGGTACAAAAAAGTCATTAATTATCGGTTTAAGTATCTTTGCAATCAGTAGTTTAGTTGCCTCATTTTCGACCAGTGTAGAAATGTTACTTGTTGCTCGTTTCTTTCAGGCATTAGGTGCATGTAGTGCCAATGTAATTTGGCAAGCAATGGTTATTCAGCGTTATGATGCAAAAACATCACAACGTATTTTTGCAACTATTATGCCTTTGGTTGCTTTATCTCCTGCATTAGCCCCTTTATTAGGAGCCGCGATTGAAAAGTTCTACGGTTGGTCAATGATCTTCGTAACATTAACGATTATTGGTGTTGGCTTAGCAGTAAGAACTGTTGCAGATAAAGAACCAAAACAAGAGAAAGCAACATCAGGAAAAACCATTACTTTTCGTGATGTTATCAAGTCAAAAAAATTCACAGGAAATATGCTCATCTATGCAGCAAGCTCTGCGATCTTTTTTGCTTGGTTAACTGGTTCTCCGTTTGTTATGACTCAAATGGGTTATTCAGGCGCTGATATCGGATTAAGCTATGTACCACAAACAATCGCATTTATTGTAGGTGGTTATGGTTGTCGCTGGGCCTTAGAACGTTTTGATGGACAGCAAGTACTACCTTGGTTATTAAAACTTTCTACAGCGAGTGTAGTAACGGTATTTTTAGTGTCATGGAGAATGGATGTTTCATCAATCATTCCGATGTTAATCCCATTTTGTTTCTTAGCTGCGGCAAATGGTGCTATTTATCCAATCGTTGTTAATAATGCTTTAATAGATTTTAAAGAAGGAAGTGCAGTTGCTTCTGGATTACTTAATTTCTTACAAATGCTGTTTTGTGTTGCAGCAAGTGCAATGGTATCAAGTATTAGTTATTTAGGTGGCATCTCAATGGGTGGTATTATGTTATTACAGTTAGTTTTCTTGTTCATTGGTGCTGTTATGGTATTTAAAGCACATCAAGAAGAGAAAATGGTTTTAGCTGAACAAGCATAATTTTTATCCAGTTTTATATAAAATAGCACTGATGATTATCAGTGCTATTTTTGTAAAATTGACTTAATGTTGATTTTTTAGTTGTTATTTATTTTACTCTTTTTTTAATAACCGGTGCAATATCAATGTCATAACCCGTGAATGTTATTTTACTTGGACTATACTCACGCTTAGTCACTAAGTGTTCATTATTAAACTTAATTTCTACTCTTGGAAACATTTTGTTAGTAACAAAAATATGATTCTGTTTTAGTCCTGAATCAAACGCATGTTCTTCAAGCTCTAATAGTGCCCTTACCTTTACTAACTCTTGCTCTGTTTTCGTCTTAGAGTGAAGAATTTTTTCGGCAATTTCGCTTGGTTGCTTATCGATATTAATTTGAGCAATCTTATCAATAGTGTCATTTAATAATAGGTACTGTTTTTTTAATTGGTGTATGTTTTCTTTGACTACTGAGAAGTTTTGAAAAGCTTGAACTTTAGTATAAGCGCCGCCTTCAATACCTAAATTTGCTGTTTTTACATAATGGTTAGCAATTACACTACCACCACTAATTGTTCCATTCTTTCCTGCTTTGTCTGTAACGGCAATAAAAGTACGAGAATTTAAAGAACAATGATTGGCAAGTAGCAATAGATTGATTTCTTTATTTGCAGTTAAGCATGAGTGCTGTGCTAATTTAGCGCTAATAGAGCCTTTTGCCATAATGGTACAACTTAATTCACCATCGTCATGAGGCTGATGGCCAATAATACCATTAGCAACAGAAATGTCTTCATGAGCAATAACTTCAGCATTTTCAATAAAACCACCGACAGTTATACTGCCTGTTGCCTGCACTCTCATACCTGCTTCGATGTCATTTTCAACAAAGATACTGCCTTCAAATGAGATATGACCTGTAGTGACATCGATAGCTTTTAGTTTTAAAAGATTATCAACACCGACACCATCTTTATGAATGATAGGCATTCCATCAATACTGGATAGTAATACATTACAATCATGTTCTGAAATAACAGAACCAGCATATACTTTTAGTGGGATCTCTTCCCCTGGTATTGCAGGAATTGACTTACCTGTAATCGTTAGACCGTCAGCCCCTTTTGTTGCAGGAATGCGTTTTATTAAAGGCACCCCTTTTTTTACGGTTATAAAGTCACCTAAATCACGCATATCAACAAGACCATCATCTTGTATTTTTGGTTGTAAAATGCGTTTTTTCACATCAGGAACAAGCGGTAAGAAATTTGCATTATTACCAGGAATGGGAGCTTTGCCAATAGCTATGGTAGCGGTATAAGATTCACCAGGCTTAAGATCTCTATTTGTTAATAAAAGGGATTTAAGTGCTTCTTTTTGAACCCCTTTTATTATTGAATGTTCTGTTAATGCTGCAATGATCGCTGGGCCTCGTAAATGAGAACCACCATAAGCCCCTGTTATTATCATAGTGGCCGACAATTCAGATTCATCAATTTCGATTGAAAGTTGAGTATCTAAACGTTGAGCAATAATGGTTTCATTTAGTTTTAAAAAATCACCAGAATTAATAGCAGTAATTACCGCTTCTATATCTAGATCATATAAATAAAAATCTTGAGCCCCTAGAGTATGTACCGCATCAATAAGGTCTTGCTTATTTAGTGGCTGAGTAATAGTAACATCGCCAGTAACAATAAAGCTGACAATAGATTGATCTTCTGATAGTGACAAACATTTATCAATCATCACGGCTCCCTAAATAAACATATGAATGGCATTTTTACAATCACCTTACCATTTATATAGTATGCGGTACATAGCGTAATGCTCATATTGTAAATAAGATCACTATTTATAAATTAGCCATTGAGCTTCCCTATTAATTCTAATACCTCAAAATAAGGCTGAGATTCAAATTTAGCGAAGCCTTGCATCTTATTTGCTTTAATTTTTGTGGTTAATGGTGTTGGAATACCACATAAAAAACGAGCAAAAACGGCATTAGCTAATGGTTCTTTACTGTTGTTTTGTAACTCTTGACACCAGAGTTTCACTTGCTCGTCATCAGTAATAAAATGAGTATTATTTCTTGGTAATACAGCGGCTTCTGAACGACATGCAGAGCAGTGGTCACACTTTTCAGGAGCATTAAAATCTGCAAAATAACGAGCTAATTCATAGCTTAAACAGGTAGTTGTTCCAAAAAAATCAAGCATAGAATGAATTCGGTTTATTTCATTCTGTTCTTTATTTTTAAATAATAAGTGCAACTCTTGAGATAACACATGTGTACTTTCCACTTTATTAATAACTTGATAAACTTCAGTAACTTGTTTACTTTCAAGCTCGATCCAACCCTGTTCATGAAAATAATCTAATGCTGAAACGACGCGTTTACGTTCACCACGATAGCCTATCCACAACGCATCGAAATCAACCGTGTGCCAGGTTTTTGCTTTTGGAGAGCATTGAAAAATTGTTGAGACAAACTGTTGACGTTCTGTTTGGAATTTCCCAATAATATCATTGATTGGAATTAAGGTTTTGAAGCGATAATCTGCGTAATAGCTGTATTTAGCTTGAATGATCTTTTTGAGTTCTAAATAGACGAATAAGGTTTTTAGTGGCAATTGACGGACATTACTCTCTTTAGATAAGCGTAATAATTGGGTTTCCCATGTATCTGAAGATTTGTAAATGTCATCCAGTACATATTGAATCGCTTCTCTATCAGGTGTATCACCATAAATAAAGTTTTCTAAGACATTAAGCCCTGATGTATTAGCAAGGACAGTACAAAATGAAGGAGCACCATCGCGGCCAGCTCGGCCTATTTCTTGAGAGTAGTTTTCAATAGATTTAGGTAAATCAAAATGGATCACCTGACGAATATCTGATTTATCGACTCCCATACCAAATGCAATGGTGGCAACAATACAATTAATTTCACCATTCATGAATTGATTTTGGATAGATTCTCTGATGTCGTGTTTTAATCCGGCATGATAGGCTTTTGCTTGGATACCATTACCTTGTAGCCATTGAGCCACATTTTCAGCTGTTTGTTGCAAGGTGACATAAATAATACTTGGTTGTTCTGGTTTTTGTTTTAGTGTCGCAAACAGTGCTGACCGTTTTTGTTCTTCTTCTACAGGGATAATTGAAATATCCAAATTAGGGCGATAGAAGCCAGTAATTACAATATCGTCTTTTTCGATTTTGAATTTTTTACTCATGTCTTCAATAACGGCTGGGGTTGCTGTTGCTGTCAAAAGTAAAACATGAGGAATGTTTAATGCTTCTCTATCTTGAGGAAGCTTAAGATAATCGGGTCTAAAGTTATGACCCCATTCAGAGATACAGTGTGCTTCATCCACCACTAATAGAGAGATATTAATTTGAGCGATGAATTGTCGAAAACGTTCATTCTTCAAACGTTCAACAGAGATCATTAAAATCTTAATTTCCCCGCTTCTAACGCCTTGTAAGATGGCTTGGGTCTCTTCACGGGTTTGAGTCGAGTCAATTGATGCGGCGGCAATGCCTCTGCTTTTTAAAAATGAAATCTGATCTTTCATCAAAGCAAGTAAAGGAGAGATAACCAAAGTAAGGTTTGGTAATAAAAGTGCTGGTAATTGATAGCATAAAGACTTTCCAGAACCGGTTGGAAAGATGGCAGCAGACGAGTGACCATCAAGCACTTTCTCGATAACTTGTTGTTGGCCACCTCTAAGAGAATCAAAGCCAAATACCTCTTTTAATGTCTGCTGATATGTCATTAGTAATCTACCTTTCTTCTCATACTTTTAGTTTGGCCGCGTTGTGTTTTATTATCGACGCGTTTGCGTTGAGAGTTGCGTGTTGGTTTCGTCTCTCGACGTGCTTTTTGAGTCTCTGCTGCCGATTGAATTAATTCTTTTAAGCGTTCAAGCGCATTCTCACGATTTTTTTCTTGAGTTCGAAATTGCTGTGCCTTGATAACAATAACCCCTTCTTTTGTGATACGACTATCTTTCATTTTTAATAGACGCTCTTTATAGAAGGCAGGTAACGTCGATCGTGTAATATCAAAGCGTAAGTGAATGGCACTTGAGACCTTATTCACATTCTGTCCACCCGCACCTTGTGCCCGAATCGCAGTCAGCTCTATTTCCCAATCGGCCAACTCAACTTGGTTTGAAATGGTTAACATGTAATAAACCTATGATCGTTGTTCTAATAGAGGGTATACTATCAGGTAGCGTCGATACGCACCATTTTCAATACAAAGGTAATTTCATGAGTGTAAAAGAAGAACTGCAAAAAATTCATAACCGTTTAGATCGTTGTAAGCACCGTTTAGATGCTGCACAAAAGCGCGACGATCAACCAATCGTTAAACAGTTTTTGCATGAAATCCAAACGCTAGAAAAGAAAGTCGCAAAATTAAATGGTAAAAAGCAGTTTGAAACAGGTAATAAGGGAACAGAAGTTCGCAACCTTGAGTTCAAACGTGCAATTACTAAAGCAGAACAAGCTGATATGGGTAAACTGAAGAAATCAGTTCGCGGTTTAGTTGTTGTGCACCCAATGACTGCGCTTGGTAAAGAGCTAGGACTTAAAGAAATGACAGGGTTCGCGCCACAAGCGTTTTAATATCCCTTTCATATTTAATTGATTAAAGCATCAAATGTTACTTATTTGGTGCTTTTTTTTATTTCAGTAAACAGTAAGTAATCATAATGTACGCAATTCCATAAAGTGTGCGTCGTACGCTTTTTTAAGGCTTATTTTCTTTACTCAGTACATCATCCTGTTAATATTGTGGCTTATTATTATTGAGTAAAGATGAATCATGAAATCTAATACCCTTATAGACAGCAAGCATGCGATGCGAACGTGTTGCTTTCTTTTTCTTGTTTTTTTTGTTGTCATTTTTTGGAGTTTTGCTCAAGAAGATAAGCGGTTGTTTACACAAGATAAAATGCTGGTTAGTCGTTCACTTGAAGAACTGACTAATATTTTAAAATCACTCGATTATAATATCTCCGCTTTATATGAACTGGATCGTCATTTTGAAATAACCAACACTGCCAAAGTGGTTCATGATACCTGCTATTTCGTTAATGACAGAAGCAAGAGCAGTAAAGATCTGATTAAAAACGATTTTGTTTTTGCTGGCCCTAAATCGATGTGTGACCCGGATCATGAGCTAAATAAAAACGCATTAGAGAGAATGAAAATGGCCCCCCCAATGGCCTATTTTGCAGGTAAAGTAGATAATGTTGCCAATGTGTATTTTATCTCTAAAGATAAATATCTTATCTCATCCCCCTCTGATTATGCCTATAGCGTACAAGCCAATTCATTCGACAAGGTTATTTATAATCGTCCATATTGGTCTAATACCTTAAAGTATGGTGAAGAAGGCTTACATAATCGTATTGTATACACTGGTGAATATGAAGATCTATTAACGGGGAAACCTGTATTTACATTAACCACTGGTATATATATAAAGGGTGAGTTTAAAGGGATTTTAGGTATTGATATATTGGTCGACACCTTATTAGATGTAAGTAAAGAAGGCTACCAAATTACTAATGAGATAGGTCAGAATAAATTAGGGTTACTTACTTTTAGTAAATCTAAACCGATATTAGTTAATAATTCCGAAACAGGATTGTTTTTAACCATTAATGAGTCTAGATTTGAGCACTTACTTCATATCCTTGAAGATAATTACATGGCAATAATTGTGTTTATCTCTAGTTTTATTGTTTCTATCTTATTAATTCATTTTCAGTATCTACGAGCAGATAATACAGCACTAACGCTAACCTCTATGACGGATTTATTGACAGGATTGCTCAATCGACGTGGTTTTGTTCATAAGATAGAGAGCGTACCATCAGATAACTATGTAGGCATTGCGATTCTAGATATTGATAATTTTAAATCCGTTAATGATATCTATGGGCATGAGGCGGGGGATGAAGCTCTTATTCACCTTGCTCGTACCATTAAAGGATCATTAAGAGGAACTGATATGGTCTCTCGTTTTGGCGGTGAAGAATTTGTTGTTATGGTCAATGCAAGTAATAGCGAACAAGTCAAAGCGGTTTTGGAGCGTATTCGTCGAGCAATTGAAGTCAGCCCATGCACGTTAAAGAGTGGTGGAGATATTCATATGACGGTTTCATGTGGTGCGATTGTACTTTCCACCTTGAATGGGGCGAGAAGCGTGTCAGATATATGGTCAGAGTATGAACTGAAGCAAGCTGATAATTTATTATATAAAGCAAAGAGCCAAGGTAAAAATCAAGTTTGTATTAGCTAACCTCTATTCGGGATAACTTAAGACATTAGTACGGCTTCTTTTGGTTTATCGGAAATAAAAATAGCCATGATTTACAGTGATCATGGCTATTTTTTTAAGTAATTGTCAGACACATCGGCTATGATGGCGGCTATTATTCATTATCAGTAAACTTACATGACTCATTCTAAATCTGCTCCTACAAAAACACCGATGCATCCTCGTAATAAACATAATGCTAATTATGATTTTCCTGCGTTGATTGCAACATCTCCTGAACTGAAAGCATTTGTTGAAACGAATCAATATGGTAATGAATCAATCAACTTTTCAGATCCTCTTGCTGTTAAAGCATTGAACAAAGCACTGTTAGCGCATTTCTATGATGTTCCATTTTGGGATATTCCAGAAGGTTACTTATGCCCACCAATTCCTGGCCGTGCTGACTATATTCATAACATTGCTGATTTACTTGCAATCACTAATGAAGGCGAGATCCCAACAGGTAAAAACGTTCGTGGTTTAGATATCGGTGTTGGCGCTAACTGCGTGTACCCTATCATTGGTCACCGTGAATACAAATGGAACTTTGTTGGTTCTGATATTGATGTTCAAGCATTAAAAATGGCGTCGTTCATTGCGAACAACAACCCAAGCCTGAAGAAGGGTATTGAGTGTCGCCAGCAAAAAAATGAAGAGAATATCTTTAGAGGTGTTATCAAGCCACAAGATGAATTTGCGTTCACTATGTGTAACCCTCCGTTCCATGCATCAGAAGCAGAAGCAACAGCAGGATCAGAGCGTAAGCAACAGAATTTAGCGACAAATAAATCGAAGAAAGGTCACGCTTACAATGAATTAAAAGGCGTGAAAAAACTGAACTTCGGTGGCCAAAACGCAGAACTTTGGTGTGAAGGTGGTGAGCTTGGCTTCATTACTCAAATGGCAAAAGAAAGCTGTGAATTTGCACTGCAAGTTCAATGGTTTACAACATTGATTTCTAAGAAAGAAAACGTAGAAGCTTTACATCAAGAGCTTGCACGATTGGGTGTTAAAACTATTAAGACGGTTGATATGGCTCAAGGCCAGAAAATAAGCCGTTTTGTTGCTTGGACATTCCAAGCTAATGTAAATTTGTAAGCTTTTAGATTTCAATTTAATTCATTATATATCAATATGTTAGTTGTAAATCGTTTCTAAATTTGGCTAAACGTAAATTGCAGACACATTCAGTAACAATCTCTGCGATTTAACATTAATAATTTCAATCATTTAACTGTCAGAATGTACAGAATCCGACAGTTAAATGGTTATTTTATGAAATACAAAACTCTTCTTGCTTCTTTAATTAGTGCTGCTTTACTTGTAGGCTGCAGTGATGAAGCGACGACTAAAACAGCTCCTCCAGCCCCTCTTGTAGCAGCTCATACCGTTGAATCAATTCAATATCAACAAGGTAAAACTTATATTGGTCGTATTGAAGCAATGGAAGATGCATCTATTGTTGCCCAAGTTTCTGGCTATATTCAGTCTCGCTCGTTCAAAGAAGGCCAAATGGTTGAAAAGGGCGATGTACTTTTCCAAATAGATCCCTCTACTTTTGAAGCACAAGTAGCCAATGCCAAAGCGGGTATCACCCAAGCTAATGCGGCACTCAAAAAAGCACAGTTAGATTTTGAACGTGGTCAGAACCTGCTTCCAAAAGGCAATATTAGTAAAGCTGAATTTGATGGTTTAACTGCACAGCTATTAAGTACTGAAGCACAAGTTGAATCGGCTCAAGCTCAGCTACGAATTGCTGAAGTGAACCTTTCTTATACTCGCATTATTGCGCCATTCTCTGGACGTATCAGTGACAGCAAAGTCAGTCTTGGTGATCTTGTTTCTCCGGCTTCAGGTCCATTAACTACTCTAGTTAGCTTAAACCCAATTCATACTCGTTTTACTATTAGTGAGCGTGAACGTTTATTGATGGGGATCGATCAAGTAAAAGGCGATGGTACTGGTGCATCAAATCAAGTTGAAGTGGTACTTAATCTTGAAAACGATAAAGAATATAACCACTTAGGTAAGATTGATTATATTGGTAACCGTATCGACCAAACGACAGGCACATTAACCCTTCGTGCTTTGGTTCAAAATCCTGATTTCACATTACTGCCTGGCCAGCACATCAACGTCAACCTACGTGAAAAGAAACCAACCAATGTAATTGTTACCCCTCGACGTGCGGTGCAAAGTGACTTAGAAGGCAGCTT
The DNA here is from genome assembly GCA_000953695.1 of Aliivibrio wodanis. GTDB lineage: Bacteria > Pseudomonadota > Gammaproteobacteria > Enterobacterales > Vibrionaceae > Aliivibrio > Aliivibrio wodanis. Next base: position 1,481,417 of record LN554847.1, on the reverse strand, counting down.
TGTGATGGTATTAACGGAAGGAAATATCGCAGAAAGACGCAATGTGACCTTGGGTAAGCAGCTACCAGAAGGGGTGATCATTAGCTCTGGTTTAGAAGCAAATGAGCAAGTACTGGTTAAAGGATTACAGCGTGTTCGAAATGGTGTTCAGGTTCGTTTAGAAAATACGGAGTCTTAATATGTTAAGTCGTTTTTTTATACAGCGTCCTAAATTTGCTCTGGTTATTTCTATTATTCTTACTCTTGCCGGAGCGATTGCGCTAGCCATTCTTCCTGTGGCGGAATACCCAAAAATCAGTCCACCTTCGGTAAGCGTGAATGCGTACTACACAGGGGCAAGTGCAGAGGTAGTTGAACAGGCCATTGCCGATCCAATAGAAACCTCGGTTAATGGGGTTGAGAACATGATTTATATGTCCTCAAAAAGTGCCAATGACGGCTCGTACTCCCTTAACGTTACCTTTGATGTGGGCACCGATCCAGATATGGCTCAGGTTAACGTTCAGAACCGTGTGGCGCAGATTGAATCTAAATTGCCACAAGAAGTACGCATGGTCGGTGTCACCGTTAAAAAGCGCTCACCTGACTTATTGATGGTACTGAACTTCTACTCGCCAGAGGGTAAGTATGACGATCAGTTCTTGGTTAACTACGTTAATTTGAATATCAAAGATCAGTTAGCGCGTGTTACTGGGATCAGTGAAGTGGGTGTTCTTGGTGGTGGTGAATACGCAATGCGTGTTTGGCTCGACCCTGATAAAATGACCAACTTAGGCTTAACAACCTCTGATGTTCATGCCTCACTAGCGGAGCAAAACGTACAGGTTGCTGCAGGTAAAATTGGTGCAGCGCCTTATGCCAGTGCGCAAGATGTGCAGTTTAACTTGGTGACAAAAGGACGTTTAGAATCAGTTGAAGAGTTTGAAAACGTCGTACTTCGTGCAAATAACGATGGTTCATCAGTTTACCTAAAAGACATTGCTCGTGTTGAGTTAGGTAAAAAATTCTACGATGGTAATGGTCAATTTAGAGGAAAAGATGCCTCTATCGTAACCTTATCTCTGCAATCCGATGCCAACGCATTAGAGAGTGGAAAAGCCGTAATGGAGATGCTGGATAAACTCAGCGTTACTTTTCCTGAAGGCTTAGCGTATGAGACTAGTTATGACACGACCTTGTTTGTTGCAGAATCGATTAAAGGGGTTATTAAAACCTTAATTGAAGCGATTCTATTGGTCATCGCGGTAACGTATCTGTTTTTAGGCAGTGCGCGTGCCACTCTAATTCCCGTTGTCGCAATCCCTGTATCGTTAATTGGTACCTTTGCTGTCATGCTTATGACCGGATTTACCATTAATACCGTGACCTTGTTTGGTCTTATCTTGGCCATTGGTATCGTGGTGGATGACGCCATTTTGGTTATCGAAAATGTCGATACCATCATGAAGCGTGATCCCTCGTTAAGCCCAAGAAAAGCGACGTTAATCGCGATGAAAGAAGTAACCGGCCCAATCATTACCTCTACCTTGGTTCTGCTTGCGGTGTTTATTCCGGTAGCAATGCTTCCGGGTATTACGGGTATCATGTATCGCCAGTTCGCATTAACCATCTGTATTGCGGTAATTATCTCATCGATTAATGCCTTAACACTGTCTCCTGCATTGTGTTCTTTGGTGCTTAAACAAGGCGGTGATAATACCGCTCGTTGGTTTAAAGCCTTTAACCGTGGCTTAGATAAAGTGACCAATAAATATGGTGATATTGCTGGATTTTTTGTTCGAAAAACAATGATATTGATGATGTTCTTTGCTGTAGCGCTTGGCTCGGTAACGTACCTTGCGAAAAACACATCAACGGCATTTGTTCCTCAAGAAGATAAAGGGATCTTACTGGTTAACGTGCAGTTGCCAGATTCAGCATCACTTTCTCGTACTGAAGAAGTTTCTGCAAAATTACTAGAGATTGTAGAGCAAGAGCAGGGTGTAGATGGCGTTACCATCGCCAATGGTTATGCGTTCTTAACGGGAGCAGCGGCATCTAATGGTGCTTCTCTATTCATTAAATTAAAGCCTTGGGACGTTCGTAATGAGATGGAAGGGGATAACTCTTCATTCGCCATTACCAATCGCATTAATGGTCGTGCTGCAATGGAACTACCAGAAGCAGTGATCTTTGCGATGGGTGCACCCGCCGTTCCAGGTATGGGCGCAGCCTCTGGTTTTGAATTTGTGCTGGAAGATACGTTAGGTCGTAATCGTACTGATCTTGCTAATGTAATGAATGAGGTGATCCAGACAGCAAATAAGCAGCCTGAAATCCAATACACATTCAGTACGTTTCGTGCCAATGTTCCGCACTACTATGTAGATATTGACCGTGAAAAAGCCAAACAACTTGGTGTATCACTTGGTTCTATTTTCCAAACGCTGCAAGGTAATTTGGGGTCGATGTACGTCAATGACTTCACCATGTTTGGTAAGAACTTCCGCGTAACAATGCAAGCGGACAGTGAGTACCGTAGCAGCATGGATGATTTAGATAAATTCCATGTGCGTGCGAGCTCGGGTCAAATGGTGCCATTAAGTACATTAGTGACTTATGACACGGTATTTGAACCCGATGTAGCGTGGCGTTATAACATGTATCGTTCAGCCGTTATTCAAGGACAACCTGCTGAAGGCTATTCAAGTGGTGATGCGATTGCTGCAATGGAGCGTGTTGCCGCTGAAGTGCTTCCTCATGGCTACCAATACGAGTGGACAGGCATGGCTTACCAAGAAGTGAAAGCGGGTAACCAAGCGATTTATGCGTTTGCTTTAGCCCTGATCTTTATCTATCTATTCATGGTGGCACAGTACGAGAGTTGGAGTATTCCACTTGCGATCATTCTTGTGGTTCCTGTGGCGACATTAGGATCCTTTGTGGCCTTGAATTTAGCCGGAATGCCATTGAATCTATACGCTCAAATTGGCTTGGTTCTCTTGATCGCGCTGGCCGCAAAAAATGCAATCTTGATTGTAGAGTTTGCGAAAAACGAGCGTGAAGAGAAAGAGACGGATTTGGATAACGCATCAGTAAATGGCGGTCGTCTACGATTCCGAGCGGTTAACATGACATCGTGGTCATTCATCTTAGGTATTTTGCCATTGGTGTTTGCATCAGGTGCGGGTTACATCAGCCAAAACTCTCTGGGTGTGTCACTGATTGGCGGCTTACTGTGTGTATTATTGGTCGGTACGCTACTTATCCCTGGTTTCTATGCCATGGTACAACGCCGTCGTGAGAAGCTACATGGTGGCAGTACCAAGCTTGTTCACATTGATGATGAGTGATGTGATAAGAAGTGAATATATTAAACGATAAGTAATAACATTCAAAAGGACTTCATGGGTAATGCCGCTCAATTAAGGTGAGCGGCATTCTTTTTCTAGGGGGCTAGATTGTCAAAAGAATAATCTTTCGAGATTTAGATAAAACAACATTAATAATTAGGCTGCGATGCGGCCATCAATTAAATACTGAGAGCTGACAAACTGGTCATTCTTCATGATCAAAGTCTCAAACCCTAAAACCAATGCTGGAAAGCGACGTCGATATCAGTTAAATAAACTCTCGCAATCAAGTTATTGCCTATATCGCATCCAAGGATCTGCATGTATTTTTATCAAGCAATCATAACGACCGCGCTAACCTGCGCCTCTTTAACCAGCGTTAGCGCACAGGCCTCACAAAAGATCTCATCTTTGATGATAGAAACCCGCCAACAAGATGGAGTCAGTTTCTACTACAGTATCGCCAACGGCATGACACTAAATGGTGACATCACTATTGTCAGAGATAACCAAGGTTACACCGTAGGCCAATTTTCCCAAGGCGTGCCGAATGGCCGTTGGCAGGTATTTTTGCCAAATAACCAAAAACTGCTTGATGGGCAATATGTGCAAGGTTACCAAGATGGTCAATGGCAGTTGTTTGATAACAGTGGCAACCTAAGTGAAAAGCAGCACTATCGTAAAGGTGTGCCTGATGGGGATTGGGAACAATACAATTATCAAGGTACTGTCGATCAAACAACCTTCTATCAAAATGGGCAAAAAGTAAAAGTAGAGCGATTTTTTAGCAGTGGTAAACGACAAGCGCTAGAAACCTATCGGGATAATCTTCGCCACGGCGTGTGGGAAACCTACCATGCAAACGGTATGGTTTCCTTACGCCAAGAGTACGCCAATAACCACCTTTCAGGCCGTTACCTCGAGCAAAATAGTGCAGGGCAAATTATCGTTGAAGGTGAGTACAATACCCAAGGTGAACGACAAGGCACTTGGCGAAACTTCTATGACGACGGCACTCTCAATAGTGAAATGCATTTTGAAGCGGGCGTACACAATGGCAAAGTGCTAACTTACTACCCTAGTGGACAACTTGCCCAACAGGCAACCTATAAGTACAACTACCTCGATGGCGAATCGTTACGCTATCATGAAAATGGTAACCTCTATAAAAAAGAGTACTACCAAGAGGGAGAGTTTGATGGTCTACAAGTTATCTATAATGCGGATCAAGTGATTATCGCTGAGAGCAATTTCAAACGGGGTAAACTAGCTGGTGAACAGAAGTTCTATTTTGATGACGGTAAGCTTAAACAGCTGACCAATTACCACACCACCATACTGGCAGATAACGGTCAATATTCACTACATGGCAATCAAGAGCAGCATGACTCTGAAGGTCGATTGATTGAAAAAGGCAATTTCAAACAAGGCGTTAAAGATGGTTTGTTTACACGCTATCGCCAAGGTGAAATGGAAAGTGAGGAAAACTGGCTCGCGGGTGAACGTCACGGCAAGCAAACTCGCTACTATGCGACCGATAAACTGCGTAGCATTGATTATTACGAACACGGCAAACAGACTGGTCGCTCTGAAAGCTATTTTGCAGACGGTGCGTTAAAAGAGTGTGGTACGCGTCTCAACAGTGCTTGGATAGGTAAATATGAATCTTTCTATAAAACAGGCTCACCACGTGAAGTGATTCACTATGCTTCGACTGCCGATGAGAACAGTTATCAAGCGAAATATCATGGTAGCTACGCTCGTTGGCTTGGTAACGGAGATCCAAGTGAAACCGGTGAATACATCGAAGGCAAAAAATCTGGCGAATGGCTATCGTACAATCAAGGCGTTGTTACGCGTAAAAGAACTTACCTAGACGGCAAGTTAAATGGAGAATACGCCGAGTATTATAACGGTCGTCGCCGTGTGACAGGTCTATATCAAGACAATATGAAAACCGGCGTGTGGACGGGCTATCGTTACCAAGAAAGTGACCCAACTTTTGGTACCATCGCAGAAGGTAATATCCTTCATATCAGTGAATATACCAACAATAAGTTACACGGCAAGCGTGAGTACTTTGATTTTAAACAGATACGTTATCGCAGTGAAAGTTACGTAGAAGGCGTTCAAACAGGGCCTTACGCGGAATACTATGTCACCAATGGTCAATTAAAACGCCAAGGTGAAATGATTAAAAATGTACAAACAGGCCTGTGGCAAGGTTGGTTTGAGGATGGCATGCAATCATTTAGTAATGAATTATTCGCGGGCCAGCAGCATGGTGAACATCGTGAATACTACACTAACGGCCAACTCAAACAGCAAGCTCAGTTTGAGAAAGGTAAACTTAATGGCCTGCTTACTCAGTATTACCAAACTGGTAAACAAGAGTTCCAAGAGCAATGGTTAAAAGGACAAAAAGAAGGCGAAGCGAGCTACTTTCATACCAACGGAAAATTGACAGAGAAAGGCAGTTATCTACGTGGGCGTAAAGAAGGGCTTTGGCTCAACTATTGGTCGAATGGTGAAAAACGCAGTGAAGGCAGTTACATCAGTAACCGACAATCTGGTGACTGGGTTTATTATGATCAATTCGGTAAATTAATCAAAACCGAGCATCACTAAAATTTATTGAACGCTTTGGAGAACCAAGCACACCAGAATAATTAGTTAATTTACCTTCTGTTATTGACAGTAATGGTACATGATACAGCTGAAAAGGAGCTGTAGTCTCTCATTTTACGGTGGAGTTATTCGGTGTAACGTACTAAATAATATGTATTTCTGGGCGTTTATTTAATTTAAATTATCTCTGGGTACCAATCAATGCAAAAACATAACGTAAAATTTATCGCTACCGATATGGATGGCACGCTACTTAATGAATATAGCCAATTAGACCCACGTTTTTTTGATCTATATAAGCAATTAGAAGACAAAGGCATCATGTTTGCTGCCGCTTCTGGACGTCAATACTACAGCTTATTAGAAACCTTTGAGTCAGTGAAAGATAGCATGATGTTCATTGCTGAAAACGGCACGTTAGTGATGCATCAAGGTAAAGAACTATACAGTTGCTCGATGGACACACCGTCGATAATTAACATTATTCAAACAGCACGTTCAATCGAAGGCACGCAGATTGTACTTTGCGGAAAAAACTCAGCCTACATCGAAACCCAAGATCCAAAAGCGTTGGCTGAATTTTCAAAATATTACCAACGTTGCCAATATGTAGAAGATCTTCTTGCGGTTGATGATGAATTTATCAAAGTCGCAATTTGTCATTTTGATGGAACAGAAGAGTTTGTCTATCCTACCATTAATGCTAAATTTGGAGAAACTCATCAAGTGGTGGTTAGTGCTAAAATTTGGTTAGATATAATGAATGCAGAAGCCTCAAAAGGTGCGGCGATTAAACATCTACAAAACACACTTGGCTTTAGTTTTGAAGAAACAATGAGCTTTGGTGATTACTTGAATGATTTAGAAATGTTGCAAGAGAGCTACTACTCTTATGCGATGGAAAATGCGCATCAACAAGTAAAAGAGACAGCCCGCTTTATGGCACCAAGTAACAAAGACGCTGGCGTGTTTACAGTGATTAAAGAGAAAGTACTGTAAGTTTATGCATTAGTAGCAGAGTGAGGCAGGTTACAGACTGCCTTAACGTAGCCTTTGAAGAGCAAATTGATATATGACTCTAATGAATGGTGAAGTAACGACTGAATTAATGTTTGATTTATAAAAATTATGATAATTTGAGTTACTTCCTAAATTAATGGTGTAACTGTGGCTCAGACTCAAATGGCAATATCTAGTTATCTTGGTTGGTTGTTCTTGTTAGCTATTTCCTATCCATTCTTACTTGTCTTCATTAGCATCGCTACTTATGAATCCATTCGAGGTAAAGTTACTTTTTGGTTCAATATCATATGTGCCTTACTGGCGATGATTCTTCTGTTTTTGCATATGAATATAGAAATTGTATATGGAAAAGAGCTACTTGATGCTTGGTATAATAATCCAGAGTGATTCTAATACCAGTAATTACCTGTTGGCGGAATAATGTTTACTAACAGGTAATTTGTATTCGTTCGCAGCATAGTAGAATTTAGAATTCGGCACGTTTTCACTTAGCTAAAGCCTGAGATAGAAGCTAATGTTATGCTTTAAACTGTCCTAATAAACCACTAACTTCTGTCCCTAATTGGTTAAGGTGCTCTGCAGATTGAGTCGTTTCTATCGATTGTTCTAATGTATTATCTGAAATATCGGACATGGTATTCACGTTGATACTTACTTCGTCGGCTGCAATAGCTTGTTCGCCTGCGGCACTTGATATATGGCCGATAGAATCATTTATCTGTTCAATAAAGCCATCAATGGACATAAGCACCTTTTCTGCAGAGCTTACTTGTGCAGCTGTCTCTTCAGTGCTTGATCTGCTTTTTGTCATTGCTTGGCTCGCGCTTTCTGAACGTTGCTGCAAACTGACAATAATATTTTGTATTTCTTCAGTAGACTCTTGCGTTCGGGATGCAAGAGAACGAACTTCGTCAGCGACAACAGCAAACCCACGCCCTTGCTCTCCGGCTCTTGCTGCTTCAATTGCGGCGTTAAGAGCCAGTAAGTTAGTTTGCTCTGCTATGCTACGAATAACGTCTAATACAGTACCAATTTCTTCACTGTCTGAGCGTAATAGTTCTACGGTATCACTAGCGTCTGATATTTGTAGTGAAAGATGCTCCATTGATTTGGTGGCATCAACGACAACTTGAGTTCCCTTATTTGCCGCGTCTGCTGTGGATTGTGAAAGCTCTGATGCTTGTAGTGCACTATTGCTTACTTCTTGTGCGCTGGCTGACATTTGTGTCATAGCTGATGCCGCTAATTGTGCTTGTGCTTGCTGCTCGCGTACCTCTTCTTGAGTACTATTTGCTTTATTGGTGAGAGTTTGTGCAGAAGATAGCATGCTATTTGAAACCGTATTAAGCTTTGATATTGTGCCTTGTAGCTTGTCGGCAAAGGTATTGTAATTATGCGCAAGTAATGCCAATTCATCAGTCCCTGTTTCTGGGATGCGTATTGTCAGGTCACCTTCGCCTTGAGCAATATCTGCGAGCACATCATTAGTACTTATCAGTTTGGATACAATGGCTTTAGTCACGATAAATGAAACCAAAACCCCTAAGCTGACGGCTGCGGCTGCCATCATAAATAGTATAGAGATTGAAGAGTCGGTATTTTCTTGTGCTGTTATTGCAGCTTCTTTCATTGAGTCACTGATCGAAGCTCGTAATGTCGCAATAGACTGTGCTATTTGAGGTCCGATATTATCTAAGGTTTTAATTCCATCATTACGGTTATAAATGATGGAAACAATGTTATTTGAGGCTTGTTTATACTGTTCTAAATATTCTTTTGCTTCGGTAGTTAAACGACGTCGTCCAGGGTTTTCAAGGGTGTCTAATAATATGTCTAATTCTTTTTTTGCAGAGCTAAATTCTTGATTAAAGCGCTCGACCTGTGCTTGTTGGTTTTCAACTAAAAATTTAGAAACATAAAGACGAGATAAGAGCAGAGCACGCACTGCACGACCGGCATGGTAGGCCGCTATAACGTCACCATCTTTTTTGGCCGACTTCATTACCTGAGTGAGTTTCCGTTCGATTTCTGGGCCATTAACATTTAATGTGCCTTTTACAATATCATTTCGATTACGCATATTTGAAATAACAATATTAGTAAAGGTTTGTAGATATTGCGTTTTCATACTGTCGATAGATTTAAGGATCTGCACTCGTTGTGGCGTTTGAATGTCTTGATAAGCTTGAGACATCTTGCCTTTCCATTGACTGGCTTGTTGGTTAAAAGTAGTAATAAATTGCTCATCACCAGTTTTGATGTAATTTTTTACAGTGAGGCGTAAACCATAAACGGCATCAGTTAACTCTGCGGCTAATTCAGTATCCGGGGCTAAATCAAATGATATTTTTTTCATATCATTTGATAGATTATTTAATAAATTTGAACTAACAAATGAAATCACAATAAGAATAATAATTAATACAGTTGGCGATATGGACAACTTTTTAGCAATTGAAATATTATCGAGCCCCATGATTTACTCCGTTAATGAACTTTTAGATAGTTATTATTAATAAGCGTAGTCAAGTGCTGATAATTTTCTCAATTATATTGATATAAACATCAAATAGATTACGTATTAAAGTAAATCAATCTATTTTAGGTTGAATATAATGCATTACGCAGCAATCGACTCACCTCTCGCCATTCTTTTCACCAATACAGCTCTTACATTGTCATATACCCAGTTAAAGGTGAATGCGTAAATGGTGATAAAAATAGTCACGCCAATATCCATCACAAAGGCTTCCCAGATGCCTACGTTTAATAAATAAGCCATCACAGGTACAGTAACGAACAATAACCCTAATTCAAACAATACAACGTGGAAGATACGTAATGAAAGGGTGCGTTGTGTTTTTTCTCCAGTGAAAAATTGATCGAAAATCCAGTTATAAATAAAATTCCAGATCATAGCGATAGTAGCAACAACTATCATGGTTCCTGATAGAGAACTAACATCGTGATTGGTAAAAATAGCTAATCCAATGATAGACAGTGATACAGCTAATACTTCAAATAATACAGCGTGGAAAATACGTTCAGTTGTTTTCATAGCGATGACTCTTAATTATTATTGATACATTTAAAAATAATGAATCAGCGATTATAGAGAGCGAATAAAAGAGATAAAGTTAACAGCCATCACGAGTTGTGATAGCTTGGTTCCTTAAACTATTTATTGAGCTAATACCATGTACAGTTTTGAGCAATTAAAAATCTTTGTCGCCGTGTGTGAGTGCGGTTCATTCTCTGCCGCCGCTCGTCAGTTAAAGCGCGCTCAATCAGGTGTGAGTCAGGCCATTGCCAATTTAGAGATCTCAATTAACCAAGAGTTGTTTAATCGTGATAAAAACACGCCTGTGCTGACAGAGAAAGGCAGGGCGTTATTGCCGATTGCTCAATCTATTTTGCATCAACAAAAATACTTTGACCAAAAAGTAGAGTCATTAGAAAGAGAGCACGAATATGAGTTAGTCATCGCCATTGATGAGAGCTTAATGAATGACGATGTATTACAAATATTGGCGGCATTGGCGGATAAGTTTCCTGTGACGGATTTTGAGATCATCACAACCTCAACCTTTGATGTTGAAGCGTTAGTAAAAAAAGGCAAAGCCCAAGTAGGGATTGTCTATGCAGATGGCGAGCTAAAAGTGGACATGGATTTCTTTACTCTAGGTTATGTGCGCTTTCTGACGGTAGTGTCTCCAGAGCATGATCTAGCCAGTTTGCCTGTCGTGAATGATGCGGCATTGAAAGGGCATCGACAATTAGTACATCGTAGCTCAAAACGAAAAGAATTGTGGTTCAGTTATGGGATAAGCTCAAAGTTGTGGTACGCCAATACGCATCAAACTTTGATGGATCTTGCTTGTAAAGGGGTTGGTTGGACGATAGTACCAGAACACAGCGTAATGAGTTTGCTAGATCAAAATAAGCTAGTGGCACTGCCGATTGCTCATGAATTTGATGGTTGGTTTACCCCAATGGGTTGCTTGGTATCGCGCAGTCATGTTTTTGGGCCTGTATTAGAAGAGTTATTGTCCTCTTTACAAGCGATTAGTCAAAAAAAACCGCCAGCTCATCATTAATGAACTAGCGGTTGAGGGTTTATTTACACTGTAAAACGGAATTTAAGCGACCTGTTCAGTTTTTACTTGTGTGGTGGATATATCTTCACAAAACTCGTGGTGCAGCGCTCGGATAGCATTTTGATAGTCTTGATCGCTTACTACAAATTGCACGTTTACGTTACGCATAGAAGCGTGCAGGGCTACAGGGGTGACGTCATTATTCATCAATGATAAAACCCCTTTTGCTAATGCTTTGTTGGTATCAATCTGAGAGCCAATCACCGAAATTAATGCCACCATACGACCTTTAATAGAGGCGTTTGGATAGCGTTTTTCTGCTTTGTATAACAACTTATTCAGGTTTTCAGTGCTACCGCCAAGATAATAAGTAATTGAATTTGCATTCATTTCTTTACCAATTAAACTAACTTGTGCGTCTGAGATAATTTCCATTAACTCATAACCGACATTATCCACTTGGCCGACCATTGCTTGATCAAACAGATGTAAGGCAAACACTTTTTCTTTACCTGCAATGATCTCGACTTTGTTGGTTTCTGGTTGGTAATCTGATGAGATCAATGTGCCTTTGTGCTCTGGCTCAAACGTATTTTTAATCTGAATTTCAATGTCGCTCTCACGAAGCCCTGCCGCTGCATTAGGGTGAATAGCTTCCATTCCTAAGCTTGCTAATTGATCAGCAACATCGTAATTGGTGCGTCCAATTGGGAATACTTTATCTGTGCCAACAACACGCGGATCAGCTGAGCTTAAGTGATATTCTTTATGGATAATCGCCAAATCAGCATGAGTAAGTGACGCGATGCGACTAAAGGTCATTTCACTGTAACCACGATCGTATGTGCCCATTAAGCCTTCTTTGCAATAGGCATAGCCAGTAACAATTGGCAGCTCTGTGGTGACATCTATATCTTTAAATACATCAGTGATGGTTTCATCTAATGTTCTCGGAGTTTGGTTATCCCAACCAGAGAGATCGACGAACTTCGCGTTAATTCCAACAGTTTTTAGCTTTAATGCCGTGTTAAAGGCGCTGTGCGCTTCACCAATAGAAGAAAGAAATTCACGGATTTGAGGTAAGTAGCGACGGAGTGAAAATTGACCGTATTGACAGGTCTCAAGAATATTAGAAATACAGATTTTGGCTTCTTCGATCCGAGAACTGATAAATTTGTCAGCTCTTAATCGGTTCAAAGGGTCAATAAATAGATGTTCATTGGTTAATAGCATACGATTTTTCACATACTCTAATGCTTCATCCCAGCTATCATCACGTTTAGCGATAAGCTTATAAACACCTGGTTTGCCTGTTTTCTTACATTCAAGCAATGAATCGGTAATGCCGCCATAGGCAGACACAACAAAAACACGGTTATATGGATTTTGAGGGCGAAGAAAGATGTTGTCTAAAACGGCGTCAAACGCAGTCATAGAAGTACCGCCGATTTTTTCTACGGTATAAGTCATGAAGAAGTCCTTTTTGACTTTAAAGAGAGTATCAACTTGGATCTTTATGGATCCAAGTTGATATTTATACCATCCTAAATAAATACTAAGGGGATTTAGTGTTTAATCTAAGATAGGGTAAACGCCGTTTTTATCATGAACTTCAGCACCAGTGAGCGGTGGATTGAAGACACACGCCATGACCATTTCTTTATCTTTATAAGCACGTAAAAAGTGTTCGTCATGCTTATCAAGAATATACAAGGTGCCCGGTTTTATTGGGTAGGTTTCGCCGCCAATAACTTCGATCTCTCCTTCACCACTCATACAATAGACCGACTCTAAGTGGTTCTTGTAGTGAATGTGAGTTTCTGTGTTTTCATAAATAGTCGTAATGTGGAAAGAGAAACCCATGTTGTCATTTTTCAACAACATTCTTACGCTTTCCCATGTTTCTGATGCTACGCGTCGTTGGCTATCACGACATTCGTCTAGTGTTCTAACAATCATTGTTTCGTCCCTGATTAAGATGCTTTTTTGAAGTGTTTTTCTGCAATATTGTCAATTGCGTTTTCAAAGATGGTTAGACCCTCTTCTAGCTCTGACTCTGTGATCGTCAGTGGGCAGAAGAATTTAACAACTTCATCAGATGGACCTGCAGTTTCAATGATCATGCCGTTCTTAAAGCAATCTTTAGCGATATCACTTGAGATAATGCCGTCTTTACACTCAATACCAATCATCATGCCACGACCTTTTTGCTGAACAAACAGCTTAGGGTAGCGTTTTACGGCACGAAGAATGACATCACTGACTTTTTGAGAGATCTGTTTAATATGCTCTTCAAAATTTGAATTTGACCAGTAAATCTCAAGTGCTTTTGCTGCAGTAACGAAAGCATGATTGTTACCACGGAAAGTTCCGTTATGCTCTCCCGGTTTCCATTCATCTAATTCAGGTTTTAGTAATACAATCGCCATTGGTAAGCCATAGCCACCAATTGATTTAGATAGCGTAACCATATCTGGTTTAATACCTGATGGTTCAAAACTGAAGAATGTACCAGTACGACCACAACCTGCTTGGATATCATCAACAATCATAAGAATGTCGTTAGCTTTACAGATTTTGCTTAGACGTTGTAGCCATTCGTTCGATGCGACGTTTAGTCCACCTTCACCTTGTACAGTTTCTAGAAGTACAGCGGCGGGTTTATCTAAGCCGCTTGAGTTATCAGATAGCATGGTTTCAAACAAGTTAAGTCCATCGATATCCGCATAGCCTTCGAAAGGAATACGAGTAACGTTGTTTAAACTAAAACCTGCACCTTGGCGGTGATGTTGATTACCTGTCGCAGCTAATGCACCTGCTGTACAGCCGTGGAAGCCATTAGTGAAAGCGACAATGTTAGTTCGATTGGTGACTTTACGTGCCAGTTTTAAAGCGGCCTCAACGGCATTGGTTCCGGTAGGACCGGTAAATTGAACTTTATAATCTAGATCTCTAGGTTCTAGGATGTAGTTATTCAATGCATTCAAGAAAGTGGCTTTTGCACTTGAGTGCATGTCTAAGCCGTGCGTAATACCATCTGCTTCGATGTATTCAAGTAAAGCTTGCTTTAAGACTGGGTTGTTGTGACCGTAGTTGAGTGATCCGGCTCCAGCAAGGAAGTCTAAGTAACGTTCGCCGCTTTCGGTTTCTAGCCAACATCCTTTTGCTTTTTGAAAGATAACTGGAAAACTGTTTGAGTATGAACGTACTTTTGATTCTTGCTTCTTGAAAATATTCATGATGAGTCCGTTTATGATTCCTATTTTATTTTAGAGCGATACGATACAAATATTCAGTATCGTGCTTGCCTTTGAAATGAGCTTCTTTGTCTAGAAACGTAGTCACTTCACCTCGGTCACCATGCTCGGCATCCAGCTTTTTAAATAGCGACCAAGAGGCGTCGTTGGCTTTGGTGATCGTCGTTTCTAAGAATTCTGTGTGCTTGAGGTTTTTTCGCTGTAAAAGCTCATTTAGCATAGAGTAAGCTAAACCTTTACCTCGGTAGCGAGGAGAGACTGCGACTTGCCAGATGAATAATGTTTTTGGGTCATCAGGCTTATGGTAACCAGAGATAAAACCAGCAAGGTTGCCGTCTTTCTCTGCTAAAACGCAGGTCTTACTGAAATGTGTAGATTGAAGGAAATTACAGTATGAAGAGTTGATATCAAGAGGGGGACACTCGGTGATCAATGCATAAACATCGTCACCGTCTGTCCTTGATGGTTCTCTAAATGTCCATTTTTTGCTGGGTTCAATATCCATGCTTGAACACAAGATTCTGGGCGCTGCAATAGTCATATGTAAATACATATCCTTTGTACTCTAATTAAATTCCTTGTCATTATGGGCATTCTTAGGGGGTAAAAAGCAAATTTATACTAAATAAAGAGCGATTGTTCCGTCAAAAATGAGATCTAGTTTATAAAAATGATATATTTGACAAAAATAATTTAATATAAGGTTGATTTATGTTTTTATATTGATATGTAAATGTGTTTTATCACTTGATTTCTTTACCATAAATTAATTCAATCTACTGTATTTAATCATTAGATTTCATTTATATTGTTATTTTTACACATTTACTGGTATTTACGCGCTAGGTAATGGTCTTTATGGTTGGTGAGCGTTCAAATGTTAAGCAGAGAACTCCTCCAATTGTGTAGGCAAAGAGATCCATCCAGTCGAATGTAGACCCCAATATAATACGTAAAATAGAGTAGTGATCTAATCCTAGCAGTTTCAATATACTAAGGTACTGAAAGGCTTCAATGGCAAATGAAATGCTGACAACGATGAAAGAAAGCTTTATTGGAGCTAGGTTAAGTACGCTGCTCATAAGGTAATAAAGCCACACGACTACAAGTACATCACCTAGGAATGGACGAATAAACGAGTCTTGAATAAATAGAGCTATTATAGTTAGAGTACTAAGTATAATAACACTAATAAATAAGCGTTTTATTGATATGTGGAAAATAGAGTCGCCTTGACGACTCTTAGCTGAAAATAAGAAATTACTCATCATGCGTTTCTTTTATGTCTGAAGGGCTTTCTGCTGTTATGTTGATGTTAGCGCTTCGTTCATACCAATTGATGTGTCTAGTAAATATCATTACTAGGCTTAATACGATAAAGCATAGTAAAGTTCCCATGAGTAAGGCGTAACTGTCTGCTTGAAGTAGGCCAAATAATAATCCATACAGAGTGAGTAAACTGACACCAAATATAGCACCATGTTTTTTGTTATTTAGCATTCCACCAACATAGAGGCAAAGCAATCCTGTTGAAGCGATAGTTGAGAATATGTAGGCCCAGTTAAATCCAATATGTTCGCTGAAAGAGATCAGTAATAAGTAAAATAAAGCCAGAGCTAAGCCAACAAAACCGTATTGAACAGGATGTATAGGACGTGCTTGAAACAGTTCTAACAAGAAAAAACAAGCAAAGATTAGGGTGATAACGAGTAATGAGTAATTTATAGAACGATGTGATTTTAGATAGTGATCAACGGGTTCTATTAGGTTTACTCCCATATGCTTCTCCTCTAATTGCTTACATTTAGATTGCATTGAAAGACAGCGTTCAAATAATTGGTTAATGTTGCTTGAGAAATTGTTAGTGTTCCATTGGGCGCTAAATCCAGAATCAGTAATTGTTGATGAGATTGGTAGATAATTTCCGATAAAACTTGGATGCGGCCAACTTGAAGATAATACGACAGTAGTTTTTTGTCCTATAGGAAGAACTTGAAGTTTTCCCATTCCTTGCAGAAGAAAATTGAAATCAAAAGTGAGAGGCTTGGAGAAATTTGTAGTCTTGATATCTAGTGTGTGATGGAAGCCTTCTGCATATTGATCTACTCCTGTCCCTGGTTGAATATTTACAGGATTACCATTAATAGATATAGCATTAAAATCAATAAGACCTCGACTGTCGCTAATGGCAACGACGAGGCTTATTTTACTGATATTCTCTTTGTTCAATTTATCTAACGCTGATAAGGTAAATTGTCCTGTTAACGCTATTTTTGCGTTGTATAGGTGAGCTTTGTATATTCCTCTGTATTTTTCAAAGCTATCAAGGTGAGATGTTAGGCTAAATAGGTCGGGTAAAAGGAAAGCCTCACGCTGAGCTATATATGTTTTTTCAGTGTTATTAACTATTTCTGTATAATCGATTTTAATAAAGGGGCCAATGATCTGCTGTTGATTACTACTGCTTCGTGCAATGTCTGCTAGAACCTCTTGTTGGCGATCTGTTCGTTCAGAAATCAAATCTTCAACCATAGATAATGGGATTTGTAATAGTAGAAATAAAAACAGCACAAAACCGAATTTCATGCCGAGTTGATTATTTAGGATGTTTTTCATTATTGCTCTCCAATTAACTGATGCTTATAAGATAAAGCTGTTATTTGGAGAACAAATGAAGGTTATATGGAGTTTTTGTGGAGTTGAGCTTTTTATGGCGTTGAGAGCGTTATGATCTTGGTAGCTTAAGTGCTACTTTTACGCCATTATTTCCAGTTAAGACATTTTCAATGGTAAGCGACCCATTATGTAACTTTACAATCTGTTCAACGAAATTAAGCCCTAAACCTGTACTTTTAGCACCATTTTTTCTTGGTAATGAATAGAAACGCTCAGTTAATCTACCCATTGCATATGCCGGAATTTGAACACCATGATTAAAGATTGAGAAGGTGATGTGATCTTTAGAGGTTAATACTTTCCATTGGATTTCCCCTTCTATGAAAACAAAATCGAGAGCATTATCCATTATATTAAACAAAGCTTGTTTTAGTAAGAATTCATCTCCCCATACCTCGGTATGATTATCGACGGTGAGAGAGCAGGTGACTGATTTTTGGCTTAAGCGAGCATCTGAGGCTTGAATAACCTCTTCTAACATAGCTTTACTATCAAGTAGTTTAATATTTTCAAGCTGAGGACGTTTTTCTAATCGTGCTAGCTCTAATAACTTGTCAATTAAGTATTGCATTCGATCACTTTCATGCTCTATATTGCTTGCAAAGCGTGTGATTTTTTCACTAGGTAATGGCATTTGTAATATCTCACTGGCTCCCTTAATTGCAGAGATGGGGCTTTTTAATTCATGAGTAAGGGTTGCAACATAGTCTTCAACGTATTGCTTGCCATCGAGTTGATTTCTCATGTTTTCTAGTGCGTTGCTAAGTGTTCTGTATTCATAAAAAATTCTAAATATAGGCTTACTAACTTTTTCTCCTCGGCCCATTTTTTCTGCGTAATTCTCTAATTTACTGAGAGCTGAATTAATGCGCCAAGCAATTAAAGCCCCTGCTAACAATACTAACCCACTCATCCATACCATCCAAAACATCACGTTACGTTTAGATATGTCGATAAATGGCTGAACTGAACGATTCGCTTTTGCCACGGTAACGGTACCGATGATTTCTTTTTGATAGTAAATGGGTGCTGCGACATACATTATAGTCGAGAGTGAGTCGCTTGGGTCTTCTATAGTACTACGAGCTCCATATTCCCCTTGCAGAGTTAAATAAACATCGTTCCATTGTGAATAGTCTTCACCAATGTTTTCTTGCCAAGAATCAGCAACGACGATGCCATTTTTATCTGTGATATAAATGCGGTGATTAATTGTTTTTTTTCCTATTTCCCAGATACGAGCCTCTGGCTCTCGCTTATCGTAAGCGGTGAGTAATTTCGAGAACTGGCCTTGTTTTATCTCACTATGGGTAAGGTCTTTTTCTACTAATACGGCAAGCAAATTTGCCATGTCGACTAGTATTTCTTCACTGACTTGGCGTACTGTAGGTTTCAGTTCCTGAATAACGGTTTTACTAACAACATAAGCGGTCATTCCAACCAATATAAAGTAAAGAAAGAACAGTCGTATTCCAAGTGGGATTTTTGGCCATTGACTCATTCTTGTACCTTTGTGCAATAGTAATAACCAAAACCACGTTTAGTATAAATACGCTCAGATATACCAAAAGGCTTAAGTTTGCTGCGAATGGCTTTGATGTGTGAGTCAATATTTCGCTCGTAAACTGCATCTGGAGCCATGTCGGCAGAGATCATTAATTGTTCACGACTTAGAATATTGGAAGAGACTTGGATTAATTTATCCAGAATTTTAAACTCTACAGCAGTTAAACTCAGAGGCTGGCTATTGAAGTAATAATCAAAGTTTTTAGCATATAAATTATTATTGTTAATAATTTCAGGTGTTGGAGATAAGGGTAGTACTGGTCGAGATTTTATACGAAGTTTAATTCTAGCGAGCATTTCTCGTGGACTAAAAGGTTTAGTGACATAGTCATCTGCGCCAATTTCTAATCCAACAACACGATCAAGTTCATCATTGCGAGCAGTAAGGAAAATAATGGGTATCATAGAGAACTCTCGGATAGTTTTACACAGTTCAAATCCATTACCATCAGGTAGGCCGACATCTAAGACAAGTAAATCGGGTTCGTACTCTTTAAGGAAAGCTAATCCTTCTCCTGCTGTTGGAAACCAGTTTACTTCGTAACCATCCATTTCTAATACATGAATGAGATTTTCAGCAATGGTAAACTCGTCTTCAATGATTAAAATAGCCAAAATTATGTGATCCTTTAAGTTAATTCAGTCGGCGTACTTGCTAACTTGAGATTCCCCCCATTTTTCTGTAATTACGATTTATAGATGGGGGGAGTTTTATTTAAATAGTTGCGACCATTTTTTGTAGTAACCGAATGATTTCTTTTTGTTCATTTAGCTCTAATGAACTTAGCATCTGCTTATTAACCGAAATAGGTATCGGTAATAGTGTTTCTTTTAATGCTTGACCTTTGGCTGTAAGATAAATTCGAAATGAACGACGACTATTTGGATCTGCTTGTCGCTCAACAAGTCCTAATTTCTCTAATTTATCTAATGTACGAGTTGTAGTGGAGTTTTCGACTTTTGATTTTTCAGATATATCACGTTGCGTAACACCTTCTTCTTCCCATAAACACATCATGGTTGGCCATAAAGCTACAGTTAACCCGTGTTGTTTTAGCTCTGCTTCAAAGGATTTTGAGGCTTTATTAGCTACGACATTTACCATCCAACCGAAGCTGCTTTGACGATCAAATTCTTCTTTCATCTTCTTATACCTATGATGTTGCAACTATTGCAATAGTAACTAATCCCGTAGCAACAAGCACCAATAAAGCGCGTTTATTAGAGGCAAATACGATATTTGAATATGATTGATCGTATGACTCCTTTTTTTGTACTCCGGTGATCATTGCCCATACAAGAGGCTTTGAACGTAGTTTGTAAACTAAAATAGCGAATAGGTGGAAACCAACGAGAGCAGGAAGTAATCGAGCACAAATACCATGAATAATAACTACCGCATCAAATACATCATCATTAAGTATGCTCTCTGCATAAGGAATATGATCAAACATTCCCGCAAGAATCAACCCTGATATACACTGAATAAATAAAGTAATGATCATTGAGATTACCATCCAAGATCCTGCTGGGTTATGACCTGCTTTTGATGGCTCTTTTCCTAATAGATAACGAATAGTACGTTTAGGGGAAGAGATGAAGTGCTTAAAACGGCTTGTATCACTTCCGACAATTCCCCAAACAATACGCCACATAATCAGAATAAAAAGAGCTAAGCCTAAATAAATATGTGGACCTTCACCATTGAACCCTGTTGCGGCTAATCCAATAAAAAGTACAGCTTGAAGCCAATGATATAAACGTGTTGGTAAATCCCAAATTTTCATATTTTGTTTCCTGATAGTTGATAGATTAAGTATCTAGGAAATAATTTACACAACAACTGTTGCATGTGCAACAGTTGTTGTGTAAATTAAACCCAACTTAAAGCGAATCAGAATTAAATCGAGAGAAATAATGGACAAATTAATACTTAGCTTATGCGTTTTATTACCTAGTATTGCACTTGCACAAACAGCACCTGAATTGATTGATGCAAGACAGAGAGCGTTTTCATTAATTGAAAAGCAATCAGAACACATAGAGGGAATGATTGATGAAGAAGCACCTAATTGGAGAGAAATTGAAGTGATCAGTCATGAATTAGTTATGCATAGTCAATTATTGAAAACGGCTTTTTCAGAAGGAAGCCAAGAAGGAAGTAAAGCTAAAAAGGCTGTTTGGGATAAACCCGAAAAATTCAATCTGCTACTGAATGAGATGGATTCGGGCTTTGTTCAATTGTACAAAGCAAGCCAGCAACAAAATCAAGAATTAGCCGAGAATAGTTTAGAACAAGCGCAAGATACATGTAACGGGTGCCATCGAAGCTACCGTTCACGTTTCTAAGTTAAAGTCTCATTACAACAACATAAAATTATTAAATTAGAGAGAATAAAGTCATGAAAAAATTAATCACCTCAACATTACTGATCACATCAATATTGGGTTTTACAGCAACTGTGCAAGCGGCAGATTATGGTGTTGCTCTTAATTGGAACACCACTGATGCAGAAAAAGTATTGGATATGATGAGTGAGCAGCGCTCTGCATTTAGTGAGCTAATTAAGTCAAAAGAAGTTAAAGATATGTTTTTAGTTGAAAGTGACATTGATGGTAAGCCTATGGGGATTTTACGTTTTGTTATTCAAGCGGATAGTGAAAAAGACGTAAAAGATAAATTATCAGGCCTTCCATTTTACAAAGAAAAGCTAGTAAGTATTGATAATATTAAGCCATTAGGTGAAAAGTGGTTAGATAATACACCGATGAATAAGAACTATGCATTGATGTTTGAATGGAATGCAGATATTGATGTAATGGAAATGGATCGCGTGATTGGGATTGATTTACAGCGTGTGGTTACTTTGAATTCATCAGGGCTAGTGACGTCATCGTATATTAATACACAAACTGTGAAAGATGGTTCAACGCGTCCAACATACTCTGTTTCTATCATGGCAAAAGATGAAGTACATGCACGTGAACTAAGTCAGCAATTTGAAGCCGTTTCTCTTGGTTATGCAAAAGTGGATGTAATGTACTTAGGCCATAAAATTAATATGTCAGGCTTATAATCGTTAATGAAATTTGCTTTAAAAAAAAAGGTTGAAGATATCGCTATCTTCAACCTTTGTATTTATTGGTTTCTATTTGTACTTGTTTTTGGTATTAATTAGTTAGTGCTAACTTAGCTCCAAAGCCTACTAATAAAGAGCTTAAACCGTATTTAAGTAGATTAGAAAACGCTTTGCTTTCTGCTATAACGGTTCTAAATTTGCCGGCAAAAGTGGCAATACAGATAAACCATAGTAAAGCGATGAAGGCGGTTGTAATACCGAGCATTCCAATCATTGATGGTGATGAGGTTTCTGGTGTTAAAAACTGAGGAATGAAAGCAACAAATGTTAAACAAACCTTAGGATTTAATGCATTGGTTAAAATGCCTTGTTGAAATACTTTTATGTTTGATGTTTTCTTTGCTGTCTCTAATTCGGCAATTCCACCTTTAGCGGTAAACATTTTAAAGCCGATATAGCATAAGTAGGCTGCACCAATGTATTTGATGATGGTAAAAGCTGTTGCAGAAGAGAGTAATAGCGCACTTAAACCAACCACGGCTAAAAAGGTATGAAATAGAACACCAGTAGCTACGCCAAATGCTGCATAGATACCTGTTTTTCCACCACCACTTAAGGCTCTTGAAAGAACGTAGAAGAAATCAGCGCCGGGCATCGCACAAAAGGCGAACATACCAGCCATAAAAAGTAAATAGGTTTCAATGCTCATAAAGATCCATGTATCAAAGAGTTAAATATAGATGTTTCGATAAAGTTTATTTGAACTTCATTAATTGCGCGTACTGTACTGTTTATTGAGCGATATATAAACATTTATTCGGAGACTTTAAGTAAATAACCGTTTATACCTCGAATAATAACTATATCGATGGTGATTAATTAGACTATTTATCTATTAAATTATGGAATCAATAAGAATGAAGAGATAATTATTAGAATTGGAATGAGAGATTTATTTTAAGGTTGGGTTAAGGCAGCCAGTTTAAAAAATTGACTGCCAATGATATAAGTTATTAATTTATTGGCTTATCCAAACGGAAACAGATTTTTCATTCACAGGGAATTGCCCCCATCCATTAGCGTCCGTCCAAATAGTTTCACTTCTGTTGCCTAAAGTATCTTTAAACGCAGAGCTTTTTTTACCGGTATACATCCATTTCGCATCAGCATAAGAATCTGTCATAACAACGGCCATTGCATTAGGATGCTCATTATTACCTTCCCGAGTCCAACCAATAATATCTTGGTGATCTAAATAGCTGTTTTGTTTACCATACGCAAAATCTTTACGTAGGGTTATTAGCTCTTTTAGGTGTTTAACTGGGGCAAGATTAATGTCATATTTATCTTTATATTTTGCACCATAATAATCGGGGTAGAAGACACTTGGGTAGCCTTCCTCTCGCAGTAAGATCACAGCATAAGCAAGGGGTTTAAACCAATACTCAACAGGGGATTCAAGAGCTTGCATTGGTTGGGTGTCGTGGTTTTCAACTAAGGTAACTGCTTTGGTTGGGTTATCTTTCATTAACGTACCATTCATGATTGAACCCATATCAAAATACCCATTTTTAATTGAGGCTTGGTAGAAGTTCATGTGTAATGGTGCATCAAATAAAGACATCTCTCCGTTAGTTTTAGTAATGAAATTATGTAATTGATTAACATCATAATTCCAATATTCCCCCACAATAAATAGATCTTTATCTGATGCTGCTTGCATATGTTCAGACCATTCTTTTAGATATTGATATTTTATATGCTTAACAGCATCCATACGGAAGCCGTCAACTTTTGTCATAGTTAAATACCATTCGCCCCAGTCTTTTAATTCTTGTTTTACTTCAGGGTGATCCATATCGAGGTCGGCATACATTAAATAGTCGTAGTTACCATTTTCATTACTGACTTCCCAATCCCATGCTTTACCTGTTCCTTTGAATTTAAAAATGGATTTTTCACCAGTTGCAGCATCATAATCAACACCATCAAAGTGATACCAAGTCCAATGGAAATCTGAATATTTATCATTTCGACCAGGGAAAGAGAAATCGACCCATGCCTCAATCCATTGTTGGCCAAGCTCTTGATTGCGATCATTCCAATCAACTTTTACTGTGTCTACCCATCGTTTTCCATCTGCCCCCCCTCGATGGTTAAAAACGACGTCACCGTAGACTTGAATATTATTTGCGTGAGCTTTATTAATTGCAGTTAGGTATTGCTCTTTGGTTCCATACTTAGTTCGAACGGTACCTTTTTGGTTAAATTCACCTAAGTCGTACATATCGTAGACTCCATAACCTACATCATTGATACCACCGTCGGCTTTATAGGCTGGTGGTAACCATAGAGCGGTAATACCATTATCAGATAGTGCTTCTGCATTAGTCGTTACTTCTGACCATAAACTTCCATCGTTTGGGCTGTACCAATGGAAGTATTGCATCATAGTTCCATTTTGTTGAGAGTAAGCGTTAAAAGAGCTTAAGATTGTAAGGGCAAGTAAGCTTATTTTTTGTTTTTTATATTTCATGTCTACCACTGCTATTTTGTAAAATCCGTCATTGGGTAGCTAAAAATATAGAAAAACGTTATCACCTAATTGAACTTGATTCACAGTGTCAATATTTAATACTGATAATTAAGTCAAAAAATAAATTTTTCGTCGCATTTTTGTCATGAATTTCTTGAATGTGTTATTCAGAGACTTCTAATAAATAATCTTCAACTTGTTCTGATAGCCAATCAATAATCACACTACGAGACATATTTGCTTTGGTTATCTCCGTAAAAGACAGCCAGTTCATAGCTCGATTATGTCTAAGTACCTTTAATGTTCCATCACGTAAGTACTCGTTCATTAATAATGCAGGCACTGAAGACCAGCCTGTTTTATCTAATACGGCATCACGAAGGTGTTCATAAAAGTTTAATGCAATATATTTGCTGGATTTAGATTCCACTGCGATTAGTTCATCATCAGTGATGTAATTAACAATAATTTCAGTGTTGGTTTCTAAATCAATTTGATTAACTTTCCTGAGTTGACTTAATGGATGGTCTTTATGTGCGACCGACATTAACCGAATTTGCCCTAACTCATTTTGGTGTAAGTGTATTGATCGATTATTGATCGGGAAGAGACCATAAGCTACATCAACCATGTTTTGGGTGACCATATTTTCTAATTCAGGAGAGGGTGCGACATAAATAGAGATACAGGTATTAGGAAACTTTCGACTCATTCGGGCTAAAATTTCACGCCAAATAGACTCAGGAAGTGCATCGTCTCTTACAACTCTAATTGTTGAGGCGATACCTGCATTATATTGTGAGCATTTACTCGTAATATCATTGCTGATAAGCAACATACGCTGGCAATCATTCGCAATCGACGCCCCAATCTCTGTAGGGGTAATACGATTACCTGTACGACTTAATAGAGAAACACCAAGTTCATCTTCCAATGTATTGAGTGCAGCACTTACGGTTGTGCGACTTTTTTGTAATTTACGCGCGGCTTCTGCAATAGAGCCAGTTTCAACCGTATATAAAAACATTTCAATTTGACTGGTTTTCACATTAATTCCTTTAATTCGATTGAGCGACGAAAAAGCTGACGCTGACTAGTTATCATATCATCAATGATAACGCTATGATGGGTTCTATAAATCAAAAGGATAAAAATAAGCCAATGGAGCAAAGAATGTCTGATTCAATCAGAAAAGAAAGGCAATTATTGATGATCTCAACCGGATCTGCATTCGTGTTTGCATTAATGGGGATCGGTCTAGGAGTGTGGATTAACTCATTAGTAATTGTGTTTGATGGCGTATATTCTTTAGTCAGTTTAGCGTTAACATTAATATCACTATGTGCAGCGATTTATATTCGCAAAGAGTCAGTTGCAAAAGAAATCAAGCAGGTTAAGGTAATTGAATCTGGAGTGATTTTATTTAAAGGGATTGCAATTACTTTAATGTGTATGCTTTCTTTTATTTCTGCAGTTGAGGCGATAATACAAGGTGGCCGCGATGTGAATACAGGTATTGCTTTGGGTTTTGGTGTGGTCAATTTAATAGGTTGTTACTTTACTTATTGGGTGATGAAATCTCAAAGTAATAAAATTGATTCAACCTTGGTAGATGCTGAAGCAACGCAATGGCTAATGGATACAGTGATCAGCGCAGCTGTTCTTGGAGGCTTCATGATTGCAAAAATTTTGCTAATGACTCCTTTTGCTGACTATGCTCAATTTGCCGACCCTATGATGGTGGTAATTGCATCACTGTATTTTATTGTTGTTCCTGTGAAAATGATAATAAGTGCAGCTAAGCAATTGCATCATATTAAGAAAGAGAGTCTGGTGGGAAAGCTATTACACGTCTAAGTTCGTTCATCTTTAGGCGTGTCCATAACCACTAATGTACCGATTGAGTTGACCTGAGAGATCTCTCCAAGTACGTTTGAATGAAACTGCTTATAAGATGAGAGGCTCTCAGTCTCAACACGTAATAGATATTCATTTGCTCCCGTAATATTGTGGCATTCTGTCACTTCTTTTGATTCCATTATCTGAGCTTCAAAATCTTTTTGTGATTGTTTACTGTGATTAGATAATCCAATTGTCACATACGCCACAAATTCCACTCCGCATTTTTTTGGATTTAATACCGCTCGGTAGCCTTGAATCGTTTCATTTCGTTCTAATTCTTGTACTCGTCGAAGTGTTGCTGATGGCGATAATCCAATGCGCTCCGATAGCTCAACATTAGTTAATCGACCATTTCTTTTTAACTCTTGCAATATTCTTTCGTCAAATCTATCCATGGCGAGCAATCCTTGCGTATTAAATTTATTTTAAGCAAATATAGACAGAAAATTTACTCAGTCTCGCATTAAGATACAAGTAGAATTTAACTTTATAAGATGATTGTTATGGATTACACCTATTTACTTGCTTTAACCACATTTGCTTTTGTTGGTGCCTTTACACCAGGGCCAAATAACATCATGTTGATGACTTCTGGGGCGAACGTTGGTTTTGTGAGAACTATTCCTCATATGCTGGGTGTGATCTTCGGTTTTGCGTTTATGTTGATATTAGTAGGATTTGGTTTGGTTCAAATTTTTCAGACCTATCCACAACTAGAGAAAGCATTGCAGATTATCAGTGCTGTTTATTTATTATATCTGGCGTATAAAATTGCGAGCAGTAAGCCTGTCGATAATATTAATGGCGATTATAAACCGATGTCTTTTTTACAAGCAGCGAGCTTTCAGTGGATCAACCCAAAAGGATGGTCAATGTCGTTATCGGTAATGAGTATTTACGCGACCAGTGCTGATATGTTTAGTGTGTTTTTAATCGCCTTTGTGTTTATTTGTATTAATGTGCCAACCGTTAGCTTTTGGACTGCCGCAGGAAAGCAGTTACAAAAAAGATTAACGAAACCGAGTCATTTGAAAATGTTTAACTACAGCATGGCAGGGTTGTTAGTCGGTTCTATGGTGATGGGGTTTTAATTATTTCTAGCTGATTGCCTTGTTAAGACAATGTAAGCGACTTAGATATGTTACCTTTAAACATATCAATCCGTAATTACACGATTAATAAGGCCATTTTTATGTATCGATCTTTCTGTCTGCTTGCCATGCTTATTTTTACCTCGCTTTCAATTCAAGCTGAAGAGGTTAGTTATTCAGAACAAGAGTATTTAGACCGACCATTAATGGAGCGTTACATTCTTGATGAATTGAAAGCATTACGGACAGAGCAACAAGATTTAGAAAAAAGAATGATCATCCAAATTACAGACAGGGAGCTTGCTGTTGCGGATAAGTCTCTTAATTATTCTAATGTAACCGTGACCTATTTCTTCTATGTGATTGCAGCCGTTGCTTCTTTAGTTGCCTTGATTGGTTGGCAGTCTCTAAAGGAAATGAAGCAAAACACCAGAGAGATGGCAGATAAACAGCTCTCTAAAATTGCCCAAGATTATGAAAGAAAGTTTGGGGAATTAGAGCGAGATTTAAAACGTAAAACACGAATAATTACAGAGAATAACCGTGAAATTGAAATCATCAATGAAGTCCATAACTTGTGGCTACGAGCACAAAACGTTCAAACTGCCGAGCAAAAAATGGATGTATACGATGAAATTTTAAAAGTCAGACCTGGGGATTTAGAAGCATTAACCTATAAAGCGGATGCTGCGATGGAGATGCGTGAATTTCATTGGGCTTTAAACTTATGTAACCGAGTTCTGGAAGTGGATGATCAAAACGCACATGCACTATTTCAACGTGCGTGTGCGTATGCTCAATTGGGTGCAGAAGTTCAGGCTATTGATGATCTACAACGTTCAATTACTGCGAGTTCTTCAATGCGTGAGCTCGTTATTGAAGAAACAGATTTTGATCCATTACGAGGGCTAGATCGCTTTGAGGCCCTGTTAGAAGAGTAACTCTTATAAACTATTCACCAAGGTGCTCGGTAATGAAATCTAAAAAGCAGCGTACCTTGGCAGACATGTGTTTACGACTTGGATAAACAACAAATACATCAATGGTAAGTTTGGGGTAATCTGAAAACAGCTCAACCAACTTTCCGGTTTCTAACTCATCAGTTAAGTGGAATTTTGGAATGCGAGTTATCCCTTGCCCTGCCAAACATAATGATAGCTCCATAAATGAGTTATTAGTAATCACTTGACTTTGAAGTGGCACTGGTAGCTCTTTGTTTTCTTTATCGATAAAATCCCACACCGTGCCTTGCTTTACATAAGCGTAACCAATGGTTTTATGATTAGTTAGCTCTAAGGGATGAATCGGAGCTCCATATTTTTTCAAGTAATCAGGAGAGGCGATGACCACAGCTTGGGAGCTTAAAAATCGACGGCTGATCAAGCTTGAGTCTTCAAGTTGATGAGATGCACGGATCGCCATATCAAATCCTTCTGCCACAATATCTATTTTACGATCATTTAAATCGAGTTCTAATGTGATATCAGGATAGCGATCAGCAAACTTACCAAGAATAGGACGTAAACGAGAAAGGGCAAAGCCAACAGGGCAACTTACCTTAAGACGTCCTTTTGGAGTAGCTTGTTGACCAGTAACTGCGTTCTCAGCCATTTGTGCATCTTCAATTAATTGTTGGCACTGTTGAAAATACAACTCTCCTTCAGGAGTTAATCGTAGTGTCCGTGTTGTACGGTGTAATAAACGGATGCCTAACCGTTCTTCTAATTTTCCGATTTCTTTACTTATATAAGATGTTGAATGCCCACTATTGTGAGCTGCTTGAGTAAAGCTACCACTAGTGACGACCTCAACAAAAATTACCATTCCATCAAATAACGCTGAATTAAAGGCCATAATTAACTTATTCATACTTATATTGCGAGTCATATGGAAATAATCATTGCACATTTAGGTTATTAATCAACGTTCGTGAATGAACTATAGTTACTCCATCGCAAAAAAGAACAAGACATTTGAAAAGAGCTGAGAACTAACTACTCTTTTTACTTAATCGAATATGAAGGTACTCTTATGAAAATTTTAGCATTAGCAGCAAGCAGCAGTTCAACATCAATTAACAAACAATTGGCCACTTACGCAGCCGGCTTGGTGCCTAATTCTGACATAGACGTTTTAGATCTAAATGACTTTGAAATGCCAATCTTCAGTGAAGATAAAGAGAAAGAACTAGGTCAGCCTGAGCCTGCAAAACGTTTTTTCCAAAAAATTGGTGAAGCCGATGCGATTGTTATCTCATATGCAGAGCATAATGGTTCTTATGCTGCGGCATTTAAAAATGTGTTTGATTGGACTTCTCGTATTGATATGAAGGTCTATCAAGGTAAGCCTGTAATCATGTTAGCAACATCACCTGGCCCTGGTGGTGCAGCGACCGTACTTGCTGCCGCAACAGGCTCAGCTCCTTACTTTGCAGCAGATGTAAAAGGTTCTCTTTCTATTCCAAGTTTTTACGATAACTTTGATATGGAAAAAGGCGAGCTACGTAACGAAGAATTGGTGCAGCAATTAAAAACAGCAATGTCGGCATTGGCATTATAGTTTCTAATTGATAAAGGTGTGTTTTAATGAAGAAAGGCGGACTCAATATTGGGTCCGCCTTTTTGTTTAAAAAACTAATCCGATTAGGCTTTATGCATTAAGTTCTGGTTAAAAAGTAAAAGCTAAGTTACCCGATGCACCAAATTGGTTTTCACCAGCATATGAGCCTGCAATATCTAAACTAACAACATCGAAAGGACTAATTCCGATACCAGCGGTAATTGAGTTTTCTAATGTATCTTCTAAATCCATTTCATAGCCAGCACGTAACTGTGCCCAGCCCCAAGCATTTCCTTCAATACCAAAGCGTAAAAACTGGGTATCATCTTTCAAGCTTGTAAAACGAGTTTGTTTTGTTAAATCGGCGTCAAAGGCTGCTGTGAAGTATTCAGCTGCATAAGCAAAACCCAGAGTAGCTTGAGTGTTTAACTCATAAGTATCTTTTAAGCCATGATGTTCTGCGTCAATTTCTTGAGCAATAATATCTTTTATTGCCAATGCAGTACGGAAGTTACCCTTGTACCAAACTGCACCTAAATCAATGTTGAAGGCATTTTCTGTAATTTCAGTTTCATCGTAATTGTCGATATCAAAATCTTCAATCGTAGTACGCTGTGCATAAGTAGTCATTTGTTGATATTTAGGAGTAACACCAAAAGAGACTTTTTCATCAGCAATTGTAAACTCTTTTGCAATTGCTAGGCCAAATTCAGCATAGCCAAAAGCGACCATATCAACATTTGAATTTTGGTAACGTTGTTCAACATCAATAGGTGTAGAGCCAGTATTTGCTGCAACATCAGGTGCTGCAATAATCTCTGTATATCCTCGGCCATATAAATTTAGAGCAACGGTTTTTGTTGGCAGCGCAATTGCAAAGCCAAGTCCAGCAGTAACGGTTAGTGGTTTATTGTTTTCAAGTTGATCTAAATATCCATTAAGTTCGTCAACTTGTCCTTGAGAAGGTGTTGTTGAATTTTCAAATTCTTCAATAGATGATTGAAGATCATCAATAGTTGTTAACGTATCATCGCTATCACGTGCAGAAGCACCAATCGCAGGTAGCAAAAAAGCAAAATCATCATTTTCTTTAAAACTTGTCGCGAGAGCGGGATTATAAAATGGAGCGACAAGATAGTCAGCAGAAGCAACACCAGTGTTACCCATAGCATTACCGCGAGCGTCAGCTACTTGGTTTGCCGCGTATAGATTAGTACTTAATAGTGCTGTACCAATGCTTAAAGAGAGTAAGGTTATTTTTTTCATGAGCGTAAAGTCCATTTATATTGTAGATATTCTGCATGA
This sequence comes from Aliivibrio wodanis, assembly GCA_000953695.1. Lineage (GTDB taxonomy): Bacteria > Pseudomonadota > Gammaproteobacteria > Enterobacterales > Vibrionaceae > Aliivibrio > Aliivibrio wodanis. The sequence goes on along the minus strand of LN554847.1, from coordinate 1,450,365 downwards.
GAGATTAACGAGGTAATTAATTTGTAAAATCCCATAAATTCAGTGAATAGAATCTGTCATTTTACCCCTATTTTGTATTTATTGTGTGTCATGCGTCCCAAATATCTAGTGTAAATGGAGTATTATTGATGAGATGTCATGAGTTTGATGAACTTTTTAGTAAAAATGGAAATGAATTAAAGTTAGAGATACTTAGGAGTGCCCTATTCTTCTTTAGAATTAAGGTTTGTTTTAGACGGTTTTTTAAATCTTTTGATAATTAAAGAGATGGCAAAACAAAATGCCCCAACGATAAGGATAGATCGTAGAATAGTGAAACTATCATGTTCTAATTGTTGTAGATGGGGACCAACAGAAGCAAATAAACGTAGGCTAAAAAAGGCGAGAAGAATAAATGGGACAATTTTTTCATGTATTAGATACTCCGCTAAATGTTAGTTAATGCCATATGTATAAAAACATCATAACTAAAGCGGAGCATATTTTTAGTGTATTAATCAGTAAATTTAGATTACTTTTTTAGCAATCCTCAGCGTTGAACTAAAATTTGTAGTTAACACCGATAGACATTAAGTATTCTGATTCATTATAAAACTCGATGTTAGAGCTACTGCTGCCGTAACCTGCAAATGAGATAAATGATACATCTTCCCAGCCCATTAGATTATTGTACTCATAGGCGGCAAATAAGCTAACCTCGTTATCATTACGAGTTTTATCAAATACCGGATTTGAACCATCGTAGCTGCGATTTGTGTAACCCGCTGTTAGTGCAAATTGGTGCTTATCAAGAATTTTAAAATACGTTAAATCAGCACCGATTGCATTATAGGCCATTGCATCGCCATCAGCAGAGCGGATAGTGTAACTTAGAGAAGGAATTAGGCCTGATGAGCGATCCAGCATGTATTTATATTCACCTTTAAGGAAAACTAAACTGCCGTTACGTTGTAGAGCCTCTTGATCTTTTTGAGAGAATTGAGAGCCAGAAGTCTCATTATCAACATCGATTGTTGCATATGCCATATCTAAAGAGAAATCAGAGCCAGCGATATCAATCAGTTGTAGTCTATAAGCGTTACCTGTCTCATCGGTTACTTCACGTTTTGAACCAGTTAAGAACGGGTCTTCCCATGTTTCGTTTGCCATGATTGTAGGTAAGAAAGCGGCATCGACAATCATACCTGAATCAAATTGGTGTTTGTAGCCTAACTCTAATGCAAAATCACCTACCGCAATATCTTCACGAGCAGTACCAAAATACACTTGGTGGTTTAAGTCTTGGCCGAATGTATAGCTGACTGTACCTAAAGGCAGTACCATAAATTCATTGCTTGATTCACCTTTAGAATTACGGTCTGTTAGTACATCTTCATTATCAGTATTGAGATTAGAGGTTTGTGAAAAAACACCTGTATTGAATGAAATCTCACCACCAAAGCCAGCTTCATCGCTTAGCTCTGCAAATGAAGAAAATGAACATAAAGAAGCAAGAATGGAAACAGATAAAAGTGATTTTTTCATTGGTAGTACTCTGTATTAAGAAATTACCATGGAGTATGAGGCTCGCTATGTGAAAAAAATGTCTACGGTTATAGGGCTCTAAAGAGGCGTAGTACGATAAAGCATGGAAGCCAGGTGATATAGAGTTAATCGACTAACCAATTAGGTTGATTTAGTTGAGAGGGGCGTACCGTCTATATGCTGTGGGTAGACGGTATCTTTATAAGAGCTCTCTAATTTTATTTAATCGAATTGGGAACAAAAACAGTAAAATAATTGAAGAAACTTCTTTACAATTTTTAGCACTGCGGTATTATTCATCTCGCTCTGTTGCTCAGAGTTGTTAATGAACATCAAGTAAAGTAAGCCTTAGTATTTCTTCGTAATGTTGTTATTCTCAGTCTTTCCCTTAGCTTTGTCGTCGCATTTAATAATTCAAGCTCTAAGCGTATCGCATTATGCGATTTTTTATGAATTTATATATAATAAGGGACATTACATGTCTAAAACAACTGGTATCGTTAAATGGTTTAACGAAGAGAAAGGTTTCGGTTTTATCACTCAAGATAACGGCGGCGCTGACGTATTCGTACATTTCCGTGCTATCGCTTCAGAGGGTTTCAAAACTCTTGCTGAAGGCCAAAAAGTTTCTTTTGAAGTTGAGCAAGGCCAAAAAGGCCCTCAAGCTGCTAACGTTGTAGCTGCTTAATTTCAAATAAGTTGCGTAAATGGTCTTAGTACCATTTGCGCTGCTTTTAAATACTCTATTAATACTCGATTTAGTTCTACTTTGTAAGATATCAACATTTCAAACATCCGCTCCTGTTTTGTACTTGTCAAAAAATCTCTTAGTTACTTCTACCATCTTAGTTTTAATCCAATCATTTTTCTGTAATATTTATCAACTACTCTATATTAAATAATTTTTAGCCTCATTTTATCTTAAATCTATGAGCTCAAAATTAACTATTTTTCTTATCTATAAAATCAAAGGTACTCAATGAAAGTAAATTTTACTATTTTTAAAAATAATGTGTCATGGAATGCACTAATTCACCAACTAAACAGCGATGTTTTATTACGAAATGTTCTGATGAAGGGCAATTTAGACTCGTTTGATATCGGTTTTTCATACTGTGAAGAGACTGGTGAAGGAAATATTACCAACAGCAATAACCAGGCTATTGGCAATTTTTCGATTGCTTATTAATCAATTATTATTCTTTATAATCACAGTATTTGGGTTATTCACTCCCCCCAAAGTAATATAGGCCAATTCTTTTTATCTGAATAAGCCGCCAACTGTTCGCAAGGATTTACTAAGTACGTATGGCTCGCGTACAAACATAATGGTAAATCATTAATAGAATCAGTATAAAAATGTATTTCAGAATAGGTTTTATCCCCTCCACTTAACCATTCTGATAAACGTTCTACTTTTCCTTCTCTGTAACTCGCAACACCTAATATATGACGTGTATAGAGTTCCCCTTTTTCTTTTAAATCAATCCCAATCGCATGCTCTATACCAAGGCGGTCTGCGACAGATTTAACTAAGAAAGCGACAGATGCAGAGATAATTATCATGTCGATATTATCGCGTTTTAATTGAGTAATAAGCGTTTTAGCCTCTGGGAATAATAGAGGTAAAATCCGTTCCTCGGCACATTCATGAGTAAGTTGTGCTATTTTTTCTCTTGGTATTGTTTTTAATGGCTGCATTGAAAAGGATAAATAATCTTCCATATCCATCAAACCACGAGAATATAGAGCCATTAAGCGCTTATCTTCGTCTAGAAAGTCGGGATCAGTCACTATTCCTTTATCAACTAAAAACTCATTCCAAATCATGGCACAATCGCCGTTAATCAAGGTTTCGTCCATATCAAAAACGTATAATGGTTGCGTCATACTAAGCTCTCACTGGTTGAATTTCATTAAGGTTGAAGAGTAAGTCTAGTGTACTTCCTGCGGCTAATAGTCTTTCTGATGAGCGATTGAGTAGATCAACAGTCAAACTGCAATCATTCACTTCTACTTGATACCGTATTACATTTCCAAGCAATTGGTGATTTTTGATAATGCCCTGTTTAGGAGCTGATATATGATCGGCATAATAGCGTCCCTCTTCTTTTACATAAATAGATTCTGGTCGAATAGCGACTTTCCACTCGGTTTCAATATTAAATAATTGCTTGGCCTTTGGTGCGTCAACTAAGTTGTAATGTCCCATGAATCCAGCAACAAACTCATTAGCTGGTTGTGTGTAGATCTCTTCGGGTGATCCTTGCTGCACTATCTTACCTTGGTTCATTAAAAAGATGCGATCTGACATGATCATGGCTTCTTCTTGATCGTGAGTGACAAAAATCGTGGTTAAATTCAGCTCTTTTTGTATGTCTCGAATCTGTTGACGAAGGCGTTTTCTGATCTTGGCATCTAGTGCGGATAAAGGCTCATCTAATAACAATATTCTTGGTTTGACGACTAATGCACGAGCCAATGCCACTCGTTGACGCTGTCCGCCTGATAATTGATGTGGGTAGCGATTTTCTTTACCGTTTAAATCTACTAATTCAATGACTTTATTTACTTCCTTTTCAACGGTCTTTGCATCAATTTTTTTCATTTTTAGTCCAAAAGCGATGTTTTCTGTTACCGTCATATTTGGAAATAATGCATAAGATTGAAATACCATTCCAATACCACGTTGTTGTGGTGTTTGGTTTGTAATATTTTCACCGTTAACCCAGATTTCGCCATTATTGAGAGGATCTAACCCTGTTAAACTGCGAAGTAGAGTTGATTTTCCACAACCACTTGGACCTAACAGTGTTATGAACTCGCCTTTTTCTATATTGAAATTTATGTTTTCAAAGACAGTGTTATCACCAAATGATTTCGTTAATTGACTTACGCTTACATAGCTCATTATTTAATGCCTCGGCTAAAACGACTTGCTAACCAAGTCAGTAAAAAGATGAATAAGAAATAGGTCATCACTAAAGCAGACGTAAAGTGCCCGCTGGTTTGACGCATGTTATAAAGGTAAATTTGTAAGGTCTCGTAACGAGTACCAACTAATATGTTGGCGAAAACAAACTCCCCGAGTAAAAAGGAGAAGGATAAGAAGATCGATGCCATTAATCCTTTCTTTAAATTCGGAAGAATGATCAAGAGAAATGCTTTTGTCGTACTTGCACCAAGCAAGTGGGCTGCATCCATAAGATCGTTTAGATTAATGGCTTCAAAGCTGTTTGCTACGGCGCGATACATAAAAGGAAGTGCAATTGTAAAGTAGGTTCCAATCAGTATCCAAGGAGTACCAACTAATGGAATTGCGCTGTCGGCATAGAGTTGTAATAAGCCAACGGAAGAGACGACAGGCGGAACAGCAAAGGGCAATAAGATAAGTATATTCATTACTTTATCTAGCTTGGGGAAGTAATAAAAAACCACAAAAATAGCAGGAATAATAAGAACAACACTTAGCGCTAACGCTGAAATACCAATGAAGAGTGATCGTCCAAAGGCTGCAATAAAGCGTTGATCTGTTAATAGTTGACCGTACCACGAGAAGGTAAAACCATCAGGTAATATGGTTGCGCCCCAACGTGAAGAAAGAGAGTAAACTAAAGTGGCGATAATAGGGATTATCATGATCCCCACAATAGAATAGACGATTGATTTATGGAATATAGAATTAACGTTTTGCATGATAACTCCTAGCGATAAGCCACTGATTAATGATGGTAATAAAGGCTAAAATCAGCATCAAAATAACAGAAATTGCAGCGGCTAAGTTTGGTTCTAGGAATAAGTCTCCAGAGACAAGGCTAGCAATACGAACGGTAATAACGTTGTAGTTACCATTAGTTAAGGCGTATACGCTAGCGTAAGCACCAATCGCGTTGGCAATGAGAATAATAAACGTACCTAGTAATGCTGGAGATAACACGGGTAATGCTATTTTGAACCAATACTGCCATGTTTTCGCACCAAGAAGGGCTGAAGCGCCTTGCCAATCGTCACTTAATGCATCAAAAGCAGGGTAGAGTAGTAACACAGCTAATGGAATTTGAAAGTAGATATATAAAGTAAGTAATCCCCATTTTCCATAGAGATTAAAATCATCAATCAAACCATGTTGTTTTAGTAATAAAGTAAATGCGCCATTAACGCCCAGAATAATAATAAAAGCAAAAGCGAGTGGTACGCCTGAAAAATTACTACTCATATTAGTAAATGCGATAACGCCATCTCGGATCTTGCTATCTATTCTTCGAAGCGATGAGACTAATAAGGCAGCAATAGAAAGCCCAATGAAACTAGACCATATCGCTAACCATAAGCTGTTACTGAACCCTTGCAGCATAAAACTGGAATTTAGTATTTCATGATAGTTTTCTAACGAGAACACATCTTCATAAATAAAACTATTAATGAACACCCACAGCATGGGAGCAAGTTGAAATAGATAGAAAAACAAGGCGAGAGGAGCTAACCAAATTGCAGGTTTGAGTTTTTTTAGCCTGTTTTTGGGCGAGCTAATTGATGTTCGTTTAGATTGAGTGGCAACTGAACTACTCATCATGCTAATAATTCCTGAGGGTATGATTTATTGTGCTCAAGTGCTAATAATTGACACACTGCACCACAAATATCTGTTTGCTTAATCTTCATATCTTTCAGCGTAGGGTCTTGATGACTGAAGCGATTACCAATAACAAAGAGTGGAACTTCGCGCTCTTCTGGTAAAATACCACCGTGTGATAAGTCGTTGTTCATGCCATGATCACTCGTGATAAGAATTTGATAGCCATCGTTAACCCAAGTATCAATGTAGTTGGATAAAATAATATCAACGGTACGTGCGCTGTTTCTGTATTGACGAGAATCTAAACCAAATTTATGTCCTACATCATCGATGTTCATCGGATGGATCAATAGAAAATCAGGCTGATGTGTTTGGCGAAGGTGCTCTGCATCCAAAAAGAGCGCTTCATCTGGGTAGTGATCCCAATGGTAGAAACACGCGTGTTGAATGTTGAGAGCTTTATTATTAGTAAAGCGATCACGAACAGCATGATAAGGGGAAATATTGTAGAGTTCACTGACCCAATGATATGCCGCTGCTGCCGTTGTTCTGCCTTGTTGTGTAGCTAAGCTAAATATGGAATCTTGATTAGATAAGCGCACAATATTGTTATTCACAATGCCACTGTTTACTGGTGATACGCCTGTTAGCAAGCATTCGTACAATGGACGTGACATCGAGGGTAGCTCTGATTGAATTTTATATAGTGTTGCTCTTTGGTGCTCAATTAACCCAGTTAAGTAACCCATGCAATCATGGGCTACTTGGTAATTAAGGCCATCGAGAACAACAAGAATCGTCTTACTGCTCATTGTGATCTCTTATTGTTGGTTAATTAATACGTTTTCTTGCCATTGACGAGGCAGTTTTCTTGCTGATTTTTCCCATGCGTTGAAGTCAGCAACAGGATGAACGTTAGTGTATTGGTCGTTAGGAATTAATTTATCTTGAATAGACTGAGGCAACGTAACATCACTGCGTATTGGACGCGCATAGCCTTCAGCTAAGTTGATTTGTCCTTGATCACTGAAGATATATTCACGAGCCAGTTTTGCTGAGTTTGGATTTTTTGCGAATTTATTGATAATGGTGGTGTAGCCTGAAATAACAGAACCATCTTGAGGAATATTGACACTGAATCGTTCACGACCTAGTTTATCGCGGTAATTAAGAGCATTAAAATCCCATAATACTGCCACTTCAACTTCGCCTTTTTCTAAGTTTGCTAAGCCTGGGTCGGTATAAGAAAGGCGACCTTGTTTTGCTAGTTCAGCAAAGAATTTAATTGCAGGTTTTAGATTGGCTTCATCGCCACCGTTTGCAAAAGCAGCCGAGAGTACGGCATTATTTGCTTGGGCAGCAACACCAACATCACCGATGCTTACTTTGTATGAACCTTCTAATAAGTCGTTCCAAGATCTTGGGGCATTTTTTACTAATTTGTTGTTAGATATAAAAGAGATTGTGCCTGTATAAGCTAATGCCCAGTGACCTTCTTTATCTTTTGCCCAATCAGGAATTGAGTTCCACGTTGTTGGTTTGTATGGCTGTGTTACGCCTTTTTTTACAGCAACTCGTGCAAATGCAAAGCCCACATCACCAATATCTGCCGTGGCATTTTTCTTTTCTGCGGCAAATTTTGCGATTTCTTGAGCTGAACTCATGTCAGTATCTTGATGTTTTAAACCGTAGATACTGCTTAGATCATTCCATGTATCTTTCCAGTTTGCCCAGCTTCCAGGCATGCCTACACTGTAAACTTGGCCTTCTTTTTTTGCCGCATTCACCAGAGATTGTATGTCTGTATCTTTGGCCAATACCTGCGTTGATAATGTTGCTGTAATTAAAGTGACACCAGTTAATAATGTTTTCATTTGTCTCTATCCTTTGGACTACATCAATAATTTGATTGTCATCCTAGAGAGAGTTTGTGACGGTTTTGAGGCGGATTTCTGACAGTTTTAGTGAATTTTAATGTCATTAAGGTTTCACTGTAGAGTAAAGAAAGTCTTTATGTTTGTTGAAAAGCATTAAATTATACTGCTCATAAAAGTAAGCAGTATAGTTTCACGTTTAGTCTTCATGGATATTTAACGCATGGCAAAATTTTCATTATGCCATTGTGTCTCTTTCATACCTTTTTTACTTAACTGAGATTTTAATGCTTTTAGCATAGGAGTGGGGCCACAAGCAAAAACTTGGTGTTGGGTCAATTCCTGATTAATAACAGTAGATATTTTATCCCCTGTTAAAAAGTCATTTTCATTTTCTTGTTTATGCAATTTCACTTTATCTGATGTGATCAGTGCAGTGAGCTTAGCCAGCATAATGTCGTATAACTTGCCACGACCCGTATAAAATAAGTGAACTTCTTGGTTTGTCGTTTGGCTTTGTTTTAACCAAGAAACAAAAGGGGTAATACCAATACCTCCCGCTATCCAGATTTGTGGTTTATTCATGTCTCTTTTTGTATGTAAACGCCCATAAGCACCATCAATTTTTACTGTTTGTCCTACGGTCACTCGCTGCTGTAGCTCAGAAGTATGTTTACCTAAAGATCGAATAATAAAGCTTAAATCTCTTTCATGTGGTGCAGAAGTGATGGTAAATGGATGATAATGTTCAATACTATCAAAGCCAAAATCAAGATAAGCAAATTGGCCGGAATGATATTGAATTGATTCTTTATGAGCTATTAGACTCACTTCAATAGCATCATCTAATGGTGTGATTTTACTTACATGATAGGTTTTGACTGTTCGTTTTTTAAATAAAGTTTTATATATCCAACTGATACATCCAATCAAAGAGACAATGAATAAAGCGATGCCTGTTTGACTATTAAATTCAAAAGGAACATCAGAGAAAAAGGTATGATAAACCGAGATTAAAAAGATAGGCCCCATTAATTTATGAGTATAAAACCATAAGCGATATGGAATTTTTCTGACCATGCTAATACCACCTAGCAGCAATAAACCATACATAGCGAATTGACCGAATTCTTCTCCTATGTCTGCTAGCTGAGGGTTTATACCATTGCCAGCAGGTCCTGGGACTAATAGCCAATGAAATGAAGCGCCAATTAAGCCTGTAATACCTAACCATTTATGCCATACATATGCCTTATCCATTCCTCCAGTAATCGGTTCTATCCATTTAGGACGAGCACTTATAAGCATAGCAAGTGCCATGCAGATCATTGAGATTGCAGCAAAAAAGGCAGGGATTTTTCTTACTAACTCAAGATTATCAGGGAGTAAAAACCATAAACCAATGGATGCTATGATGATAAAGCAAGGAAATAAAAATCGTTTTAATGTATTCATAATAAAATTCCTAAGGCATTTTATTATATGATATTTCATTTAATGTGAATGAAAGGTGAATGGATTATTCATCAAGTTATAATAAATGTGGTTATCTTCTTTTAAGAAGACAGCATAAAAATTGTTACATAGATCATAAAATATAAGTAAAAAAACGAAGTACGTTTAAAATTACGTGATCTTGATCCTCGCAAAGAGCTCAACTCTACTATAGATTGAATAGGCCATTAAGAATTATGACAGCAGCTCAAAGATGAGCGAGTGATTAAAGGAAGTATTTTATGAAAAGAACAAGAAAAGCCCAATTGCAACGTGCGCGAATTCAATATTGGAAAGACACTGCAAAAGACACGGCTAAAAAGTGGTAAAAATAGAAAACTCCTGATGGTCAGGAGTTTTTTGGTTTTAGGGCTTTGTAAAACATTAAGACACTGCTGAAATACCCACGCTCGATATAATAAACCTTTCTTTTATTCTTCAGACAACAACGCATTTATTTTATCCATACAATGAGTAACGTGAGGGGCTAATCGACCTTCTTCTACTGCTGTTCTTGAACCATATAGAGTAATTGGCTCGAGATAATTTAATCCAGTATCTTGAGCCATTTTCTCAATAGGCATTAATAAGGTTTTCAGGATTGACTCTTGGCTATCATCTGGTTGATAAGCTGAAAGCGAGCTGCCTGTACTTGTCATGCATAATAACGTTTTACCGTGAAGTTTATTGCCTTTAGAACCATAAGCAAACCCATATTCTAAAACGCAATCTTGCCACTCTTTTAATAAAGACGGACTAGAGTACCAATAGATCGGGAATACAAACACGATAATGTCATGACAAAGCAGCAACTCTTTCTCTTTCTCTGCATCAATCTGGAAATCTGGGTAGGTTTGGTACAAGTTATGTGTAGTCACTTGTTCATGCTTAGATAATGCTTCTACCAGCGTGCGGTTAATCGTAGAGCTTTCAATTAAAGGGTGGGCAAGTAAGACTAAAATACGTTTCATGATGTTCTCATTTTATGGCGAAAAAGCTAGCCATGATCATTGGAATAACCAACGAACATGACTAGAAGGGCAGTAATGTGGCTGATTAGTGCGTCATTTGTGTTGCTAATGCAAAGCGATTCCAAGCATTAATCATGATTACTTGCATCATTGCTTGTGCTAGTTGTTCTTCACCCAGAACCTCTAAAGCTTCTTGATAGACTGTATCTGAAACACCATCAAGAGCGATTAGTGTCATGTCATCTGTTAATGCTAATACAGCACGTTCTGTTGCGTTGAATAGTGGTGACTCTTTCCATGCTGCTAGAGCAAACAGTTTTTGTGCTTCTATACCTGTTTTTTCTGCTTCTGGCACATGCATTTGAATGCAGTAAGCACACTTATTGATCATTGAAGCGCGGATCTTAATTAGCTCTTTTAATTCAGCAGATAACGTCACGCCAGCTAGGTAAGATTCAATAGAAAGCATTGCATTTAAAGCTTTTGGTTGGATTTTTGCAATATCAATACGTGTAGTCATAATCAATCTCTCTTTATGTTTTTTGTTAGCGCTTTATTGCGATGTGTGTATTGTGCATAATTCGATAAAAAGAGAGAATAGCCATTAAAGCTGAAATAATTTTGCATAAAACGCAAAGGTGGGAGTATGTTAGATTTAATTCGAGTATTTGATCAGGTGGTAGAGTCTGGTAGTTTTTCTCAAGCCGGCCATGCGTTACATATGGCGCCATCATCGGTTGCGAGAAACATCGATAACCTTGAAAATAAGGTGCAGACGACATTATTTAAACGAAGTACACGCCAGTTAATTTTGACTGAAGAGGGGCTTTATTTTCACCAACAATCAATTAAGTTGCTGCAAGAGAGTGATAAGTTATTGAGTGAAATGAAGGGGCATAATGAAGAGCCAGAAGGTATGTTACGTATCTCTGTCTTTGAAAGCTTTGGTAATTTAGTTCTCGCTTCTTTAATTCCTGAGTTTTTATCTTTATATCCAAAAGTACAGATAGAGTTAGAACTAGATAACAACTTGGTGGATCTTAATAGTGAAAATATCGATATAGCGATACGTATTGGCACCCCTCAAGATAGCCGTTTGAAAGCACGTAAGTTAATGGAAAATAACACATCTTTAGTGGTTTCCTCTGATTACCTAGCGAGTCATGAGACAATTGAGAAGCCAGATGATTTGATTCATCATAATTGCTTACTTATTACTCATGAAAGGCAGAGAAACCACTGGTATTTTAAAAAAGGAAATACATCGAAAAAGGTCACAGTCTCGGGGAATCTAATCTCAAAAGGAGGTTCGCCACTATTGAACGCAGCACTAAAAGGGACTGGGGTACTGCTGCTCTCTGATTGGATGACGGCGGATTACATTGAAAGTGGTGCATTAATTCCAGTATTGCCTAAGTGGACAGTGACTCATGGTGAAAATGGCAGTGGTGAGATTTTTGCGATTTACAAAAGCGCTCAATATCCTAAGCCATATATTCGTGCTTTTTTGGATTTCATCATTGAGAAAGTGAAAGAAAACTAATTCAACTTATCTCAGTGTTTCTTTAAGCTTTTGAATCAGAGTTTGGTATCTCTTCGGTAAATCTCTATTTCTCTTTTGTACTAAAAATAAGCTCTCTAAAACCGGAGTTGTTGGTTGATGTATATGTAGATCCTGCTTGTAAGGAAAGGCATCAATCGCACTTTGTGGAAGAACCGTAAAGCCAATCCCTTGAGCAATAGGCAATAGAATTTGGCTTAATTGATTAATGTAACTGGTTACTGGAATTTCATTCACATTGCCTTTTTCTAGGGCTACATCTTGGCAAAGATCAAAATAAAGTGACAGATAATGCTCTGCATCGGGGTGTTTTATTAATCCTAATGCCAGTAAGGCATCCCAAGTTATGACAGTGTTTTTATGATGCTTGGGTAATACTAAGCAGAGTGGCTCTTTACTAATTTCTTCACTACGAAATAGGTTTGGCGTTGGCTGATGAGTTACGATCCCAATATCAATTTGTCCGCGTTGTATCTCATCTAATATTTTACTGTTTGGGGCAACCTCAATATGAGTCACTAAATCAGGGTGGATCTTTTGTAGGTTGATGAATTCTGGGTACAGAGATAATGCTAACGCCCCTGAGCAAGCAAACTTACACAATCCTTTATATGGGTCATCAAAACTTAATGCTTCAACTAGGGTGGCTGCATCGCGTTGCTGCTGGTATGCATAATTGTATACTAGGCGACCTTGCTCGGTGAGCTCGACGCTTTTCCCCTCTCGTTTTAACAGATCATAGCCACACGCCAGTTCTAGCTTCTTAATGTGCTGACTAACACCAGGCTGAGTCATAAAGAGTTTTTCTGCCGTGTGAGTAAAATGGCCAATATCAACCAAAGTACAAAAGGTATTGAGCCAAAGAGGATTAAGCATAAATCACCAAGAAAATGAGACTAAAAATAGATAACAAAATATTATTAGATTAAGAGTAATTGATAATTTCTAGTTTGATAAGAGGGGAGAGCGATTTATTTCGCCTGTAAGGTGATGACTTTTTGTTTTAGGTGATTTAACCTCAGCTCGGGATAATCTAAGCTATTCAGCACTGTTTCTTTAGCGCCTAACTACCTTAGAATCAACGCAATAGGCAAGCTATTGACTTATGATTTTGCCTTGTTACGCATCTAAATTAACATTACTGACTTATTGGTTTAATTTAAGTGTATGAAAAATATATTCTCGACTTTCTTATCCCGAGTTGAGGTTAATTACACTCGCCGAAAATAGTTAAGAGGAATAAAAAAATGGACTGTCCAAGTTGTGAAGAACATATTGGCTGGGAATGGGTTGAAGAAGAAGCTATTGAACCGAATGAGATTTTTGAATGTCCCGAGTGTAGTGACTCTTTACGTTATTACATAGATGAAGGGACTTATTTAGGTCCTCAGCATAAAACAGTGGAAGTGGTGAGTTAAGCACCACTTCTACCATTTAGAACGATTACTATGAAAGTTTAAATGTAGCTACTTTTTCACTTAAATTAACCGCTTGTTCTTTGAGTGAATGAGATTGAGCTAAACTGTCTGTTGAATCGATAACAAGTAGATCTGTCACATCTTTAATAGATGTTATATTTTGAGTGATTTCACCAGTAACGTGAGTTTGCTCCTCTGCCGCTGTTGCTATTTGGGTGGCCATATCGCTGATTAGTGTTACTGATGAGCTTATCTCTTCTAGCGCTAAGGTTGCACGATCAGCATCTCCTACTGAGTTATTGGCTAACTCAGAGCTGCTTTGCATCAAGTTTACTGCGCGGCTTGTGGTTTGTTGTAGAGTATCAATCGTTGATTTTATTTCTTCTGTTGAGGTATGAGTGCGTTGAGATAAAACACGCACTTCATCGGCAACAACAGCAAAGCCACGACCTTGCTCTCCTGCACGTGCTGCTTCAATTGCTGCATTTAATGCTAAAAGATTAGTTTGTTCAGCAATGCCTTGAATTGTTGCCAGCACCGTATTGATTTCTTGAGAATGTTGCTGAAGCTCACTAATTACTGCGCTTGCTTCATTTACTTCATTTGCTAGGCTGTTAATTGATGCTTTTGTGTCTACAACCAAAGAGTGTCCCTTTTCAGTGCTGCTTGAAGAATTTTGCGCTGCCTCTGCAGTTTGTTCAGCATGAGAAGCGATCTCACGGGTTGCAGATGCCATTTCAGTAACAGCAGTTGCCACCATTGTAATTTCTTGCTGTTGTAAATTTAGCTCTTTCACTGAGTTATTTGCACGGTTTGTACTTTGCTCTGAGCCTTCAGTAAGCTGCTGTGATTGCAAACGAATATGTTGAATAAGTAGCTGTAAACTTTCAACGAAGGTATTGAAATTATCTGCCAGTTCGCCCACTTCATCTTTATTTTCTACATAAATACGCTGTGTTAAATCACCGCTACCATTAGCGATTTGAGCTAAAGCTTGAGAAACGTTATTTAGTGGACGGAATAAAATATTACATAATAAATTGAATAAGAAAGTACATATTATTACGACAAGAGCTGTGACTAAGATTTGACCAGATACCGCATCAAATAGAGGTGCAACTAAAGAGTCATAATTAATTACACTAACGGTAGTCAAACTTGTGCCATCAATTTTTTGAGCATAAAGAATATATTTCTCACCATCTAGTTCAATAGAGATATCAGAATTACGATTCGCAGCCTGTTGAATTGTTGAGTAGCTTAGCCCTAATGTTGAAACTGATTTATTGAGAAGTTCTGTATTTGGATGAGTGAAAACATTACCCTGGTCATTGGCAATAAACATAAAGCCTTCACCAGGAATAATCACTTTTTCCATACTATTTAAAATATCGGTGATTTCAACATCTGCACCTAATACCACTTGTTGTCCATGTAAATTTATCGCTTTACCGAGTGATACGACATTAGCACCTGTCGCTGCGGCAACCGTTGGGTTGTCCATGAATACTTTTGAAGGAGCAGCAACTGCGTTTGTGTACCAGCCCCATTTTCTAGGGTCATCATTACCTGGTGGGAGAGTTACACCATTTGCATTAGCTTGAGATCCATTTGGATAAGCAAGGAAGACATTATCAAATTTAGCAGAATCACGAACTTGTTCTAAATGGGTTACAATTGCATTTTTATTGGTATCCTTAGATAAAGAAGTAAGAGCTCGTTCTTTCGATAATATCCAATCTGTAACATATTGATTGTACGAAGCTGTGGTGCTTTCTAAGCGTTGCTCTACTTCAATATCTAATCGTTCTAACGAAGCATTAAAAGATAGAGCTTCAACCAATACTCCTCCAAGTATAATTGCAGCCTAGATCCCAAGAATAACCGACACACTTTGGTATAGATTAGAGAGTCAGTTGCCTATAAGCTTCAAGCTCTCACACAATCAACTAAGGTAACCACATGGGACACCAATATAAGCAACTGACACTAAGTGAAAGATACCAGATTGAAGCTTGGAATACACATAGTATTTCTGCTCGGGAAATAGGACAAAAATTAAAACGGAGCAATGGCTCCATTTCAAGGGAATTACGACGCTGTCCTGTTGGAAGTTATTCTGCCGAGCAAGCGCATAAACATGCTTTTCAAAAAAGAACACTTTCAATTAAGCACACAAAGTGTGGCCAAAAGAATAAGAAAATAATTCAAATATACCTACAACTTGGTTGGAGCCCAGAGCAAATATCTGGACGAATGCATAAAGAAAAAATAGAAAATACAATATGTTGCAGTACTATTTACAATGTAGTTAAAAGAGAGCATTGGCAAAGAATGCTTGCTCGAAAAGGTAAAAAATACAAACAGCGTAAAGGTGTAGAAGCTGGAGCAAGACTAATTCCCAACCGCGCTGATATCTCTCTCCGGCCTGCTATTGTTGACGATAACTCAGAAATTGGCCACTGGGAAGGTGATACTGTTTATGGTCAAGATGGGTATTTAGTCACTATGGTAGAGCGAGTATCTAAGCTATTAGTTACTTGCAAAGTACGTAGCAAGTCTAAAAAAGCAGTCACTCGTGGGATAAATCGCATGATGAAGCCCTTTAAAGAACTTTGCAAAACAATCACATTTGATAATGGCGGAGAGTTTGCGGGTCATGCTAAGATAGCTAAGCATCTGAACTGTGACATTTATTTTGCTAAACCTTACCATTCCTGGCAACGAGGTTTGAATGAAAATACCAATGGTTTACTAAGGCGTTTTTTCCCAAAGGGAATGGCCATTGGAGAACTTGCTGCAAAAGAGGTTAAACAGGCAGAGTTTTTGATTAATTCGAGACCTAGAAAGGCATTAAATTTTCTGAGTCCGAGTGAGTTTTTAAGCGGTAAGCGTGTGTCGGTTATTGTTACGATCTAGCCAGCACTAGCTGATATAGCGAGTTTATTTTTAAGCGATAAATTTTTTAGCATAATAGTTCTTCACATTGTTAAATGTTGTAATAAATGATCATTTACGAGTTATATTTACTCATTTAGTCATAATAATTTTTAGGTTCGAAATAAATTATTACATAAACAAGGCATTGAAGATAATATTTGAAGTTAAATAAGTATGCACTTTTCAGTGTGTTGTTCTATATATTGTGACTTTTTATTCATCTGTGTGGTGTCTTTTATTAACAACATGATAGAGTAGCATCGTTTATTTTCCCTACATAAATAGGATATGTCATTGAATACGTCATATAAATACACCATCGCAGGTTGTACTGCCATTTTATTGTGGAGCATGATTGTTGGTTTGCTTCGTAATGTGACTGAGCAATTAGGGCCTATTGGTGGTGCTGCAATGATCTATAGTGTTGGATCACTATTTTTGGTCATTGTTATGGGATTGCCCAAGTTACGAATTTTTTCTTTACGTTATTTACTGATTGGCGGCGTTTTATTTATCAGTTATGAAATGTGTTTATCATTAGCTCTTGGTATGGCAAATAGCCGAAATCAAGCGATAGAAATGAGTATTATTAATTATTTATGGCCTTCATTAACGGTATTATTTTCAGTACTTGCAAGTAATAAACCAGTAAACAAAATTATCTATCCTTCCATTTTATTATCATTTTTTGGTGTTGCTTGGACTTTAAGTGGAGACAGTGGATTATCTATCACACAACTTTTAAATAACGCAGAAAGTAATCCAGTTAGTTACTCTTTAGCATTAATTGGTGCATTTTTGTGGGCAATTTATTGTAATATAACCAAAAAACTTGCCAATGGTAAAAATGCCATTACTTGGTTTTTTATCGGAACCGCTATAGCACTTTGGTGCAAATATACAATAAGTAATGAAAGCGCAATCGTGATGACAAGTAATGCGACTATTGATCTACTTTTAGCTGGTATTATTATGGGAAGCGGTTATGCGTTATGGAATATAGGTATTATTGGTGGGAACATGGTATTACTAGCGACATTTTCATATTTCACACCAGTATTATCTACATTTTTTTCGGCTTGGATTTTAGACATTGAATTAACAAACCAATTTTGGCAAGGGGTTATGATGGTGACAATAGCATCACTATTGTGTTGGTGGTTTACCAAAGAAAACGTTGATGTTAAATAGTCGATAACAAGGACAATTTATGAAGTTAGAACCTAATTTTTCGAACCAGGCAATCGATGCGTTTATCAAAATCAGTGCGCTTGCTGTATTGGTCTTATGGTGCTTGTCGATTTTAAAACCATTCTTATTGCTTATGGTGTGGGGTGGCATTATTGCGACCGCCTTGTATCCAATAGTGGAATTTTTTCATAAAAAAACTTCGCTGAGTGAAAGTAAGATAAGTATCGCCTTAAGTATGATTGGTGTTCTACTGCTATTGGTTCCATTGGTGGCATTGTCTACGGGAATTTACACTAGTGGTACTGAACTATTTTTAGGTTACCAAGATGGAACAATAGCGATCCCTAAACCAAAAGCCAGTATGCAAGAGTGGCCAATAATTGGAAGTGAAGCCTATTCTTTTATGTCACAGGCTTCCTCTAATCTTGAAAGTTTGCTTTTTAAATACAGTGCAGAGGTGCGAACAATTGCAACGAAAGCTGCTTCACTTGTTGGTTCTTTAGGTGGTGGTTTTATTCAGTTTATTGTATCAACTATTATTGCTGGTATTTTTATGTCTCATGCTGCTAAGTGTGAACAAGCCTGTATTTTAGTTTCAAATCGGTTAACGGGAGCTCATGGTGAAGCATTAACTAAGTTGTCGACGAAAACGATAAGAAGTGTAGTTTTAGGTGTTATAGGGGTTGCTGTAATACAAACTACGTTAGCAGGGTTGGGAATGGCTGTAATTGGTATTCCTGCTCCAGCTTTGGGGCCATTGATTTTTTTAGTGCTTGTTTTTGCGATTATTCAATTGCCTCCAATTTTTGTACTGTTACCCGTCATTTTTTATGTTTTCAGTGTTGATACCACAACTCCTGCGGTTTTATTTTCTATTTGGTGTGTCTTAGTGAGTAGTAGTGATGCCTTTTTAAAGCCAATATTATTAAGCCGAGGTTCTCATATACCAATGATTGTTATCTTACTTGGTGCGTTAGGCGGTATGGCGATGTCCGGCATTGTTGGTTTGTTTGTAGGGGCTGTAATATTGAGTTTAACCTATCAATTATTCACGGTATGGTTGAATAATGAGGCAGAAGAAAGTTCAGATTCTATTGAAAATTAACCTCCTTTAATTTAATAATTTGTTCTAGATCGCGATTTATTAATTCATTGTGTATCGAGTCGTAATAAATGATATTTTTAATATGTAAGAACTATTATGACTTGATATAGTCAAATACAGAGCTTTGGATTAAAGGAATTAAGGTAATGGCGAACATTGTGATGTTGCATGGATTGTATATGCATGGGGTGGTAATGAAACCACTGGCTTCTCGGTTAAGGAAAAAAGGGCATACAGTACAAGTCATTACTTACAATTCCTTACGGATTAATGAGTCATTACTTTTTAAACGGATCCATAATTGTTTGTCTATTTCTCAAAAAAATGTTGTTGTAGGGCACAGCTTAGGTGGCATTTTAGGTGTGCATTTTGTTAATTCTCATCAAGACCTTAATACGCCAATCAATGCTGTCGTCACTATTGGATCACCGCTCCAAGGTTCTTCTATTGCAAAAGAACTTAAAAATATGAAGTTGGGTTTTATTTTAGGAAGCTCAAAAGAGCAAGGCTTGGTAGATGTAAATCAATTGACAACTGATTGCCCTGTGGGTTCTATTGCAGGAACACTACCTATTGGTATTCGCTCTCCGATTATAAGAGACAAACAGCCCTCAGATGGCACAGTAACAGTAGAAGAGACACTGTTACCTGAACTAAGTGATCACCTGTGTTTAAAACATTCTCATACAAGCTTACTCTATGCGAATGAAACCGCAAATCAAGTTGATTACTTTATCGAGCATCATAAGTTTAATAGAGAAGATGAAAAGGTTAGAGGGCATTATAGGGCAGATAATCCATCATCTGCCAATGAAGCTCTTAGGTTGTAATGTATTTATTGTTTAATCTTGTTCTTGGTCTTCAAGTTGGCGCTCTTTACGTAAGCGCGCCTCTTCCATTACTGCATTAATTTCCGCCATTAAGCCATCAACGTCAGCATCTTTTCCATCATCAATAAATACACCAGTAAGTTTGGTATTTGGTGTCAGTTCGCCTATTTCATACAGCGCCCACATTTCTTTAGCGTATTCGGTGCCAAGTAATTCAGGTGCGTATTGACCATAGTAAGTCGTCATGTTGTTCACATCACGCTCAAGCATCCATTTTGCATTGTTGTTTGCAGAGGCATCGACAGCTTGAGGTAAATCGATGATAACAGGGCCTAGATGATCAACTAATACATTAAATTCAGATAAATCGCCATGCACGATACCTACACATAACATACGAGTTACGTATTGAATCATTAAATCATGATCACGTAATGCTTGTTCTTTTGTTAAGGTGATGTCATTTAAACGAGGGGCTACAGAGCCTTCATCGTTTGTCACTAATTCCATTAAGAGAACACCATCAAAGCAGCCATAAGGCGTCGGTACACGAACGTCAGCTTCAGATAGCTTGTATAGCGCATCAATCTCTGCGTTTTGCCATACCTTTTCTTGCTCGTCACGGCCAAATTTAGAGCCTTTTTCCATTGCACGAGCACGACGGCTGTTTTTTACCTTTCGACCTTCACGATACGCTACAGCTTGTTTAAAGCTGCGCTGTTCAATCTCTTTGTAAACTTTGGCACACTGAATGTTATCACCACTACGAACAATGTAGACCGAGGCTTCTTTACCGCTCATTAATTGGGTTAGAACTTCATCTATTAAACCATCTTCAACTAGTGGTAGTAATCTGTTTGGTATTTTCATTGCACCTCATATGAGCGTAGATAAACGTCGTAAATCGTGACGTATTTTTGAACTATACATTAAAATTTAAAGGGCATTATGCCTATATTCTGCTTTCTCACAAGTTTTGAAGGGTAGTTATTTTTATCATAGGTTACAGTGAGAGCATTATTTCTTTTCGTTTAGAGACTATAGAGTGGCTTTAACACAAGTTCTGGTATGACTTTTTGAGATGTTTTACTCTGTTTAAAAAATAAAGACCAAGTTATCGAATAACTCGGTCTTAGTGTGTAGATAATAATTCTTATATGTTAAGTCTTATTGAACCGCAGGGCAGCCTTTTACTTCTTGACCACTGCTGAGGTAAATCAATTTACCATCAGTCGGTGCGTAATCAGCTGCTGTTACTTGCTGGTTATTAACAAAGAATTCTCTAAGTACTGATGCGTCTGTTATTTGTGTTGATTCAACATCAATGATTGGATAGTCATCGCCACCCGCAGCACTAAAACTGATCACAGAGAAAGTATATGTATCCTGTAAATCAAATCCTCTACCGTTAATATCACGAATAGTCACGTCGCTTAGATCACAATCAACGGTTAAACTGATATTATCCAGTTGAGCATAAGCACCAGAACCCGCAGTTTTTGTCGCGACAACATCCAGGTACTCTTTAACTTCTTGACCTGTCATTGTTGCTTTAGTTACAAAGTTACCAAACGGTTGCACTGTTAACACATCACGATAAGCTACATCACCTGGTTGAATCGAATCACGTACACCTCCTGAGTTCATCACACCAAAGTCGGCATTAACAAGGTTATAAGTGCGATATGCATGACCTAAAAGGTGACCAAGGTTAGTTTGCTCTGAACGAACGACACTACGGTCACCAACAAGGACGTCATCAGTATGTGAGATCACCACATCTAGTAGTTCTTGACCTTCTTGTTGGTATGGTAAAAGAATAGATTTAACCGTAGCGTCTGGTTTTATTTCTGATTGAATGTATTGGTAGTCACCATTTTCGTCTTTTTCTTTAAGATTTACGGGTACTAAATCGTATTTTGCTAAATGAAGTTTACCATCATAGAATTCGAAATCTGCACGACCAACGTATTTGCCCCACTCATGTGCCTGCATGATATAAGTTCCATTTTGTTGATCAGGTTTACACGCATCGCCAGGGTTAAAGTCTGCGTATTCATTACCTTCCATACATACAGGGTTTTGAGAGTGTCCACCAATAATTGCGTTTAATTGCCCCTCTTCTAGAGAGCGAGCTAATAGCACATCACCGGGAGCTTCACTACCATGTTGTCCATTAGCATAATGACCCATGTGGGTTGTTGCAAAAATTAAATCAACGTTTTCATTTTCTTTGATTTCAGTAATGACTTTTTCAATTTCAATTTGAGGATCTGCAAAATGGATAGTTGATACATTGTCAGGATTAACCAGTTTCGCAGTGTCTTTTGTGGTTAAGCCAATCACTGCAACTTTCAATCCATTAATCGTAAATACTTTATATGGTTCAAATAGGCGCTCTTCAGTTACATTACCATCTGTATCTTTTACATAAATATTTGCAGCAAGCATTGGGAAATCAGCTAGCTCGGATTGCATCTCAAGTACATCTAATGCATTATCGAATTCGTGATTGCCAAGAGCCATTGCGTCATAGCCTAAAAGATTCATACCAACAAAGTCTGGCACAGCATCCTGCATATCTGATTCTGGAACACCTGTATTAATATCACCACCAGATAATAAAATAGATTCGCCACCATTCTCTTTTACTTCAGCACGGATTTGGTCAATAAGTGTTTTTCGAGCAGCCATGCCGTACTCGCCCTTACTATTTTCCCAAAATCTGCCGTGATTATCGTTAGTATGAAGAACAGTAAACTTAGTACATGAATCAGCGGTCTCACAAGTTGTAGGAGAATCGTTGCTATCTGAGCCACAGCCAGCCATTGCTAAACTGACTGAAAGTACGAGTAGTGATTTAGAAATGTTCATAAAGAGCCTTATTTTGATAGATTGATAACAATAATGCGCTCAATATACTGAAACATTTATAAACTTTTGTGACGTGAGGTGGATTTGTACTTTAGTCGCGTTGATTTATTCTTATCTTGTGATTTATGCAGTGAAATCAACATTTTTAGTGTTTAGTTAATCATTAAGTCATACGATTATAGAAAAAGAAAAAAGGTGATATTAACGTATTGTTTTAATTTTTACTTAACACCAAATAATTCATCTAATGAATATCTCGTTAAAGTAAGTTGAATGAAGACAAAATAAATATTCCCAATGTACATGTAACTAATGATGCCACTGTTGTTTGAGCTATTATATTTGCAGCTAGTGTTGAATTCCCCCCCATTGCTCTTGCCATTACATAACTAGCGGCGGCTGTAGGAGCTGCACTCATAAAGAATAAAAGACCTAAATCTAGCCCTCTAAAGCCTAACAGCATACCCCCAAGGGTAATAAATAGTGGGCTTAAGATAAGTTTATAACTTGTTGCAAACCAGGTTGGTCTTTGATTTTCTCTCATCGAATTGAGATTTAATGAGCCACCTGCACATAGTAGGGCAAGAGGTAGTGTCATGTTTGCAAAATATTGCCCCGCTTGAGTTACCATATCTGGAATCGGAATAGAGAGAAGTGAGCACACAACACCTAATATTATAGAGATGATTAATGGGTTTTTAGTGAGAGTTTTAACTATTACACCAAAGGCTTGCTTCTCGCTATGCTTTTCTTTTGGTGTTAACGCGATGACTGCTTGAATGTTGTAGAGGACAGTTGTCGCAGCTACATAAATAGCAGCAAGAGCTACGCCTGAATCGCCATACGCATTAGCAACATAAGCAAGTGCAATGATGGCTGTATTTGCACGGAATCCACCCTGAATAATCACACCATGGTCTTGCTTGTTTTTAAAGATAAACTTAGTTGAAAAAACTGTGAATAAAAAAAGAGAAAGTTTGCGATTAATCCGTAAATAATTAGACGGCTACTGGATGAAAAATCATGTTCAGCATTTACGATACTCAAAAATAACATAGCAGGTAAGGTTACTTGGAATACTAGCTTTGAAGCGACTTCAATAAAATTATCGTTAATTAAATGAATGCGTTTAAGGGCAACACCTAGAAAAAGCATTAAGCAAATCGGCCCAGTGATTGATGCTGAAAACCACAGTTGAGTGATAAAATTATCCATGCTTTCTCTTTATGCGTAAGTTAAGAATGTTTTATTTTACACAGAATTAATCAACTTGCAGTATGGTAATTAAGGTGTATGTATCTTTGATTGGATAAATAGAAAAAGCCTCTTTTGAAATAGAGGCTTTTATTTACTATTGGAGCAACAAGCTCAAGCTACTTAAATTTTTGCAATACTTTCAAGTTGCAATACTGGTGCGGCATCGATATCTTCAGCGTTCATCATAGAAGATACTCGTTGCATTGATGATAACAGTAAGCTCTGCTCCCATGATTCTAACTTATGGAATTTGTTCACAAAGTTATCTTGCAAAGAGAGAGGAGCATTGTTGAGTAATTCAGTTCCTTTCTCTGTCAAATTAGCATGTACTTTTCGTCGATCAGATTCGCTACGAATACGTTGAACGTAGCCGTTATGTTCTAAGCGATCAATAATAGTAGTCGTTGTCGCTTGGCTTACATTTGTGTGATTTGACAGCTCTTTGATCGTTACATTATGCATACTTTGAATCGCACGCATTAAAATAAGTTGAGGACCGGTTAATCCATATTCTTTGTTCAGTTTTTTCGATTGTAAATCGATAGCTCGAATTATCTGACGAATAGCGACCAAAACTTCTTCATGTTTATCCACGTAACAGACCTTTGTATAAATGCAAAATTGAATGGTTTACAACGTTGTTGATTTCCGCATTGTACTGATGTTGGTACTATTCTCAATCTTTTCTAGTCTTGCTTGCTTATAGAGTGTCATTTTTTCTTTCAATTAATAACTCGGATTGGTCTTGATCATAAAGTGATGAGAGCTATCATCACTTTATGATTATGTATTACGCTGCACTATTTAGCTGAAAATCACCAATAAGCGCATTATAGAATTCGCTATTATCCAAAATCCCGACTAATTGATTATGTTCAACCAGTAAAATAGGGTGATTGCTTCGCTGTTTTAGCTTTATTGCATCACGCATACTAATCTCTGGATTTGCGATAACCAGTGTTGAGTGATTGATCGAAGACAAATTTGTCGTTGATTCATTCCATTCAATTAAAGTTAGCGTTGGTTGGTCTTCAATATTCAATTTACCTTGGCGCTGATTTATCCAAAGATCTTTAGCATCACAAATTTTCCAACAGTTATTTTCTTGTTTAAGTGAGTCTAAAGGCTGCATTAATGAACGACCTTTTAATACATTCAATGGATTAGTATGAGCGACAAAATCTTTCACGTATTCTGTTTTCGGGTTAAGCACGATGTCTTCTGGTTTACCGTGTTGAATTAATTTACCCGATTCCATGATCGCAATGTTATTGCCAATTTTTAATGCTTCATCTAAATCATGGCTAACAAATAAAATGGTTTTATTTAGCTTTGTTTGTAATAGAAGAAGTTCATCTTGAAGCTGAGATCGAATAAGAGGATCAAGTGCCGAAAATGGTTCATCCATTAATAGAATGTCGGTATCCATCGTAAACGCTCGGGCTAAACCAACCCGTTGTTGCATACCGCCTGAAAGTTCATGAGGGTATTTTGTTTCCCATTCTGCAAGGCCAACCATTTCAATTTGTTCACGTGCTCTTGCTCGGCGTTCATTTTTTGCGATGCCTTGCATTTCTAAACCAAAAGCGACGTTATCAAGCACAGTAAGCCATGGCATTAATGCAAAGTTTTGGAAAACCATCGAAACACGTTGAGTACGTAAATGGCGTAAGGTTTCTTCATCACACAGAGCGACATCGACAAGTTTGTCGCCATTCTTAATCATGAGCTCACCGCGGCTTACTTCATTTAACCCGTTCACGGCGCGAAGCAGACTTGATTTACCTGAACCGGATAATCCCATTAGAACGCAAATCTCGCCTTCTTTAACTGAAAGAGAGACATTATCAACACCGACAACTTGGCCTATCTCGTCGATAATCTCTTGGCGAGTTTTCCCTTGGTCTAATAATTCCAACGCTTGTTTAGTTTTTTTTCCAAACACCACATCGAGGTTTTTTATAGTAATGGCATCCATGATTATACTTCCTTCTGATTTGGTGCTTTACATAAGCGGTCAAGAATAATAGCGACAAGAACAATGGCTAATCCGGCTTCAAAACCTTGTGAGATATTCACGGTATTAAGCGCTCGAACAACAGGTTTACCTAAGCCATCAGCACCAACAAGTGCGGCAATAACCACCATTGATAACGACAACATTATACATTGGGTGATGCCGGCCATAATGCTTGGTAGTGCTGCTGGTAATTCTACTTTGAGTAATAATTTCATGCGGCTTGCACCAAACGCTTTGCCTGCTTCAATTAATTCTCCCGGCACTTTTGTGACACCAAGATACGTAAGACGAATAGGGGCGGCGATAGCAAAAATAATGGTAGAAATTAACCCAGGAACAATACCTAAACCGAATAAAACGAGAGTTGGAATTAAGTAGACAAAAGTGGGTACAGTTTGCATTAAATCAAGGATTGGTCTTAACACGGTATAGAGCCAAGGTCGGTGTGCAGCCATTATTCCAATCGGTACGCCAATTAATACGGAAATCGTTGTCGCTGCAAAAACAAGGACAAAGGTTTCCAGCATTTCTTGCCAATAGCCAAGGTTTAGAATAGTGAGTAATGCGACGACGACAAAAATCACTAATGATGGTTTTCTGTGTAAATACCACGCAATAGCAGCGGTCATAAGAATAGGAAGCGCAGGTGGCATCCATTTAAATACATCGACTAAAAATAGGATAATAGTTTCTAGAAAAAATGAAATGGCATCAAAAAAACCAGCGGCATTGATAGTTAACCAGTCAACGCCTGTTTCCATCCATTGCCCAACAGGGATTTTGTGCTCTGTAATAAAATTCACAATATTTCCTTAAATGACTGGTGGGCAGAAACCCACCATTATTGATTAAGCTTTAACTTGTTTTAGGTATTCAGTAACTGATTTATTTGCGGCGTCACCTTGCAGTGATCTCACATTCTCAAGCCATGCTTTTACTTGTTGTGGATTTTTGTTTAACCACTGTTGAGCCGCTTTCTCTGGCGTCATTTTTTGATTTAGAATGTTTTCCATCAATTCATTCTCCATCTCAAGACTGAACGCTAGATTTTGTAATAGCTGACCAACATTTTTACATTCTGAAAGGTAGTTAGAGCGAACGTTGGTATAAACGCTTGCACCGCCATAGTTGGCACCAAAGAATTCATCACCGCCTGATAAGTATTCCATTTCTACATTACTGTTCATTGGGTGTGGAGCCCAGCCTAAATACACTATCCATTGACTGCGACGAACGGCGCGTGATACTTGAGAAACCATACCGGCTTCACTTGATTCAACAACACTAAACTCTTTAAGACCAAACGCGTCAGAATCAATCATTGATTGAATGATACGGTTACCATCATTACCCGGTTCGATTCCGTAGATGCGGTCTTTGAACTTGTCGGCATTTTTAGCTAAATCTGCAAAGCTTGTAACGCCTGCGTCGTACACATATTTTGGTACGGCAAGTGTGTATTTAGCGCCTTCTAAATTGGCACGAACGGTTTCTACCGTGCCCGCTTCACGGTATTTAGCGATATCCCCTTCCATTGTTGGCATCCAGTTACCTAAGAAGACATCAATGTCGCCATTTGCCATTGAAGAGTAAGTGACGGGAACAGAAAGAAGATCGGTTTTAGTTTTATAGCCCATGCCTTTAAGTAGTTCAGAGGTTACTGCGGTTGTTGCGGTGATGTCTGTCCAACCGACATCCGCAAAACGTACGGTTTCACATTGATTGGCATACACGTTAAAAGCGAATGAGCTGATCGCTAATGTGGCAAGTGTCTTTTTTGTAAGTGACATAATAATTCCTTGTAATGATTCCTTTCGCCATTGGGTATAACGGCGCTGCTGACTGTATTTTTTGTGTTTCTTATTATTTAAGAAAGCGTGTTTGCTTCTCTTATTGGTGCGTTTATTCGTTGTTTCTTTTCCCATTCTGGTGCTATCCAAACGGGTGCGTGTTCCCCTGTGAGCATAGGGTTGCCAAGAATGAAATCGGCGGCACGTTCTGCAACCATTATAGTGGGAGCATTTAAGTTTCCGTTTGGAATCGTTGGGAACACAGAAGAATCGACCACGCGTAAATTTTCAATCCCACGTACACGGCACTCTTCGTCAAGTACGGCCATTGGGTCCTCTTCTTTACCTATTTTGCAACCACAAGAAGGGTGGTAAGCACTTTCTACATTTTGTTTAACCCATTCATCAATCGCCTCATCAGACGTGATTTCGATACCCGGTTGTATTTCATCACCACGGAATGAATCCATTGATGGTTGGGATAAAATTTCACGAGTAAGGCGGATACAATCGCGCCAATCTTGGCGATCTTGTTCAGTCGAAATGTAGTTAAAAACGATCTTTGGTTTTGCGTGAGGATCCGCTGAGGTTATTGATACTGTTCCGCGGCTTTCTGGTTTATTTGGACCAACATGAACTTGAAATCCATGACCATCAAACGCGGCTTGTCCGTCATAACGCATCGCTGCAGGTAAGAAATGATATTGAAGGTTTGGCCATTTCAAACCTTTACGAGAGCGAATAAAAGCACACGATTCAAAGTGGTTTGTTGCGCCTAACCCTTTGCGAGTTAGTATCCATTCTGTGCCTATTAAGCCTTTACTTACCAAGCCCAGCTTACTGTTAAGAGTAATCGGTTCTTTACAGTGGTATTGGAAGTAAATTTCAAGGTGATCTTGCAGGTTTTCACCAACACCAGAGAGTTGATGTTTTACCTCTACGCCTGCGTTTTCTAAGACGGTTTTTGGACCAATGCCTGACAGTTGAAGTAATTGAACGGAGCCAATTGAACCTGCACTTGAAATGACTTCTTTATTCGCATGCACATTGATAATTTTTCCTGATTTTTCAAACTCAATACCAACGGCTTTCTTGTCTTCAAGTAGGATTTTTCTTGCGATAATTCCTTTCATTAGCGTTAAGTTAGGACGCTTTAAAGCACGACGAAGATATGCGTTTGAGGTTGATGCTCTAACGCCTTTATCTACCGTCATGTGCATTGGACCAAAACCTTCTTGCTGATAGCCGTTGTAGTCTGATGTTTCTGGATATCCCGCGTCTTTACCTGCATTGATGAAGGCTTGATATAGAGGGTTAAGTGTCATGTCATTACCATTACACGTACCTAAAGGGCCTTCGCCTCCGCGATATTGATCAGCACCTTTGCTCCATGTTTCTGCTTTACGGAAGTAAGGTAAGCAGGCTTGATAGTTCCAACCTGTCGCGCCATTTTCTTCCCATTCGTCATAATCACACGCGTGACCACGAACATAAACCATGCCGTTGATCGATGAGCTTCCACCAAGAACTTTGCCGCGAGGGCAGTGTAGTTGGCGTCCATCGAGTCCTGATTCTTGTTGAGTCTCGAACTGCCATGCGTACTTTTCAGAATTCATAGGATAAGAAAGAGCCGTCGGCATTTGGATAAAAATACTCTTATCCGTCCCGCCTGCTTCTAATAATAAAACGCTGTGTTGACCGCTTTCGGTTAGTCTATCTGCTAACACACAGCCGGCCGAACCCGCGCCGACGATAATATAATCGTAGCGTTGTTCCATGTTGGTATTCTCCGTGACGTCTAGCGCATAGGGCTAGACGTTTTTATTGGAAGGGTAAATTAAGCGTAAGGGCTAGCGAAATCACCAAGCTCTATTAATATGCTTTTGGTTTGCGTGTAATGCAGTAGCGTTTCAGGGCCATTTTCACGTCCAACCCCCGAGTGTTTATAACCGCCTACTGGCATTTCTGCAGGAGAGTCTCCCCACGTGTTTACCCAACAAATACCCGCTTGCATTTGATGAATAACTCGGTGAGCTCGTGATAAGTTTTGAGTGAAAATACCGGCAGCAAGCCCATACTTAGTGTCGTTTGCGCGGCGAATAACCTCGTCTTCGTCTGTGAATTTCAGAACAGACATAACAGGGCCAAAGATTTCTTGTTGAACGTGTGGCATATCGTCTTCGCAATTTACAAAGACAGTAGGAACCACAAAGTTACCGTTTTCTAACCCTTTATCAATCACTTGATAGCCACCGGTAAGCAGAGTTGCACCTGACTGTTTGGCTTGTTCAATCGCTTCTAGCACTTTCGCTAAATGCGCTTTTGAAATCAAAGCTCCGACTTGGGTTTCGATGTCCATTGGGTCGCCGACAATCAGTTTTTCAGTACGAACTTTAAGCTGGCTAATGAAATCGTCATAAAGGCTTTCATGAACAAAAACACGAGTGCCATTGGTGCACACTTCACCTTGAGTATAAAAGTTTGCCACCATCGCAGCAGAAACAGCATCATCCAATTTTGCGTCATCAAAGACGACCATTGGGGACTTCCCACCCAGTTCCATCGTGACAGGTTTTAGTGTTTTCGCACTGTCAGCCATTACCGCTTTGCCTGTTCCTGTTTCACCAGTGAAAGACACTTTTGCGATATCAGGGTGTGCAGTCAGCATTTGACCGACACGATAATCACCTTGAACGACGTTGAACACGCCATCTGGCAATCCCGCTTCGGTAAATATTTCGGCCAGTTTCAATGCTGTTAATGGCGTTTCTTCTGATGGTTTGAAGATCATTGCATTACCCGCTGCCAATGCAGGTGCTGATTTCCACATAGCGATCTGGATAGGGTAGTTCCAGGCACCGATACCTGCACAAATACCAAGTGGCTCACGACGAGTGTAAAAAAATTGGCTTTCACCCAGTGGTTGTTGGTCACCTTGCATTGCAGGAACTAACCCTGCGAAGTATTCAATCACATCGGCACCAGAAGCTACATCAACTTCTAATGCCTCTTGAAGCGGTTTACCGGTATCCATAACCTCAAGCACGGCAAGCTCATTGTTTCGTTCTCTAAGTATTTTTACTGCATTGAGAAGAATACGGCTGCGTTCAATCGGTGACATTGCAGACCATACCGTGAAACCACGCTTTGCCGATTCAATAGCAAGCTCAAGATCGGCTTGAGAGGCTTGGCCTAGCTGTGCAATTGGTTCGCCATTAGCAGGATTAATGCTAGTGAAGGTTTCTCCAGACGTTGCCTGAATAGACTGACCATCGATGTATAACGAATTCATTTCCATTTTAATCTCTGACTTAATAATTATTATGAGTGATTTATTGGCTGACTTGAATAAAAGGAAAGTTGTTTTTCAAGGTAGTCATTGATGATGGCGCGTGCTTTATCAGCGTTAATGCCTTCAGGGTTTAATGTACCTCTTAACCAAACACCATCAATTAATGATGCGATCCCGTGAGCAACGAGTTCTGCTTGTTGGTTATTCAACATGGCTTTTAGTTCAATTCGTAGGTGAGACAGTAAACGCCTTTCATTTACACGTTGTAGACGCTTTAGTTGTTCGTCATGCATCGAGTAAGACCAGAATGCTAGCCAAGTTTTAGCGACTTCATTTTCTGCTTGATAGCCTTCAAAATTACCATTGATAATGGCATTGATGCGTAGTTGATGGGCGTCAACAGGTAAGGATTTTAATTGAGATGTAATGGTATTGGAGAGTTGGCGAAGGATCTCACGCATGGTTTCTTCAAGTAGACCGTGCTTACCACCGAAATAGTGATTTATGATCCCTGTTGATACACCTGCCTCTTTACTAATTAAAGCAATGCTAGCGGCGTGCAAACCAACACGATCAATGACCTTCATTGTTGCTTTTACAAGCTGTGGTTTTCTAATGTCAGGCATCCCAACCTTGGGCATCTTTCTGTCCTTTTATTTTTTATTGAACGTTCAATTAATTATAAAATGACAGAAAAATAGTTAGAGTTCAAATTATTATTTTATGGACTTTTGATCTTTAGGCGCAGCGTTGTCTTTTTTATTTATAAAAAACAACGCATTATGAAGGGTTGGTGAGTGGGTATTTATTGTGTTAAAAATATTAATATTTGAACTATAAACATTTGAGGTGTAACTTTTTTGCGTTAAGCAAAGGTGAGGATGGAAGAAATTATGGCGATTTAATTTGATTCTAAATCATCTTTTACTGAGTTCACGGCATCGCGTGATGCATGTCCGATGGCTTTTGTCGTATCGCGAGTTGTATGGCCAATGGTTCTACCTACGTCTTTAAGTTCTGCACATCCATTGAGTGTAAATAATAGACCAATAGTGAGAATAAATGTGGTGTGCTTATGCATAATCGTTCCTTTTTCTTAAGTAATATGTTCGATGTTATCGATATTTATTGGTGAAATTTATATCAGAAAATTGATAATAGGGCATCTTATTAATATCTTAATTTATTACGTTTTTTACTATGAAATTAAGAGACACCTAGATATTTAATCATAAGCAATCAAACTGCCATAAATCTTCTACAAAACTGTCATAAATCCCCTTTAGGCTACATCTAATTATATAAAACGCACTTATAAAAATAATGATTTCAAAAGGGAAGTATGATGAGCAATTTTGTAGAGAAAGAATCAGATTTTAGTAACATGGTTAACGCACGTTTATCTCGTCGAGGATTTTTGATGGGGACGGCAGCAGCAAGTACTGGTGCATTTTTAGCATTGAATCCAGTGGCAAAAGCGATTGCGGGTAGTATGGACAGCTCGTTATTAAATTTTGAGGCTATCTCGGTATCAACAAGCGATAACATTATTGTTCCAAAAGGGTATCGCTCTAGTACGTTAATGTCATGGGGTGATCCCATTTTTGCTAATGCTCCTCAATTTAATTCTAATGGCAAACAAGATTCAAAAGCACAAGCGCTGCAATTTGGTGATAATACCGATGGTATGAGTGTATTTCCTTTATCAAAAGATCGCGCCATTCTTGCGGTGAATAATGAATACACCAATTACGAATACCTGTTTGTTCATGAAGGTAAAGCAATGACAGCTGACGATGTTGCAAAAGCACAAGCTGCGGTAGGAATTACCATTGTTGAAATCGTAAGAAAGAACGGTCAATGGATGATGGATCCAACAGGTAAAGCAAACCGCCGTATTACCGCAAATACAGAGATGTTAGTAACAGGGCCAGCAGCAGGTCACGATTTATTAAAAACCAAAGCAGACCCAACAGGAAAAAAAGTTTTGGGTACTTTCAATAATTGCGCAAATGGTGAAACACCTTGGGGCACTTATTTAACTTGTGAAGAAAATTTTAATGATTTCTTTGGTTCAGAGCAAAACGCAACCTTAACTGCCGATGATAAACGCTATGGTATTAAAGCAGAGCAAAGTGATTATCAATGGCATAATTTTGATGAGCGTTTTGATATTTCTAAAAACCCAAATGAACCAAATCGTTTTGGCTGGGTGGTTGAAATTGACCCTAATGATCCAACGTCTACACCATTAAAAAGAACCGCATTAGGTCGATTTAAGCATGAAAATGCGGCATTGGTTGTGAACGATGATGGTCATGTGGTGGTGTATCTTGGTGATGATGAACGTGGTGAGCATCTTTACAAATTTGTATCAAAAAACAAATACCAAGAAGGTAATAAATCAGCCAACCGAGACTTGTTAGAAGAAGGGACACTTTACGTTGCTAAGTTTGTAATGAAAGGTGATAAATTAGAAGGTGATGGCCAATGGCTAGAGCTGACTTACGGTAAGAATGGGTTAACTAAAGAAAACGGATTTAATAGCCAAGCAGAAGTGATGATTTTTGCTCGACGTGCCGCGACACAAGTAGGGGCAACAACAATGGATAGACCTGAATGGGTTGCGGTTCATCCAGATAAAAAACACGTTTTTTGCACATTAACTAACAACAAATACCGTGGTGTTAAAGAAGGCCAAGAGGTTGATGGTGTTAATCCTCGAGCTGAAAACCATTATGGTCAAATTGTGCGTTGGGCACCAACTAATGCAAATCATGTGAGTGATACATTCCAATGGGATTTGTACCTAATAGCAGGGAATCCAACGGTTCATAAAGGCAATTTGTACGCTGGCAGTGACAACATCAATAAAGACAATATGTTTAATAGTCCTGATGGTATTGGTTTTGATAAAGCAGGACGTCTATGGATTCAAACTGATGGTAATTACTCAAACAAAGGCGATTTTGCAGGTCAAGGTAACAATCAAATGTTGTGTGGTGATCCTAATACAGGTGAGATTCGTCGCTTCTTAACGGGCCCAATTGGCTGCGAAATTACAGGATTGACGTTTTCTGAAGATCAAAAAACCATGTTTGTTGGCGTGCAGCATCCATCTGGGCACTTTCCTCAAGGGGGAGATAGTAAACCACGCTCAACTATTGTGATGGTGACTAAAGATAATGGTGGTGTGATCGGCAGTTAGGATCGCTATATTTAGATATAAAAAAGTGGCCTCATTACGAGGCCACTTTAATTGAAAGTGTTGAAGTGATAGTTATTAAGTGTCTACTTCTTTTCTTCTTCTACAGTCCAATAGATAACGACTTCTTTCTTACCCCATTGTCTTGCTTTTTCAACATCTTCACCCATGTAGATATCAATTTTCTTTTTCCAGCGTTTATTCATTTTATCAAGTACTCGGTATGTACCATCAAGTCCTTCGATTCTTACTTCTTGATTGTGAGTCAGCCCCATCTCAATAAGATCTCTTGATACTGCGATTGATTTCATTCCTGGTTTCAATGTATCGCCCCAAGCAGCAAGATTTGGTGTGTCATCGGTTTCACCAACACTTGATGTGTATGCACTTGCGGTTACTTTTAGAGATTGTTTGCCTTCTGCGCAGCCAAAAAGTGAGGTCATAGTGAGTGCTGCGAAAAGATAAAAACGAATTTTCATAATTTTTCCTTTGGATATAAAGGGTTAATGCGTGATAAATGTATCCGTACATAATACCTTTTTCTTTGGTTGGTACTTTGCTAAATATTGAGACAATTCATAATTCAATGAATAAAACGAAGTGTAGCAGGTAGATAACTAGGCTAATGCACTTTCAATGGCATCAATTGCCATTCTTACACTAATTGGAATTTGCCCATGAAAGGGATGAAGCGCATAGACATTAGACGCTTTCATTTCAAAAGTAGGTAATACAGTTCTTAATTCATCTTGGTGTTGTAAGTAAATAAATTCAGGTAGAAGCCCAATGCCTAATCCATTTTTAATTAACGCTAAACTATTTTGAACCGTGTTCACTTGATGCGTAGCAGTAAAGTGTATAACTCGAGAAGATTGTGTTGTCGTATTTACTAACTGATGTGAGATATTTTTTGGCTGCCAATGGTTTGCAATGTAAGGAAGGACTTCAATGCTATCAATAGTAAATTCTGGATAGTCTTTGGCAATACATAATACGTCTTGTATGGTTCCAATGCGCTTTTGCTTTAGGTTACTTAATTTTGATTCACCAACACGAATAGCCAAATCAATGTCTTCTTGCATTAGGTCGAGTTGACCATCATGCGCTATTAGATTTAATTTTACGTCTTTGTGGGCGCTAAATACGCTACTTAACGCCGGAATAATAATGTCATTCATTAAGGCGTGAGGGGCGGTTACTGTCAGTTTTCCTTGTGGAAATTCTTGTTGATGTAAAATATCACTCCAAGCTTTTTCAGCTAATCGATGCATTTCGCAACATTGTAAATAAAAATGCTCACCTGAAGCTGTAAGACTCTGTTTTCGGGTCGTTCGCTTTAATAAAGGTAAACCTAAGTCCGCTTCTAATTGTTTGATATGTTGGCTAATAACAGACTTAGACAGTTCTAATTTCTCAGCCGCTTTAGTAATTGATCCTGTTTCAACAATCGTCATAAAAAGGGTCATTTGTTTAAGTTTATTCATGCTCTTTTAAATCCTATTGTTCTATTTTATTAAACAGTGTTTTCTTATTTGTCTGTTTTTCACTGTTAATAATGCACGTATAGTTCATCTCATACAAACATTAGGAGAAACAATCATGACTCAAGAACAAATTTTAGCAGCATGCAAAGCCGGTATTTCAGCATGGCAACAGGCTTTTAATTCTCAAGACGCTGCTGGTTGTGCTGCTCAATACGCTGAAGGCACGGTTATGGAAGCGCGTCCATTTGGAACGTTTACTGGCCGTGAAGAGATCCAAGCATTTTGGCAAAACATCATGGATCAAGGTTTTTCTGATGTGGATTATACCGATGTTAAATGGGAAAAAATTGGCGATAATGGTTATTTGCTAACAGCGAGCTGGACGATGAATAAAGCGTTTGGTGTAGTACATAATGAGCATTGGACGATTCAAGAAGATGGTAAGGCTCGTTTAATTGCAGATGATTTTGAAGTGCAAGGCGAGCGCTAGAGCTAGAGGTCATTTTCTAAGCGATGGGGTTGAGTAATTTGTTATTATAACTCACACTTAAAAATTACCCCGTCGTTTGGAGTCATGGATGATTAATATACTGAGCTTATTTACCTTAGCAGCTTTGTGGGGAGGGTCATTCTTGTTTGTCAGGATTGCCGCAAATCCACTTGGCCCTGCAGTGTTAATTGAAGCTCGTGTTGCTTTTGCAGCAGTCACTTTACTTGTCGTTTCATTCTTTTTGAAAAAGTCTTTACGCTTTATGTCCAATATTAAGCATTTCCTCACCTTAGGTCTGTTTAACTCCGCGTTGCCTTTCTTGCTATTCGCCTATTCAGCTCAGATATTAAACGTATCTACGTTAGCTATTCTTAATTCTACAGCGCCGATCTGGGGAGCGATTATTGGTGCGGTATGGACTCGAACTTGGTTAACTAAAGAAGTCGTGTTTGGTTTGGTTCTAGGTATGATTGGAGTTAGTGTTCTTGTTGGCTGGGAAGCTATTAATGTCGGTGATGAAGCGATAATTCCAATGATTGCAGCCTTGATGGGGGCATTTAGCTACGGTATTGCTACAAACTACGCAAAGAATGCCCCAAGTGTTGAACCCTTTAATAATGCGCACGGCAGTATGTGGGCTTCTGTAATCTTGGTGCTACCGTTGGTTCCTTTTATTCCAGTAAGAGAAACAATTAGCTCAGATATTATGTTGTCAGTATTTGCGCTTGGTGCGGTCTGCACCGGTCTTGCGTATTTATTGTATTTCCGATTAATAAATGATTTAGGTGCATCTTCAGCGCTTTCTGTTACTTTTCTTATTCCTGCGTTTGGTATTTTGTGGGGTTATTTATTCTTAGGGGAAACTGTTGGAATTAATGCGATTATAGGCACTATTTTAGTTGTGACTGGAACTATGTTTGTAACGGGATTTTATAGGAAGTTACTGCCTAGCAAGCTGATGTAATAATAGCTTCCATTAATACTCTACTTTTCATAGGCATATTAATGAAACCTAAAGAACCGATAATGGAAATTGTATTGATACTCTCGTAAATATAGACTGGCCTCCTGTTTGATTTAGAGAATATTAATCACTGTGTTAATTACGCCGCCTTAAACGCTCCATCCCCCCTATAGCTCTCATTGCTAACCTAAGCACTGTACTCGACTGAGTATTCGGCTTAACTCTTTGCGCTTGTTAATTCCTTGCCGTACTTTCGGCTACTTTTCCGCGCTAAAACTCATACCATTGCCATTAATTAAATAGTCTATTTATTACGCAGGAAAACCACTTAAGAGCAAGGCAAAAATTCTGATAAGTAGTTATTCTACTTAAATAATTTTTAACGAAGCTATTATGTGATTTAACCAGTAATAATGACTAGAGAATTACTGGAATTGGTATTATCAAAGAAGCACCTATTTACACCCCAGATCTATTTCTGGTGCGTATTGCCGTGCATAAATTGAGAATTCAATGTTTAAAAATTTCAAAACTGACTGGATGTCTAATGTCCGTGGTGATCTCCTTGCGGGCATCGTTGTTGCTCTTGCTCTAATCCCTGAAGCCATCGCTTTTTCTATTATCGCAGGTGTTGATCCTAAAATTGGGTTATACGCTTCTTTCAGTATTTCAGTTGTTATTGCTTTTACTGGCGGTCGCTCTGGGATGATCTCAGCCGCAACGGGTGCCATGGCACTATTGATGGTCACATTAGTTAAAGAACACGGGCTAGAATACTTACTTGCTGTGACGGTTCTTACTGGTGTACTACAGATTTTAGCGGGTTATTTAAAACTCGGTAGCTTGATGCGTTTTGTTTCTCGCTCAGTGGTTACCGGTTTTGTGAATGCGTTAGCCATACTTATTTTTATGGCGCAACTTCCTGAATTAACCAATGTAACTTGGCATGTTTACGCCATGACAGCCGCCGGTTTAGGAATTATCTATCTGTTCCCATACCTACCGGTTATCGGTAAATTAATTCCTTCGCCTTTAGTTTGTATTATCGTATTAACCGCCATTTCGATGTCATTTAATATTGATATTCGTACCGTGGGAGACATGGGGAACTTACCTGATACCTTGCCAATTTTCTTATGGCCTGATGTGCCTTTAAACCTAGAAACGCTATTAATTATCTTGCCGTATTCTATTGGTTTGGCTGTGGTGGGTTTATTAGAATCCATGATGACAGCAACGATTGTCGATGATCTCACCGATACCAGCAGCGATAAAAACCGCGAGTGTAAAGGCCAAGGGCTTGCCAATATCTTTACGGGTTTTCTTGGTGGTATGGCAGGTTGTGCGATGATCGGACAATCAATGATTAATATAAAGTCGGGCGGCCGTGGACGTTTATCAACGTTATCTGCTGGCGTGTTTTTGTTAATTATGGTGGTTTTTCTTGGTCCGTGGTTAAAACAAATCCCAATGGCAGCCTTAGTTGCTGTGATGATAATGGTATCTATTGGTACTTTTTCATGGAGTTCAATTACTGATTTAAGAAAGCACCCAATATCAACCAATATTGTTATGTTAGCCACGGTGATTATTGTGGTAATGACGCATAATTTAGCAATTGGTGTTCTGGTCGGTGTCTTGCTTGCGTCATTGTTCTTTGCTAATAAAATCAGTCGTATGATGGTGATAAAGAATAATTCGGACGCACATAAATCGCGTGAATATACCGTAATAGGGCAAGTGTTTTTCGCCTCATCGGATAAATTTATTACTTCTTTTGATTTTAAAGAAGTGATCGAGAGCGTGACGATTGATTTATCGGCTGCGCATTTCTGGGATGTTACTTCAGTCTCTGCATTGGATAAAGTGGTGGTCAAGTTTCGCCGAGAGGGGACTCAAGTCGAGCTTATTGGAATGAACCAAGCAACCCAGACGATTGTTGATAAATTTGGTGTACATGACAAACCAGAAGAAGTTGAAAAACTGTTGGCTGGACATTAAGGATTAGAAAATGAAAAATATAATAGCTTGTATTGATGGTTCTCCGATGACGCTTGCAACGTGTGAAGCGAGTGCATGGGTTGCATCTAAGATTAATGCGCCGCTTGTCTTATTGCACGCTCTTGATAAAACGACCAGACCTGTTGTGAGTGAGCTTTCAGGGCAAATAGGATTAGGCAGCCAAGAAGAGTTGCTTAATGAACTTGCAAAATTGGATGAAGCTCGCAGTAAAGTCGCACTCAAGCATGGAAAACAATTGCTGGAAGAAGCGGCTGAATGGGTCATGAATAAAGGCATTAACCATGTTGTTCAACTACAACGTCATGGAAGTTTACTGGAAAGCCTGATTGATTTAGAAAATGAACTAAGAGTATTAGTGATTGGTAAATTAGGTGAAGAGCAGGACAGTAATAAAACGATAGGCTCTCAACTTGAGAGTGTTATTCGTTCTATTAAATCCCATACGTTAGTGGTGAATGCGCCATTTTCTATCCCAACGTCTTATCTCATTGCTTTTGATGGCAGCCCAACGAGTGAAAAACTGATTGAAAAAGCAATCAATACGCCTCTGCTTTTGGGATTGGATTGTCATTTAGTGATGGTGGATGATTTTTCAGAAAAAAGTGCGGCTTTTGAGAAAGCGGCCATTAAATTAAAAAATGCAGGACTTAGTGTGCATGAAGACATACTGTCAGGATCGGTTGATGATGCTTTGCTGAATTACCAGAAAGATCACCAGATAGGCATGATGGTAATGGGTGCTTATGGACATTCAGCGCTAAGACAGTTTTTTTAGGCAGTAACACAACCAAGGTATTAATAAAAAGTGAAGTGCCTTTATTGTTAATACGTTAATTATTGATATATAAATTAAACTTAAATACAAATAAAACGCCTAAAGTTAATTGCTTTAGGCGTTTTTTATGGTTGACGTTTAAGTAACAACATCGTCTTTGTTGGTTATGATTGTTGACTAAGCCATTGTTTGGTTACTTCATCAATCGCTTTTCCTTCTCGGGAAACTTGATAATCGAGTTCAGCGATAATTTCATTAGAGAATTTAAGAGCATCTAATGTTTCAAGCTGTTCTTGAGTGAAGTTAATCGATTTATCTTGTCGAAGTAATAAAACCGCACGATCAACTATCCCCAATAATCCTTCAGGTTCGGAAATTTCACGGATATTGTATTTATGATGTAGAAATTGCGGCTTCCATAATGGAACAATAACCCATTCTTTATTCTCGACAGCGTGTTCAAATGCATTAAAGCAATCTTCCTCGCTTCCGGTATAGAAGGTGTAACCTGCGTTGTTTAAACCGTATGTTTCCATCATTTTAATTGAAAATCGGGTAATTCCCGCCCCCGGATTAATGCCCTGAATTGTATTGTTCATGCGTGAAACGACGTCTGGTTTCAGCAAATCTTTTACTTCAGAGATAGAACTTTCTGGGATGTAATCAGGAACTCCCCAATGAGCATATGGTTTATAATGTAGCCCTAATTCAAGCAATTCGACTTTTTCTTCTACATCAGATTTGTATATCCCGTGACTAGAGGGAAGCCAAGCAGAAGCGAGCATATCAATGTCGCCAGATTTTAATTTCTCAAAATTTTCTTGGTGTGGAGAATAAATACGTTCAACATCAAAACCCATATTAGTTAAAATATGTGAAATGATGGATGCCGTTACTCGATGAAAAGAAAGATCCGTGACACCAAGGATTATTTTGTTTTTCATAGCTCCGTCTCTAGTATTTTTTCACTGTAGGCTGGGTAGTCAATATAACCTTGTTCATTACCGCCAAATAACGTATTGCCATCTAATGTAGCGAGGTCATGATTGTTTTCTAAACGTGATACCAAGTCTGGGTTTGATACGAATGGGCGACCAAAAGCGATAAGATCGGCATAGCCTTTATTTAGGATCTCATTTGCACGTTCTTGTGTGTAGCTACCTGCAACAATAATAGAATTGGTGAACCGTTTTCTTAGTTCAATGCGGAAGTTTTCAGGAATAACAGGCGCATCGTCCCAATCTGCTTCAGATAAATGCAAATAAGCAATATCACGAGCTTGCAATTCCTTTGAGGCTTCAAGAATCGTAGGGACAATATCTGGGCAATCCATGTCTTTGAATGTAATGAAGGGCGCAAGGCGAACGCCAATTTTCTCTGAACCGATCTCTTTACTGACGGCATCGACGACTTCAAGAAGAAAGCGAATACGGTTCTCACGAGAGTCCCCATACCTATCCGTTCTATGGTTAGAGTTAGTACGAAGAAATTGATCAATC
This sequence comes from Aliivibrio wodanis, assembly GCA_000953695.1. GTDB lineage: Bacteria > Pseudomonadota > Gammaproteobacteria > Enterobacterales > Vibrionaceae > Aliivibrio > Aliivibrio wodanis. Next base: position 1,409,209 of record LN554847.1, on the reverse strand, counting down.
AGATATCCATTTCCTCCGTGGATTTCAACACCATCAAAACCGGCTTCGATTGCGCGCTTTGCTGAGTAAGCGAAATCTTGAATGACTCGATTGATGTCGTCATGAGTCATTGCGCGTGGCTGAATACAATCAACCATATTACCGTTACCTTGTTCATCCGAAATCCACACTTTGGTTTCGATAGGAGCAAGTGCGGATGGCGCAATGGGCAATTCACCTTTTTGGAAAGTAGGATGAGATACACGACCCACATGCCATAATTGACAGAACATCGTAGCCCCTTCTTTATGAACTGATTTGGTTATTGATTGCCATCCTTTCACTTGTTCATCGGTATATACACCAGGAGTGAATGAATATCCTTGCGAGTCATCTGAGATTTGAGTCGCTTCAGAGATAATTAATCCGGCAGTTGCACGTTGCTTATAATAGATCGCCATCATGTCATTTGGAATGTTACCCGGCTGGCTAGTACGTGCGCGAGTCATTGGAGCCATGACAACTCGATTTTGTAAGTTCAGATTGTTTAGTTTTGTTTTTTCAAATAATGAATTCATGATTGTATGCCTCTTTGTTTTTTCATCGTAAGTATTGAAGAAGTCTGGTCGTTTTTTAATGTGAAATTAGTATTCTGTTAATTAATTAGTGCGCCGCCATCAACATCGATGATTGAGCCTGTCATGTATGGGTTTGCAATTGCCATCACATAGGCCATCGCAATATCTGAAGCTTGACCAATGTGCCTAACAGGTAAATTTTGTTTAGCGTTGTCATACATAGACTTGCGATATTTTTCATCCATATTTTGATAAGCTGTGGTGGCTGTTAAGCCGGGGCTTACCGCGTTGACTCGTATTGGTGCAAGCTCTTTCGCAAGAACTTTAGTTACGGTTTCTAATGCGGCATTCATTGCTGATTTTACATAGGTATTTGCCACAACTTTACGTGACAACATCCCCGTAGTAAGGGTGATAGAACCATTTGGTTTTAGATATCGAGCTGCATTTTTTGCCGCATGAATTGAACCCCAAAACTTAGTATCAAAGGCGTTTTTTGCTTCTTCGGTTACCACATCAACTACTTTTCCTGATGGAGCAAATGATCCTGCCGTGACAATAAGATGATCAATTGGGCCAATAGATTCAAAGTAGTGTTGAACTGACTTTTCATTGCTGATATCTAGACCTGTTGAGCGGCTAGCAACATAAATAATATTTCTTTCGTTAGTCAACTGCTGTGCGATTGCTTCACCAATGCCAGAAGTACCGCCAATAATAACGAATGAGGTTTTTTCTTGATTCATAATGAGTCCCTTTTAAAAAATAATTATGGTTTTGTGTTGAGAAAATAAGCGCTAATTTACATACAAATACATAAAGAACAGTGAGCAAATAATCAGAGATTTTTCTATTTTTTGTAGCAATGAGTAATTAAAAATATCGATATCATCGGCGGTAAAACCGAAGGAAATTTCATTAATCGTTGTTTTATGTGATGGTTTTATTCCAGTAACAAAATTGAGAGGCATCGTCATATTCCTTTGATAAAAGGCTCAGGTGATGAGCCTTTATTTAAAGAGTTATCTAGCTAAGTTAGATATTGATGTTGCGGATGTTTTGTCACTACGGTTTGCTTTTGCAATAAAGAACAATCCAATGATAGGGACAATGACGGCAGTGAAAGGGATCATGCTTGCTCCAAATTGGCTATCAAGTACCATGCCGCCAAGGAAGCCACCGAACGCATTAGCTAAGTTAAACGCTGAGATATTTGCAGTTGCTGCTAGCTCTTGACCTTCACCGCCGTGATTCATTACTCGAAGTTGCATAGCGGGTACATTCGCAAATGAGGCAATACCAAAGATAAACGCAGCAATCACAAAGAGGATCTTGTTATCAACAACCAGGCCAACAACAATTAATGAAATGATCATTGCAACAGCCCAGAACATAGATGCTTTGTTTAGGTTTTTGTCAGAAGAGCGACCCCCTAAAATATTACCAATGATTAGACCCGCACCAACAATAACTAAAATCCATGTTACAGCGGCTTCACCATAACCCGTTGTATGCATAGCAATAGGCGCAAGGTAACCATACAGAGTCATAAAACCTGACCATGATAATGCAGTGATCGCTAAGCTAATGATCAACATTGGGTTTTTGAATGCAGCAAGCTGAGTTTTAATGTCTTTCGCTTCACCGTGTCCTGTTGATTTAATTGAGGTTAGAATTGAAATCATTGCAATGGCACCAAAGGCTGCAACTGTAAAGAAAGTCGTGTGCCATCCGAACTGTAAACTGATCCAAGTACCTGCTGGAACACCAAGAACATTGGCAAGCGTTAAGCCCGCAAACATTTGACCTACAGCGCGCCCAGCCATTTTTTCAGAGACTAAATTGGTAGCAACAACAGCACCAATGCCATAAAAAGGCCCTTGAACAAGACCAGAAATAATGCGGCTAATGAGCAGTAAGTGATAGGTCGGCGCTAATGCTGATAAAATATTACCGATAATAAATAGAGCCATTAATCCTGTTAAAACAAGCTTCTTATTAAAACGGGCTAAATAAATGGTTAAGATAGGACCGCCAATAACAATGGCTAATGCATAGGCACTGATTAAGTAGCCAGCTTGACCTTCAGTAATAGACAGTGACGTAGCTATTTGTGGAAGGATACCCGCAATAACAAATTCAGCAGTACCAATTGCAAAAGCAGCTAGTGTTAGGATCCAGACTTGAAATGGCATTTTTTCTTTATTCATGAGGTTTACCTTTAACTTATTCTTTGTCGTTATTACTTAATGACAGCTATTCTATCTGTTCACTTTAATTTGATAATTGAGTAAAATATAAAATCATTATTCGGTTTTTCTGAATAATGGTAATTAACAGTCTTAAGAGTGAAAAACGATAAGGGCAAGAGATGGATAAGTTCTCTGATATGGCGATGTTCGTAAGTGTGGTTAAACATCAAGGATTAGCGGCAGCAGGGCGAGAGTTAGGCCTTTCTCCTGCAACGATGACGGCAAGGCTGCAAGGCTTGGAAGAAAGGTATGGAGTAAAGTTACTCAATCGAAGTACAAGGCATATTTCCCTGACTGATTCAGGCGATCTCTACCATAGCGCTTGTCTTGAGATCCTTGATAATGTCAAAGAGACAGAAAATTTAATCCTAAACGGAGTTAAAGAAGTAAAAGGTGCATTGCGAATCGCAGCACCTAAAGACATTGGTAAGCAATATATCCTGCCTATTTTGTCTGAATTTTGTGAATTATATCCAGATGTCGTTCCTTATCTATATTTAAACGACGATGTTTCAAATATTGCTGAATCGGGTATTGATATCGTTATACGATATGGTGAGCTTGCTGACAGTAGTTTGATATCTCGACGATTATCGTCCAGTCATCGAGTATTGTGTGCCTCTCCTGAGTATTTAGCTAAGCATGGAACCCCTTTAACCCCACAAGATTTAGTTAATCATAATTGCCTTGCGATGGTACGCAGTAATGAAGAACTTAAGACGTGGCATTTTCAAGATACAAATAAAAAGAACGTAATAACGGTATTACCTAAACGATTTTCAGATGATGGTGAAGTCGTTCGATATTGGGCATTAGAAGGTGCAGGAATTGCTTTGAAGTCGATATTAGATGTGCAGGATGATATTAATAACTTACGCCTTGTGACAGTGCTTAATGGTTATATGGCGAATTTCAATACATCGACGTCGGTATCCAGTGCCGATTTAAATGTGGTGTATATAAGTAAAAAATATCAGCCGAAGCGAATTCGATTATTTTTAGATTTTCTGTTTGAGAGATTTGATGCGATGAAAGCGGGTGAGTGAGTATGGGTCTTCTGCATTTCTTGTTGTTCAAAATGCGAACATTTTATACTCCTGCAAATCCAGAACCAATCTCTGAAATAATGACTTCGTTTTAAAAAATCTATAGCAACGTCGTTTTATTATTTTGATTTTATTATTTAGTCCTTCGACAAAACCACTCGTATTTCGCGTCTTAAAATAATTAGCTATGTACTCTTTGTATTTTTAATAGGACTTGAGTATCAAAAATTGAGGTATGCCTGATTTTAATTGGAGATGAGTATAGTATTTTGTCGCGGTTTTTCCATATTTATGGCAGTCAGTTTGAGTACTTGTGACAGTAATTACTATTCGACCTTTGAATTAATGAGTTGTGATTCAATGTCAAGAGTTTTAATACCTAGTGGGATACGTAAATCTTTCATAAAAAGCAGGACGTTTTGAAATCAAGACTACATTCTAACCCTTATGGTTACTGGGTTCTACTTCAACAAGAAACGCAGAAGACCCGAGCTTTATTTCTATATTTTAAATCTTATTTTTCATATAGGAAATAAGTGAATGTGGTATATGTCACATTTGGCGTGAATAGAATATGATTAATTATTAACAATAAAAATGCACTGATATTTATTTATGCTGAGGTATATGGATTAAATAGCTGTTATTGATATGCTACTTACAGGTTTATAGTTTATTTTATAATTTTCGGACTATTAAAATAAACTTAAATTAATATATTTCTCATCTATTTTTCATGAGGCATTGTATATTTAATTAGTACTAAATATGGAGATTTGATTTGATTAATCGGATGAATTGTTTAATTTACTCTACGTTAGAATTAAATAGTAAAAAGTTTTTTATTCGTGTTTACGGGTTAGCATTGCTATGGGCATTAATCTTTCTTTTTTTGATTATTTCCTTTTCAAGGGCTTTGGCAATATTCTTCTTGACACTAGTGATGATAAATTTTTTTCTGTGTTATTTTTTTTATTAATTGATGCACCATTTACTGAGACTCTAATATTTCAATGTTTTATACAAACGATCCTTCGTCACGCAAAAGGAAGCCCAACATTCTCAATTGTAGGTTCAGCTACTATATTTTCTTTGTGTCACCTAAGTAATTCTACGATAAACGCAGTTATAGTATTGGCAACTGGACTTGCTCTAGCTTTAACATTCGAATATGTACGGATGAGATATGGTAATATTTATGCTTGCCTTTCTGTTTTTATTTCTCATATGTTATGGAATATAAGTTCAGTAGTGATTATGCCATTACTATTTATTATCTTTGACTTAAAATAAAACAGATCTATATCAAATTAACACTAATTAATACGTATACTCTGTGAGAGTGATGGGTACATAATGAAGACTCTAAGTCAACTAAATAAAATGATATATCAAAATACACCATAGAGCTTAGCTACATGACACCTATCAATGATAACTGCTTGTTTTCCGAAACTTCTATCGCAGGGTAGACAAAACCATCATGAATATCTGTGCAGACACATTTCAGCGTTCTTCTTAGGTGCTCAGGTATTGAATCAAAAAACGCTTTCACCGTCTCTTGCTTTCAATCATCAAGGACAGCAATCACAGTTAATGCACCGTACTTATCTTTGGTGCTCACATTGATAACGAACCGGTCTGATTTTTAATAGGACTTGAGTATCAAAAATTGAGGTATGCCTAATTTTAATTGGAGATGAGTATAGTATTTTGTCGCGGTTTTTCCATATTTATGGCAGTCAGTTTGAGTACTTGTGACAGTAATTACTATTCGACCTTTGAATCAATGAGTTGTGATTCAATGTCAAGAGTTTTAATACCTAGTGGAATGCGTAAATCTTTCATAAAAAGCAGGACGTTTTGAAATCAAGACTACATTCTAACCCTTATGGTTACTGGGTTCTACTCCAACAAGAAACGCAGAAGACTCGTAAATATCGAGGAATGAGAGAGCAACACTGAGCCATTGAGATTGACTCAGTGTTTTGATGTGACATTACATCATTACTAAGCTGGCCGTTCCTAAGAAAGCGAAGAAACCAACAACATCAGTCACTGTTGTTAAAATTACAGAACCAGCCAGTGCAGGATCTAACTTAAACTTATCTAACGTGATAGGAATAAGTACACCAAACAAGGCCGCGGTGATGATATTAACGATAATAGCCAGTGAAATAGTGGCACCTAACGCGAACGACTGGAACCAAGCACCAGCAAGACCACCGATGATTAATGACCATAACAACCCATTGATGGAACCAATGCCAAGTTCGTTTTTCAATAACGCAAAGCGGTTACCTGGGGTAATTTGATTCAATGCCATTGCGCGAACCATCAAGGTTAATGTTTGGCTACCAGCGATACCGCCCATAGAGGCCACGATTGGCATTAATACTGCCAGTGCAACGACTTGAGTGATCACATCTTCAAATAACCCGATCGTTACAGAAGCTAAGATAGCGGTAAGTAAATTAATACCAAGCCAAACGCCACGTTTTTTAGAACTCTTAATGATAGGAGAGAAAAGGTCATCGCCTTCATCCATACCAGTACCGGCCATTAAGCGAGTTTCGTAAATTTCACGTTGGGTATTAATCGCAAATTGCCAATCAAGTTGCCCAATTAAAACGTTATCGTCGTCGATAATCGCCACACTTGGTACGGCTGAGTGTTCAACGGCTTCAATACTTTCATTGAGAGGTTGATGTACATTAAGAACTAAGCAATCTTCTAACTTCAATGTGTTGATTTTAACTGAATCATCAGCAGTCAAAATATCTGTGTATTGCACAATACCGTGAAATTTATGCGCTCGGTTAATCAAGTGCATGTATTGGTGAGACTCAAATAAGTTCGTTTTTAATAGTTTTTTTGCTCGCCCAACGCTGACATTAAAAGGCAGAGTTGCAATTTTACGGTCAGCCCAATGACCGACTTCATCATCTTCGTATTGTTTTGCATCATCATATAAATCTAACTCATCTCGGCTGATAAGTTGTAGAGCAAGACTGAATATGTCGTCAGGAAGAGACTCTGCCCATTCGATTAACGATAAGTTATCCAGTTTGGCTAAGGTGAAGTTTAATTCCGCTTCCGAGAGTTCTTCTAAAATAGCGACACGAGCGTCCGCGCGCATTTCTGTTAATACTTCAATGTGCATTTCTAATGGCAAGTGTCGCCATAATTGCACACGATCGTCAACTGGAAAAGCTTCTAAAATACGAGCAACAGAGCCTATGTCTAGACCATCTTCTACAAACTCACCGAGTAAATTGATCTGTTCTTGTTGGTCGGCATTGAATAGTGTTTCAATTTGAAATGATAAATCTTGATGTTCGTTCAATGTCGTACTCCATGGGGAAGCAGGGGTCAAAAGTAATACGTGATTATAGTAATTAGATTTATTTTATTAAACCCTTTAATGATCTTATTTATCATAATGATAGATAAAGTTAAGGACTCCTTAGAGCCCTTAGTTTCATTTTTGTTAAATCAGGTTAATTATACCAATCGCTGTAAATAACTGATCATCCTAGCTGGTTAAAATACTCGATAACAGCGTTGAAATTTCTGAGTACTTACTTACTGTGATTGGTATTACACACTTTTTGTTACTTGGTTAGGGTTCACGTCAGTAATTTGTTTAATAAGATCGGCCTTATCACTTTTCTCTTGCCATACTAAATACAAGGCTTGTTCCATAATAGGTGCACCTTCAACGACATATAATTCTTTATTATCAACGCATTGATTAATTACTGGGGCTGGTAAATATCCGGCACTTGGGTGTGCAATTAAATAATCTAACGCCATTCTTGATGAGTGAGTATGAAGAATAGGTGTTTTTTGTAATTCATTTATTTTGCTGTGCTGAATCGCAAAGCGCGCTCCCCAATCTAAGTAAACTAATGGTAGAGAGTGAATGCTGTTAATTGTACTATCTGTCTGATTAGTAACTAATTGTAACTGATAATCTCGTATTTTATGAACACGTATCCCATCAATTTTAGGGGGTTCACTAGTAATAAATAGATCGACACTTTTATCGAGCAAGGATTTTGCTAGATCTTGTCGAGGAATAGACTCTAATCGCAGAGCTAGCCCTTGAACGGTGTCATAAATGCCATTAATCCAATCAGAAATACCATCAAACTCCCAAATGAGCGCGCTCGCACCAATGGTGATTTGAGAGTTGTAATCTTCAGTAAGAGCTACGTCTTGCTTGGCGCGTCCCCATGTTTGCAAAATGGCTTCAGCATAAGGCAGAAGTCGCTCGCCAGCAGCAGTTAATTGAACATTATGACGCTGACGAGTGAATAGTGGATTGCCTAACTGTGATTCCAATTGGCGAACACGGAAACTCACAGCTGACTGTGTGAGAAATAGATGCTCTGCAGCACGTCCGAAATGGCGAGTTTTTGTCACTTCTAAGAAGGTTTTAAGCAGATCAGTATCCAAGTGTTTCATCTCTTTGATGGTGGTATTAACAACAATAAAATATTTTGATTGAAAGCGCGAATATTTTTTGTTTTACAAGCTACTCACTCTGAATTACATATACGTTTTCTGTGGTTATAAAGAAACATCAATGAGAATAACAACTAAGTTTTATGATGATAAAAACTTCAAAAGAGGTTTTAGCCGTAGTGGTTTCACAATCCGTGAATCAACGATTTTGGAAACGTATGGCCGCACTATGCAGTCTTTACTAAGTGGTGCATTTACACCAGAGTCAGATGCAGAAATACGATTTGTTGAGCAAGTACAGCATCAACCAACGGAAATTTCAGAATTTGCACAATGTTGGTTAAAGTATCAAAACAAGATTAATTTTAAGCCAAAATACTTTACTTTGTGCGGTACTCAACGAACTTCTGACAATAGTGAAGATAACTATTCATCAGATGATGATTGATTACTTAGATAAATAAAATATAAAAAGCCTGTTATTTACTTTCTCTAAAGCAAGACCAGGCTTTCTATTTATTTTAAATAAGGTGATAGTTCTTGCGCCATAAATTCTGCAATCCATGGCTGTGCTTCTGGTTTAGGGTGCAAGCCGTCTTTCATCATCCATTCTGGTTTAATAATTACTTGCTCTAAGAAAAATGGAAGTAAAGGAATATCGTATTTCTCACTTAATGCAGGGTAAATCGAACCAAACGATTGGCTATAACGCTTACCATAATTCGGTGGAACTTGAATTTGCATTAACAAAGGTTGCGCGTCAGCTGATTTAATTTGAGCAAAAAGCAGCTCCAAGTTTGCTTTTACTTTTTGTGGTGGGAATCCACGTAAGCCATCATTTGCTCCTAGTTCGATTAATACATAATTTGGTTGATGCAGGTTAAGTAAGTTTTGTAATCGGTCTAACCCATTTCCTGTCGTATCTCCAGAAATACTGCCATTGACGACCGTCATAGGTTTATTTATTTTAGCTAGTTGATCTGGTAATAGTGATGGCCAACTTTGCTCGATTGGCATGCTATAACCTGCACTTAAGCTGTCTCCGAGGATCAACAAGGTTTGGCTATAAGCACTTTTAAATGGAAGAAATAAGCTAGGAAAGACAATTAAAAAAAAAGTAAAAATCTTGCGCATAATATTCTCAAATAGTAAATATATTGAAGCATACAATGGAAAAAATACATTCATATTGCAATGTTTATTTTGATTTTAGTAATGAAAGTCTGTCAGTTGTTCGTATTAGACATCATTAATAAATTAACATAGACTTCATTGCATTAAGTAGCCGCTTGTTTATCAATAAGGACATTGAAAACCTCGTGCATGATAATACTAACAATAATACGACCTCAGTTATTATAAAAATCACGTTGATATTATTTCAAACTCTTATATTTACACTGATTTACACTGATTTACACTGATTTATACCAGTAATAATTGGTATGCAGAAAATCAAATGATTACTCGAAGTGTCATTACTGGGTTCGATTTAGCGCTTCCTTTTATTGAATGGATGATCATTCCTTATTTAAGTTCTGTTATTTATTTCTTACTTGCCTTTTTTTATATTGATGAACCTAAAAAATATCAACAATTAAATCAAAATATGTTATTTGCTGCCTTAATCTCTGGCTGGTGTTTTTATTTATATCCATTATATTTTGGTTCGATTGAATTAGTGAGCAGTTATCCTTGGAAGCTCGGTTTTGATGGGGTTTATTTTTTTGATAAGCCTTATAATCAAGCACCTTCCCTGCATATTGTCTACGGTATTTTATTATGGTTCTCACTACTTGGGCGATTTAATCGTGCAGTAAATTGGGTTATTACGATGGGTATTACACTAATGTTGGTATCAACGCTATTTACTTATCAGCATCGAATCATTGATGTGCTTAGTGGGCTTGTTGTTTCTGTTGGAGTGCTAGGCTTCACTCGATATTGTCTTTTGAGTTATCTGTCACAAATCTATTTATCGTTAACATCGACCTGTTGGTTATTGAGCATGATATTGACGAGCTTTAATCCTATGTTAAGTCTATTGTTTGGTTATTTATCAATAGGGTTTGGGCTGCTATTTATTGCTTATTTTATGAATAAACCTTATGCACTCGGTAAGCGTTGTGATGGTAAGGTGGGAATGGCTCATCTTATTTGCCTATTTCCTTATCGATTTATGTATTGGTTTATGTGGAATATTCGTTCTTTGGTTGATAAACAGCCAGTGGTTTCTGTCTTGCCATGGTTAAGTGTTGGTCGACGATTATCAATGATGGATAAACCAAGAAATTTTACACATGTTATTGATTTAAGTTCAGAATTATCGCTAATGTCGACTCTTCATTACGATGATGCATATCAAGGAGAGAATCAATATAGATGTTTACCTTTATTGGATTTACAGCCAATCACAATGGCTGATGCCGTGCTTTTTTGTGAATCTTTAGAAGTAATAAAAAACAGCAATGAAGCCTTTTCTGTTTATGTGCATTGTACGATGGGGATCAGTCGAAGCTATGCCATGATAGCAAGTTATCTTGTGTGGTCTGGTGAGTGTGAACCGTGTAAGGTTAAGGCGTATTTATCTACGTTAAATCCTCATGCTATGTTAAGAGAACGTTATTTAGAACAAGAATTATTACAGAAGTTGAGCGAATATAGCGTGGAGAGAGGCAAATAATGAGCTCTAACCTAATTTTTATGTTGATAATATTTACTTGTATCTCTATCGCTATGGTTGCTGCTTTTATCAAAAAAGAGTCTCTTAGTTCTGAGTTTTACTTACGTGTTAGGTCATGGTGGTGGATGTTATTGGTTCTCACATTCTTTGTGTTACTACCTATCTCATTTATGCCTCTATTTATCTCATTTTTAGCGTTAATGGGAGCAAAAGAAATAGCAACGGTGAGTCGATTAAACACATTAATGACTTGTATTTTGATGGCGTCAATGACGCTACCAATACTATTAAGCTATTGGTCTTTTTATATCATGCTGATAACCGGTGTTATAGGATTTGTTTGTATTTTAACGTGTTTGTTTATATCCCAAAATGGCTTTATTATGGGGGGGAGCAATAAGATCATCCCAATTTTAAGTATTATAATATTACTTGCTGCTTTTCTTTTCTCTTTTAGGTTATTACTTAATAATAAAGACAGTGAATTAGCGATGAGCTATGTGCTGTATCTTATATTTACGACGCAATTTAATGATGCGATTCAATATTTTGTTGGGAAGAAATTTGGTAAACATCAACTGTGTCCCACAATCAGTCCTAATAAAACGGTAGAAGGGGCAATTGGAGGAGGGCTAATTGTATCATTGTTAGCGACTGTGGTTGCTCTATCTATTACCCCTTTTTCTCTTATTTCAGCTATGGTGATCAGTTTTACTTTAACTGTATTAGGCGTTTCAGGTGATGTTAGTGTCTCTTGGGTTAAGCGCAAGTTTGGTGTTAAAGATATGGGGGATTTACTCCCAGGACATGGCGGAATACTTGATCGTATTGATAGTTTACTTTTAGCTACACCGATATTTTTCTTTATCGTCGAGCTCTTAAGACTTCACTAACAAGGTGTAAAGGTAAGTAATTTAAAAAACTGACAAGTAGCTTCATTCTTAGAGGAAAGACACTGAGAATTTTCTTCTTTTTAATGGCTTTGATTATGCAACTTACCGCTTGATGCTCTTCTAATAAAAAAGGCTTATGAGAAGCGTCTCCTCCATTTAACTCTCTGAGTTTTTGGGTATTAATATAACCGGGTGCGATAGCTGTCACGTTGATATTGTGATTTTCTAAGGTTGCCGCATAGTGCTTTGCTTGTGTGATCATATCGGCTTTTAAGCGACTATAAAGTGTTGGTGAAGAAGAGTGTACTAACCCTGCTATTGAAGCTATGGTCACCAAATGACCGTAGCCTTGAGATATCATCTTTTGTGATGCAAGCTCAAAACAGAGATTAAACCCTGTTGCGTTTACTGCTCTCATTTCGTTTTGCTCATCTTGATTGAGATCTAAGCGCCTTTCATTAAAATATTTTCCGGCACAATAGATTACAATATCCATTGGATTATCTTTTAACGAATCAAAAAATTGAATGAGATCATTCTGCTGACTCACATCTACATTCATCATGGATAATGAGGGTGTTTTTAACTCTGTAGGTACTTTGGTAATATCTCGCCCACAAATAACCACTTGATGATCAGAGTTTACATAATGTTTTGCTAGCGCAAGGCCAATACCACTTGTTCCACCAATAATGATGACATTCATGTGTGTTCCTTATTTGTGGTGTTGTTTAAATGCAATTAATGCTCGTTGATAACCATAGTCCCATTGAGCTTGCATCATGGTACAAAATTGGTCATAACTTGGTGTATCAATCACTATTTGATTAGATAACAAGTCAATTTTTTTGTTAATTTGATGGGCTTTTAGTTCTTTTGGAGAATCCGAAGTGTTGATCCAAATATCTTGTGGTCTGTGTGGGATCGCTTGTTGAACATCATTGGGATTATAACCCAGAAGATACAAAAAAGCGGGGACGGCACTGAAATTTGAGAAGGGTTGTTTTGCTTCTAAGGAGAGTGTTGTTGAACAATGTTGAGCTAGATGAAAAGGGACTAGATCCAACATTCCTCCCATGTAGTTCTCTCCTGCAACTGAGTATGGTGGTAGGTAATAAATATCAGACACAGAGATACGAATTGCATCCTGAAAAGAGACGGAATCTTCTTTTTTAAACGTGTTTTTTATAAGTGAAGAGTGGGGAGAGTAAGGGGCATTTATTAGTGCTGATATTCCTTTTCTATTACTAAAAATTACTTCTTCAAACAGAGGCGAAGCGTGCCTTTTTGTTCCTACTTGATTATTGTTAAAGCAGAGTTTTGATCCAATAATCGCAATGGTACAGTTGTTTGAAGCGTAGTTAGGAGTGAAAGGAAACAGAGGTGTGTCATTATCATTTATATTAAAAAGGGCATCATGATGAAGATCAGGAAAAATATCAGTTGCTCTACGATGGAGATATCGCTTACCAATATCTAAAAATACATTGATAAGAGAGTGTCTTTTATTATATTGAATTCGTTGAGACATTTGATGGATTTCATGACTAAGCAAGGCTTCTTTTTGCTCTTTAATTGACTCAAATGACCCAACAATTCCAGCGGCGATAGCTCCACCGCAAGTTGCAAAAATGGCGTCCGGTTTTTTGTTCGAGGCAATGGCTGCTGCATACATCCCAAGATAATAACCAAATCGTGAGCCGCCACCAGACATCAACATTGAATGCTTAAAAGGCTTATTTGTATTGTGGTATTCATGTGCGTGGTTATTCTTGGGATTTGCGATCATAACTAGAGATTCTTTTGAGCAATAGAAACCGTAAATATGCCGCTGGGGTCAATGTTCATATCTATTTTTTTAGTCCTGCTTCTGTGACTAAAGCATCCATTTCCGCTTGAGAGCGACAGCGCATTATCCATGGTTTCCCTCTATGATTATTAAGTGTTCTTGCTATGAACTCTTGTTGTGGGTGCCAAGGTTGATTGGTATACAATAAATATCCTCCGGGAGCTAGCTGTTCAACCATGCCTTTCAAGGCCGTTTTAATTAAGGTGTTATCAGGGAAAAGTTCAAATAACCCCGAGACAATGGCAAGATCATAGTTTGATTCATTAAGGTAATTCTCTTTAGAAAAAGCGTCGGCTTGAACAGCATTCGCTCGTGATGCTAAATTCATGCTTTCGATACGTGAAGCCATTATTTGAATGTTTGATGAGTCAAAATCTCTCATTTCAACCGAAGTCAGAGGGTTTGAATCCATAAGGTCAAACAGGTAACGCCCGTTACCACTGGCAATATCAAGTACATGAAATGGTCGTGTAGTATCAAGGTACTTTTCGAGCAGTTTAGCTATGATTTCTTTTCTACAACGAATGCCTTTCCAGCCTGGACTGTCGAGGTAAATTCGATCCACTATTTTACCTATAAAGGTAGTCCCTTCTGCTTTATTGGTATAGACGTTATCGAGTGATTGACCTGAATCAAACCCATGCTGTAAACCAATATTGATCCCTTGGCTTAAACGGCCAATAGAGTTCAGCACGGCTTTAGTTATTGGGTAGATTGGATGTATGCTTGGCAGTAAAAGCGAATCCATCTTATCTTTGCTTGTACCATAGTGATTGGCGTTGTCGTAATTAACTTTAATGATAGGTTGCACAAAGCATTCATCAAGAAAGGTTTGGCATCTGTTGAAGACGTCTGTTGTTTTATCTTCATGGAAAATAGCGTGGTAAAGATCAGGATAATAAGCCCATTCTTTTTTTGTTGAAGAGAGGCGATTATAAAATTTACGCTGTGCTGAGCGACTGACAACCCAATCTTGGCCTGCACACAGAACTAAGGTTGGCGTATGGATAGCTTCTGCATCATCAATGATCCGTTGTCCTGTTTGGTAGGTATCAATTAAAAGATCTGTTGAGATAGAGTTTGAAATAAGTGGGTCTTGATTATAAATCGCCTGTTGAGATCTATCATGAGTCAGAACTTTTGATTTTACGTAACTGGTGACTTTAGGTAACAGTGAGAGTTGCCTTGCTACTTTTAACAGTGGAATAGCAAAAGGGACATATAGACGAATATTAAACGCAGGAGTTGCAAGGATCATCCCTCGAATATTTGGCGCATAATCATGAACCCAACTTGCCGCAATAACAGCTCCCATGCTACTGGCAATAATAAACATATCTTCAGTTGAACGTTGGGTTTCGTTACTAATTTTTTCTACAAAAAGTTGAAGGTCTTTAGCAAAGACAGAGAAACTTTTTGCGTCATCTCGTGGCCCTTCGGATAATCCATTACCGCGTGCATCCCAAGCATAGACTGTGTAATTATGGTTCACAAAGAAATCAGCCATCGCCTCCATTCTTCCTGAATGTTCATGCCCTCGGTGTAACAACAAGATGATGCCTTTCGTATCTGGTTGTTGGTTCCAAGAGCGGTAGATTATCTTTGTCTCATCCCAAGACGAAAAGCTGTGGTGTTCTAATGTCATAATTTACCTAAATAATGGTGTGTAAACGTTTATATATGGTGATAACTAACGCGAGATTGGCGATAAGAATTATCCAAAGACCGCTTGATGTGAAATCTACCTCAAACGCAATTAATAAGCCTAGCAACCCAAATAAGAAAGCCCGGTCACTTTTCCCAAGAGGACCTTGATTAGCTCGTTTTTTTGTTATTTGAACAGAGAGAATTGCAATCACTTCGCTTAACCACGCAAGCAGAACTAAGCCAAATAATGCATAGGCGTTAAATCCTGTTATCGCGATAAAACTTAAATAGATAGCAGCATCAGAAATTAAGTCGCACACTTCATTTAACACTAACCCAAGTGAAGAGGCCATGTTGTGTTCTCGTGCAAGCATACCGTCAACGGCATTTAAAGCCATGCGTATAAAAAGAACAATAGGTAAAATCCCCCACCATACACTTGCCCCAATAGTAAAGAGGGTTATAGAGCTCACAAGCGTAAAAACAAGTGTAAATAGTGTGACTTGATTTGCGGTAACTCCAGAATGAGCAAGTCGATTAACACCAGGGCGTAAGAGAGATTGAAACTTAGGTTTAAGCTGATAAATGCTCATAGGGATGAGAAACCTTACTGAGAAGAAGATTATGATGTTTGTTATTACTACGATCGATACAGCTTAGCTTATTCCAGAGGTATCATTATGTCTATTTTTGAGCAACACTAAATGGTTATATTACGAGCAGTATCCCTTCCGTAAAACTTAAATGCAGTTAACAAGTAATCCTAAATGCAATGAGGTTCGTATTAAACATACTTTAGATACCTTGTAATCTTTAGTTAAAGAAGTGTAAATGAAATTGCTGTTCCACGGGCACTTGCGTATACAATACGAGTAATAGCATAAGAATAATCTCAAAAGGAAAGAGTCATGACCGTTGCCATAAAAGTGAGCTCAGTAGGAAAATCAGTACTTTCTAATGAAGCAGAATTAACTATTTTAAAAGATATCTCTTTTGAGGTTCAGTCAGGCCAAAGTGTAGCGATTGTAGGAACCTCTGGTGCCGGTAAATCAACGTTAATGACTTTGCTAGCAGGATTAGATATCCCTACTTCTGGTGATATTGAATTATTAGGACAAAGCCTTTCTCAATTAGATGATGAAGCTCGCGCTCAAATTCGCAGTGAATCTATTGGTTTTGTGTTTCAAAGTTTCTTGCTTATCCCTTCTTTAACGGCACTTGAAAATGTTACCTTACCTGCGATTTTACGAGGTGAAGGTGAAGATATTGGAAAAGCAAAACAGTTGTTAGATTCAGTTGGCCTTGCTGGGCGAGAAACGCATCTTCCTTCTCAACTGTCTGGTGGTGAGCAGCAGCGCGTAGCATTGGCTCGTGCGTTTATGACTCAGCCTCGTATTTTATTTGCTGATGAACCAACAGGAAATCTCGATCAATCTACCGCAGAACATATCATTGAACTTTTGTTTGATATGAACCAAAAACATGGCACTACATTAGTTCTTATCACTCATGACCCTAAGCTTGCACAGCGATGTGAGCGCACACTTACCAT
This sequence comes from Aliivibrio wodanis, assembly GCA_000953695.1. Classification (GTDB taxonomy): domain Bacteria; phylum Pseudomonadota; class Gammaproteobacteria; order Enterobacterales; family Vibrionaceae; genus Aliivibrio; species Aliivibrio wodanis. The sequence continues at coordinate 1,392,260 of LN554847.1, read as the reverse complement.
TAATGCCGGACAGGTTAATGAAGAGGTAAAAGCAGTATGAGTGAGCAATCTGTGAGGCCAAATCCCTCAGGAAATAATCTACCTTCAGGGAGCGAAGTATCTTCTGGAAAAAAAATGATATTCCGCTGGAGTTGGCGTGAGATATGGCAAGGCCAACTATGGCCTGTGATGGCTGCTTTAACTTTGATAGTTTCTTGTGTGGTGGCTTTATCTGCTTTGGCTATCCGAGTTGAAAAGGTAATGACAGACCAAGGTCGCTCAATGATGGCTGCCGATCTTGTGTTTCGTTCCGCGAATCCAACCCCCGAATTTATTCTGCAACAAGCGCATGACCAAAATTTAGTTTTATCTTCTCAAGTGCGTTTTCAAACTATGGCATTCAGCGACACTGGTATGCAATTAGTGAGTGTGAAATCGGTTGAAAGTAATTACCCACTTCGCGGTGAGCTCTTATTAAATGGGGCAGATAACCAAATCCATAATCAAGTTAAATCAGGAGAAGTATGGATCGCCGAGCGCCTCTTATCGTTATTAGAGCTGAGTATTGGTGATGTCATTGCTATTGGTGATGCTGAACTGCCAATCAGTGGTGTAATTGAATCGGAACCAGAGTTAGCGTTTAACCCATTTAGAACCATGCCAAGTGTGTTTATTCATCAGTCTGATTTAGATAAAACTGGTGCGATTCAACTGGGCAGTCGTGTGCAATATCGAACCCTATTTAAAGGTGAAGATAGTGCAATATCGTTACTGCAAAGTGATTATGAATTGCAAGCAGGAGAGCGTTGGATAAGCGAAGAAACTCAAGGTCGAACCGCCGATTTAATGCAAAAAGCCAAGCAGTATTTATCGCTGACTATCTTGATGGTGATACTAATGGCATCGGTTACCTTGGTGTTAACGTGTCAGCATTACGCGACCAGTCGTGCCAATACCGTTGCGATGTTAAAAAGCATGGGCGCGAGTAAACAATGGTTGAAACGTTGGTTATTAAGCCAAGTGGGTTTGATGTTCTTTACTGGCGTAGTTGCGGGCTCTCTTATTGGTCTAGGTTTAGAATTATTACTACGTATTCCATTAGCGGGGATCCTACCTGAGAATTTACCAAGTTATGGTTGGCAGCCGTTTGCGTTTGGTTCTGTCGTTGCGTTGTTTATTGGTTTACCTGCGTTGGGTATTCCATTATTGCGCTTATTAGATACTCCTGCCATTGCGGTACTTCAATCTCAAATGACCGCACCTTCTAAAAAAGGCTTGTGGTTAATTGCGGTACCAGTAGTCGCTTTCTTATTTATGTACGGCAATAACAGCCTAGTCTGGATGGTATCGGTTGGCTTAGTGGTACTGTTTGTTTTACTTGCAGGTATTAGTTATGGCTTAGTGCATCTGTTTGGACGCTTTAAATGGGGTGCAGCGATGACTCTAGCGCTTAGTCGCATTAAACGTTCTCCAAAAAACAGCATGATGCAATTAGCCGCATTGTCGGGTTCATTAATGTTAGTTGCCGTGATCTGGCTAGTGAGAACCGATTTACTAGGGGATTGGCAACAAACGCTACCACCTGATGCACCGAATGTATTTGCGATGAACATTGCCCCTTATGAGCAACAAGAATACTTACAAGCATTAGATAATGAAAAGCTAGATAGATCGGATGGTTATCCAATTATTCGGGGTCGTTTAACTGAAATTAACGGGGAAAGTACCAAAGAGAAAATGAAAGGTGAAGGACAAGGCTCAGATGCACTACGTCGTGAGATTAACTTTACTTGGCGTGATGAATTGCCGGTTCATAATCAAGTCACAGCAGGGGCATGGACGAAAGAAAATGGAGTCTCTGTAGAGCAAGATGTTGCTAATGATTTGGGCATTGAAATTGGTGATACATTGAGTTTTTCGGTTAACAGTCAGCCATTTTCTGCTGTAGTTAATTCGATTCGAATTGTTGACTGGCAGAGCATGAAACCGAACTTCTATTTTATCTTCACGCCGGATGTGATTGCCGATTTACCTGCCACTTGGTTAGTTAGTTTTAAAATAGATGACAACGAAAACACCTTATTGAATCAATTGGCTCGTGATTACCCAACCGTGAGTTTATTGGATTTTAGAACCATGGGTGGAAAAATTCAAGCCATGCTCGCTCAAATTACGTGGTCGTTAAGTGTATTAGCAGGCTTAGGTGTGGTGAGTGGCGTGTTATTGATATTCACTTTGCTTCGGTTGAGTTTGTATCAGCGTCAACGTGAAATTACCCTTTATCGAACCCTTGGTGCAAGCCGTCAGCGTATTAGCCAGACGTTATGGAGTGAATACGGGGTAATGGCATTAGCCGCAGGTTTTGTTGCTGTGATGGGCGCAGAGGTCATCGTATTTAGCTTAGTGAAATGGGGTTTTAAACTTGAACCTACATTGCACATAGGCATGTGGATTGTGCTGCCATTACTTGCCATGATTATTGTATTTATGAGTTTGGTGAGTGTGATTAAGCAACTATTGAAGCCACTGAAGTAATCCATACTTTCTTAAAGAGTCATATAAATGCTCACTGTGTTATGAATTGAACCGCATTAACCCTGTGAGCATATGTAATGAGCTTCAAACCATTCTGTAGTGGCAGGTTTACCATAGAGGAAACCCTGACCATAATCACACTCTTCAAATTTAATGAAATCATCTTGAGATTGAGTCTCTACTCCCTCAGCTATTACATGAAGATCTAGTTTTTTCCCTATTGCTATGATGGCTTTAGTGAGCTCTCGATCTTGTTTGTTTTTTTCGATATTCATAATAAAGCAACGATCAATTTTGATAGTATCAAAAGAGTATTTCTGCAAATAGCTTAAAGAAGAATACCCAGTCCCAAAATCATCTAATGAGATACGAACTCCTAACTTCTGTAGTTGTTTAATCGTTTTTTGAGCCATGTGCTCATTTTGTAATAAGATCCCCTCTGTTATCTCAAGTTCTAACGAGGAGGCGGGTAAGTTGTATAAATTTAATAGATCAGCAATATGTTCGGCAAAGCCTGAATATTTAAATTGCATTGGTGAGATATTAATCGCGATGCGAAAATTCCCCTGTTGCATTATATGCCACTTTACAGCTTGAGCCATCGCCGTATGTAACACAAAATTACCGATCTCATGAATTTGACCATTATGCTCAGCTAAGCTAATAAATTGATCTGGAGGAACGTTACCTAATATCGGATTATTCCATCGTAATAAGGCTTCAGCGCCAATTACTTTATTCGTTTTTAAGCAGAAAAATGGTTGATAATTAAGGCTTAACTCTTGATTCTTTAAAGCATCAACTAAATTAGATTCAAGATGATAGCGCTGTTCAATGTTAAGTTGAGCCTGCTTAGTAAAAAATGTATATGGGGAGCCATCAGCCTTACTAATCCCCATTGCTGCTCCCGCTTTTTGAATCAATTCGGCGGCATCACAGGTATCGAGAGGTGCTTGAGCGACCCCTATGCAGCAAGGTATCGTAATAGAAAACTCAGCGATATTAAATGGTGTGTTACTGCAGGAGATTATCTTATTAATTAACGATATATTATTTACTGATTCACTGTTTGATAGAGCAATAACGAATTCAGCGCCAGATACCCTAGCAAATAAGGTATTGTTAGTTAAACAGCGTTTAATACGTTGAGTAAATAATTGCAACACTTTGTCGCCCATGACATAACCATAGCTATTATTGATGGATTTAAAATTCCTCAACGCAAAATAGATAACAGTGGTATGCTCGGATACCTGAGTGTTTAATTGCTGAGATAATGTGTTGATAATGTTCAATCGATTAGGTAAACCAGTCAGTGCGTCGTAACTTTTATGATAATCAAGTGAGTGCTCAATCGCTTGGCGGCTTTCTATTTCTCTCATTATCTTACCACTGAGTTTTACTAGCTCAGTAGTGCGTTTTTGAACTTTATTCTCAAGGATTTGATTCAGATATTGTAACTCAGATTGTTGATATAAACTGGCTAGGTTCGCATTAATTGCATTTTGGAAACGCTCGAGTAAGTGGCGAAAAGGTTGGCTATATTCTCGTTCTTTACTATCTAGCATACATAAAGTACCAAAAACACTTTGATCTGGCCAAGTTAATGGTAAACCACAATAAGCAATCATCCCTAATTCAATATCGGGGTTCTGATCCCACTCTTTATCTTTTAAGGCGTTAGGGACATGCAATTCACACTGATTTTTAATTACAGTCTCACAATATAAACCCTTGCCTAAACTTTCACTATCGTGCTGTTTATATGGATTACCTTCACTGTTACTCGAAGTGAAGACCGATATTTTTTTTCGCTAACACGCATAATAAGAACGGCTGGGCTGTCGATTATTTCAGCTAGTAGATCAAGGGTTTGCTGCCAACCATTAAATATGTCATCAGATACGATTATTTGAGCTGTATTAATCGTTAAATGATCAAATAAATGTTCATATTGCAGCTTTTTCAGCTCATCTTTATATGGCATTTGTATGAATCCTTACGATACTCCACTTATGATCTAATAATTGTAGTTCTTATTTTGAAAATAATCTGTGATACAACAGAAATTAAACAATCTTGTAGCATTGGTGGTTTGGTGAGATTTTTAGGCATAAAAAAACCAACCCTTTAATGTTAAAAGATTGGCTTTTTATTTAGTGACTAAAAATTCTAAAAAATGATATTAAAGCTGAATGATTTTAGTGATGAAGTTATACTTTTCTGAGTCCGCTTTAGTTACCCAGTGCTCACCGCTTGCAGGAGCAGAATCTAAAGTGAATAGGTAAAAATCGACGCCTTTGCTGCCCATTACAGTATCAAAATATGTAGCTTGTTTACGGTGGCTTTCATCGGTATATGGGAATTCTTTAGCGGTCTTATCACCTTCAGCCCAACTATGAACACCAACTTGCTTATCAGCTTCAATTGCTGTGTTTGCTGTAGCACGCTCTAAGATTCGTTCGTTTCCAGCAGCAAATAAATCAGTACCGCCAGAGAAAACAGACCCTGTTGGAGTTACGATCGTTGTCATCTGATTTTTGTTGATCATTAACCCTGTATACATATTGATATCGTCGTCGACACTGCCACCAATAGGGTTATTAAATCGCACTGTCATGTTACTGCCTTTGTATTGTTCAGTAATATCCTTAAGTTGCAAAAATGTAGTTACACCAAGGGTTGATGGTGTTTTTTCATCACAACTTGGCTGACATATAAGGTCACGGAAGAAACCTTCAAAAGCAAAAGAAGTCGTGATATTAATTTGGTTTTGGTTATCTACAGCCGTTAAAATGGTTGAACCAATACTAGTGATATATTCTGCGGCTTCGTGATTATATTCAACTTGAATTGGTAAGCTTGTATGAGTCGTCGTAGTTTGAATTAACGTTGTATCGTTAGAGATTGAACGTTTATCAGCACCGCATTGAAAGCTGTCTATACGGTTGCTTGCTTCATGATAAATGATGCACTCTTCTACTTCATCTGCGCCTAATAAATAAAGGTCAATGCTGTTTCCATTATCATCAGCAAGCTGTATTAAGGTATTTTCGTCACCTAAGGATTCAGCAAACTTGACGTTAGAATATGCTTTTCCATCGTAAGATAACATCATTGAATTAAGAATGTCTTGTCGCTCTTCGAGTAACTCATCACGAGCAGCATCAGTAAATTGGTAATTAGCAGCAGGCTTTAAAAGTGGTTTGGTTGTAGAAGAATTATTGCTTGATCCTGAGTTACAACCAGCTAATAAGATAAGAGGGGCTGCTAATAAAAAAGTGCGGTAATTATTCATTTGTGACTTCCAGTTGAGATGATGTAATGTAGTCTATTTGAATGAAATGTAATTTACTGTCGTTGTAATGTATGACTTTGTCATTATTATTTAACAGACTTATACGTCTTGATTATTAATCATTTATTACATAATGAGATTGTTTTAATTTAAAAATAAATAATTGAGTAAGTCTCATGTTGTGAGAGTGGTTCAATATTTAAGTGTAGCCTTGAGCTTTATAATGATTCTGCCAAGTTTATCAGGTTAAATTGTTATAAATTCTAATTAAAGGCTAAAGGTTAAAATGAATAAGTTAACAAACTTACCAACAAAATTATTAATGCTTATCGCTTTCTTTGTAACATTTATCTCATTCATGTCTATTTTTATTTCTGTAGATAACTCTAACTCAGATATTAAAAAAAACAGTGATGCAGTAGAAAAAACTTACGCGATTATGGGTTTGGTTCAGCACTCTTTGGAGCAAGTAATAAATATAGAAACAGGTTTTAGGGGGTATATGCTAACTAATGATAAATCATCATTAATGCCTTATGAAATGGGGGTTAGCTCAATTAATGCTGATTTGGATGAACTATCTACACTTTTTTTGAATAATCCAACCGATGTTCAAACGAATAAATTAAATTTACTGAAAAATACATATTCTAATTGGAAAAAGAATGTGATTGATAAAGGAATAGATATTCGTACTACTAGCAGCTTAAATGAAGCTTTAGAGTTTATAGATAAAGCGAATGGTGGAAGCTATGTAAATGAAATGAGGGTGATATTTGATGAGATCTCAGCAGAAGAGGAAGAGTTTCTTATTCAACGTTCAGAATCTTTGGATGAATCACTCAGTAACTTAATTTCAATAACCTTGCTACTAACCTTTGTTGGTTGTTTTGTTTCTGGTATTTTATTTTTCTTTATCAATAAAATTCTTAATAAAAATGTAAATGAAATGTCATCAGCGATTGCTTTATTGGCTGAGGGTGTTTTAAAACCATTACCTATATCTCCTTCTAAAAATGAATTTTTTAAAATTAAGCAAGAATTTAATAAATCAATTGAGAGACTATCAAACCTGATAAAGGAATTAACTGTTTCAGCTGAAAATACAAGTTCTTCTTCAGAGGCGTTAACTATTGTCATGCAAAATACAGCCAAAAACACTCAAAGTGAATTGGCGCAAGTTGAAGAAATTTCAACGGCTATTAGTGAGTTATCAAGTACTTCAAAAGAAGTTTCTTCAAATGCGCTTCAAGCTGAAGATGAAACCAAAAAAGCAATTGATAATGTAATTGATGGAAATAAGGCATTAGACCAATCTATTTTATTAACTCAAAATATTAATGAATCAGTTCAGGAGACTGCTGAGATGATTGAAGAGTTAAAGAACAGCGCCATTAATATAGGGGAAGTTACTAATGTAATTAGTTCTATTTCAGAACAGACTAATTTATTAGCATTGAATGCGGCAATTGAAGCTGCTCGTGCAGGAGAGCAAGGAAGAGGATTCGCAGTAGTTGCGGATGAGGTACGAAACTTAGCAGCTAAGACTCAAGAATCAACCAAAAATATTCAAGGGATAATTTCTAAACTGCAAGCGCAATCAGAAAAAGCGAATGATAATATGGTGGCAAATGTTACATCGATTCAAGACTCTGTTGCATTATCTCATAATGTAAAATCTTCGTTTGATGACATTGCACAATCAGTTCAAACTATTTCTGATATTAATGCCCTCGTCGCGACTGCTTCACAAGAGCAATATAGTGTTACTGAAGATATTGCTAAAAATACAACGAGAACATTTGATTTAGTGAATGAAAATGTAGCAGCAGTAAACCAGACAAAACATGCAGCGCAAGAGTTAGCGTCATTAGCAGAAACACAAAGCCAAGAATTATCTTTTTTCAAAGTGAATTAGATATATAAAATAAAACCAACTTTTGGATATAAAGAGTTGGTTTTTACTGTTTAGCGAATATATTTCAGATAAGGAATGTTAACCGTTATTCATTTGTCACTATAGCTTTAACCTGCCGTGAATTATGAATAGAAACATATTAACTCTGTAAGCCTTGAGGTGGATACATTACACTGCACACTTAGTTTATTTAAAGGATTACCATGAGAACTCTATTTTTAACGTTAGCCTTGACTTTTTCTGCTGGCGTTGCTGCAAATACGAACACTGACTCAACTGATGTGATTGAGAGTAACCCAACGATTTCTAGCGTATCTGTAGATATGAAAGCCGTCATGAAAAAGATGAGATTAGAGTATAAGTTAGGTGAGCGAGCGACCTCTATTGAGGATATGAATCAAGTTGTGACTAAATTAGAGTCACTTATTGATCAGTTAAAGCAGGGCGAATACACCCCAGAAAAACAAGCTATGTATCAAGAGGGATTCAATAAGTTATCGGCTTCTGTTGCGTTAGTTAAAACAGAGTTAGATGCGGGTGATTTAGAAAAAGCACAAGCGGCTCTTGAGCAAGTTGACGAACTACGAGTTGAGTATCACAAAAAGCGTAACCCAAGTATTTGGAGTAAGATCTTTGGATAATAAAGCTTATACCAATCTACATAAGTATTTGATCATTCTTGTTTGTTAAAATTGATTATATCTGCGTTATAAATTTTGTAATTAGACCCACTAGTTACTGTAATTTATGCCTTGCTCTAATCGATTTTTCCTACGCAATTATCTGAACAACTACTTATCCAGAATGGTATTAGATCTAAAGAATAAAAAAATGGAGCCAATTAGGCTCCATTTTTACTATTCTTCGATAGAGAGCGATTAACTGTTATACATCTTATCGAAATTCTTCTGATTCCAACCAACCATTACTTGATCGCCAATTTTAAGAACAGGGATAGAACGAGCGCCCATGGCTTGTAATTCCTTGCGTCCTCGTTGCATTTTTGCATTGGTCAACCTATATGCAATTTTTTTAGAATCAAGGTAACGCTGTGCGTCTTTGCAATGTGGGCATTTGTCAGCGACATATAAAACAACACGTTTCATTATTATCTCTCTAAGTAAATCTGGTTATACAATTAGCGTAGTTTATACAAACAAGTAAGGGAATAACTTACGACGCTCTTCTGGACTTAGTGCTTCAACACGAGCAATATTTGTATCAGGAATAGCTTCAGGGTTTGGATAGTGTTTTAGCACCTTTTCCATGCTCTCTTCACGAATAAGGTGAAGAACTGGATATGGAGAGCGATTTGTTAAGTTCTCATCGTCTTCAGGTTCAGCGCCGCCAAAGCAGTAGTCAGGATGGAAAGTGGCGATTTGGTAAATGCCTTCCCATTCTTGTTGTTTGACAAGTGCATCAACCCAGTCTAAGAAGAAGTTATAATCCATGAAGTCTTGCAGCATGTTTGGAATAGCAACTAATGTTGTTTCTAACTCTTCTGCTGTTTTAGAATCTAGGTTCATTAATTCTTGCAGTACGTCTTCAAGCAGAACTTCTTCTGTTGTTGCTTCAGATACAAAAACTTTGATTTGTTTATTACGGTTAGGCTTGGCTGCAAATGGGCAAAGATTAAGGCCGATCACCACATCTTCTAACCATTGTTGAACTTCTTGCTCTATTTTTTGAATATTCATGTCTGACTTATTACTGCTCTTGTTATTTTTAGCAAGAATAACAGATTCAATATTGTTTTTCTGTATCCATGAATACAAATATCATGCTACATAAATTGAAAATAAGGAGTGCCAATAGATGATTGATTAAATAAACCTTCTTTGAATTTCTCAGCGGTAATTGGTCTTGAGTAGAGGTAACCTTGAATAATATCCACTCCTTCACGGATAACAAACTTCTCCTGATGTTTGTTTTCAACGCCTTCGGCGACTACTTTTAAATTCAGCTTTTTGGCTATATTGATCATTGCACATACAATATTTTGATCAGCGCTGCTGTATTCAACATTAGCAATGAAGCTTTTGTCTATTTTAAGAGTATCAAATGGGTATTTTTTTAAGTATTGGAACGAAGCATAGCCTGTGCCAAAATCATCTAATGCAATAGCAACACCCATCTCATGTAATTGAGTTAATGTATCAATTGCTAAAGCTTCATCTGCAATAAGTCCACTTTCGGTTACTTCTAGTTCTAAATTGTGAGGAGGAAGGTGATAAAGCTCTAGTAAATCTTTTATGTGCTGAACAAAATGAGGATCCTTCAATTGGAAAGCTGAAATATTAACGGCAGTGATAAAATGCTGTGAATGTAAAATCCACTCAGCCGTTTGTTGGATGGCGCTTCTCAGAGCAAAATTTCCTAGCTCATAAATTAAGCCATTTCGTTCAGCTAGCTGGATTAATAAGTCATTAGATATAGTACCTAAGTGAGGGTGATTCCAACGCAATAATGCTTCACAACCTAACCAACGTTTCGAGTGAGGGCAAATTTTAGGTTGATAGTTTAAAAAAAGATCATTATTACGTACAGCTTCTAATAAATAGCCTTCGATTTTATGTTCAGATAAACTTGATTTAATAGGTAAAGAGCTATCAGATATCGTAAAGGTTTTACCTAAGTTTTGGCATTCAACGACAGTATTGTATGCACACTGAAGTAATTCAGATCGAGAAGCGTTATCTTTTGAATGAATAGCTCCAATATAACTTTGTAAATGTATTGGTTCTCCATTATTAAAGAAAGAAGCTTGCCCGATTTCCGAAAAATGTCGGCATAGCTGAGGTAATTTTTCTTTATCAGTATGAATAACTAATAAAATATCAGAAGAATCTAAGCGTCCAGTAACAGAGGTTTCGGTAATTTTAGTTAATTTAGAACGATATTTAGTAAGCAGAAAATCAAAAACTGAATGCCCATGTTCTTGCTGTATTTTTCGACTATTAGCAAAATGAATGTGTAACAGTACAAACTGTTTATTGGTATCTATCAATTTATCCATATGTTGATAAAGAGCTATCGGGTTTAAAAAACCTGTCCCTATATCATGATTTTTATGATAATCAACTTTCTGTTCAGCTGCTCGTCGACAATCAATTTCATTTGCTAGTTTTACATTTATATCATTGATATATCGTGTTGTTGTTGTTATTTCTTTTTGTAATATTCTGTGGCTTTTTAATAATTCATTATGTTGATATAAAGTACTAAGTTGGGCTTCAATCAATTGTTGGTATGTGTTTAACAACTCTTGGCTGGTCGGATCAAAAGAATTTTCTTTTTCATCAAGAAGACAAATTGTGCCAAAAGGTGTGTTATCTGGCCAAAATAATGGGAGTCCGCAGTAGGCAATCATATTTAATGCTATATCTGGGTTATTTTCCCATTCATGAGATTTTAATGCATTTGTTATAATGAGCTGTTTTTTATGCTGAACAACATACTCACAATATAGCTCTTTTCTTAGTTTTTCTTTATTCCCTTTTTTATAGGGATTGTTAAGAGTATGACTAGATGAAAACACTTCAATTGAATTTTCATTATTATCGATACGCATGATAAGTGCAGCAGGAACGTTAACAAGTTTAGCTAATAAATTCAGCATATTTTGCCAGTCAAGTTGCATCTTATCAGGAACAATAATAGGACAAGTGGACGATTGAGTCATGTTTGTATCCGGTAACTACTAAAAAGCTAATAACATAATGTTCATATTATCAGGTTATGATGCTAAATAATTGTCTTATATTTGATACTTTTACTTGTCTTTTTTTATAATATTTCGATTTTTGTTACAAAAACTAATGCATGGCGTTCATAGGTAGTTGTTATTTATAGAGGTTACTTATAATTGATGTAATTATAAGTGCTTCTTTGAGTTGATAATATTATCATTTAGTTGCGTAGCTGCTAGCATTTATGATGTAGGTGGTTTTTTTTGTGATTTTAAGGAGGTTGTATGGTGTCATTGAGAAAGGTTTCAATTAATGTGCGCTTGTATTTTTTAACATTTACAGTGACTTTATTTATGCTAGTTCCGCTATTTTTATCTTCTATGGATTATAAAAATAACCTCTTAGAATCAAAGCGCATTGAAACTAAGCAATTAGTCTCTGTTGCACATTCGGTCATCCAATCTTTTTATGATCAAGCAACAACGGGTTTCATGAATGAAGAAGATGCAAAAGCTTTAGCAAAAAAAGCGATTGCAGCAATGCGCTATGATGGAAGTAATTATTATTGGATTAATGATCTTTCTGCAATGATGATAATGCACCCAATTAAGCCTCAATTAAATGGGAAAGACCTGTCTTCTTTAGCGGATCCTAACGGTAAATATTTATTTAAAGAAATGGTGCAGGTAGCGAGTCGTGAAGGCTCTGGTTATGTTGATTATCAGTGGGCACAACCAGGTGTTGATACACCTGTAGATAAGATCTCATATATTTCTTTATTTAAACCATGGGGTTGGATTATTGGTACTGGAGTTTATGTCGATGATGTTGCTAGTACTTATAATAATTTTCTTTTTGAGAATATGTACAAGGTTTTAATTTCGTTGATTATTATGTTGCCACTTGCTTGGAAAATTTCACAAAGTATTGTTGTACCAGCTAAAAATTCTGCGGTGGCAATGAAAGATATTGCCGAGGGTGAGGGGGATTTAACCAAGAAATTAGATGAGACAGGAACGGATGAGCTTAGTGATATTGCTCGTGCGTTTAATTTATTTACTAATAAGCTGAATATGACGGTTAATCATGTTAAGCCTGTTACTGAAGAGCTGTTGAGCTCAGCAGAAAAGTTTGCACAAGTTGCAACGACAGCAAAGCAAAATACCAGTGAGCAATTTAGAAATGTAGATAGTGTTGCTGCAGCTATGAACGAGCTATTAGCCAGTAACCAGGAGGTTGCACAAGCGGCATCAAATGCCGCATTAACCGCAGAAGAGGCGGATAAAGAGGGGCTTAAAGGTATTGCTATTGTGGATTCTACCTCAGAGCATATGGCTGAACTAGCAGGGTCACTTCTTGAAACTGAAAAAAATACAGAAGCATTGGCAGAGCAAGCTAATACAATAAGCTCAGTTGTTGAAGTAATTAGAGGTATTGCGGAGCAAACGAATTTATTGGCCTTAAATGCAGCGATAGAGGCTGCTCGTGCCGGGGAGCAAGGACGAGGTTTTGCTGTGGTTGCTGATGAAGTTCGTACTTTAGCGACTCGAACTCAAGCCAGTACAAATGAAATATCGAGTATTATTGATAACTTGCAAGCGTCATCTCAGCAAGTATCTAATTCAATGAGAACAACAAGACATCAATCAGATTCAACGTTAGAGAAAGCGGAATTAACACGACAAGCATTAACGGATATTTTAAGTAAAGTAAAAGATATTAGTGAATTGAATCATCAAATCGCCGATGCTAGTTCTCAACAAGCGACTGCGACGGATGAAATTAATCAAAATATTACTAATATGTCTGAGAGTTCTAGTTCGAATCTTCAACAAGCTGAAGATATTAGTCAGGTAAGTGAACAATTGATTGAACATGGTAACGAGTTAGAAAACTTAATGAATCAATTTAAAACAACTAAATAAAACAATAAGGTATCGCCCTTTCATTAGATATTGATGGAAGGGCTTTTACTTTATTGTCCACGTGCAAAAATCATCACTTTAACCGTCATTAATAAAATATACATATCAATTCTTATCCAGCTAGAGATCGAGCTTAGCGACAAAGCATAACTATGGTCAAACCCCACTTTAGAGCGGACATCTTCAATACAAGTATCATAGCCTTGATTCACTTGAGCAAGACCTGTTATTCCTGGTAATACACCGTAAGTGCGTTCGCTGAAGTAAGGGATCTCATGTTCAAGTTTATTGTAAAATGTTGGTCTCTCAGGTCTAGGACCGACTAAAGACATATCTCCATTAAGAACATTGAAAAATTGAGGTAGTTCATCTAAACGTGTTTTTCTTAAAAAGCGGCCTACAAGTGTGATACGACAATCTCCTTCGATAGCGAGGGTTGCTCCTGTATTCACTTCGGCATCTTGCACCATACTTCTAAATTTAATCATTTCAAAAACATGAACTTGCGTAGGCATTGCCTTACCAACACGTAATTGACGGTAGAAAACAGGTCCTTTGGAATTGAGTTTTATCGCAAGTGCTATCAAAGGAAATAAAGGTAAAGTCAGACCTAAACCAATAAGGGATAGGCAGACATCGAACACTCTTTTAGCCTTAACGGTTGAGTGATTTATTGTATAAGAAGAATCCATCATAGTAATTTCCCTTTGATTATTTATGTATACGGGTCCAAGGACTCGTTGGTTTATTGAATAAATAATTGAGCCCACCGAGGAAGTTAGCAAGGTGCCCTGCGATAAGATAAGCGATTGTCTGACAATATTTATTCGAAAAAATGCTAGGGAATAAAAAACTTAAAATCCCCAGTGAATAGCCGACAGTTTGGCCAATGAAAGAAATAAGGAATACAGGGTAAGAAAGCAATAGTGCTGATCCGATATAAGCTAAGATCATAAAGTAAGGCATGATGACTCTTAATCCTTTACCTGAAAAAAAAGTAAAAGCGGTTCCTCGATATTTAGGATTGAATAGCGGAAATAGACGTAAAAGTTGTTGAATATTTCCTGCTGATATACGCAAGCGTCGAGAAAAGTCGTCATCTTGAAGAGAAGGTTCAAGCTCCAATGCGCAGATGTTAGGCTCATAAATTGCACGATAGCCTTGTTCGATAATTTTCATTGGTAAAATAAAGTCATCATTAATTGTATCTTTATCTAATGGTGTAAATAACTCAGAGCGAAATAGATAAAAAGCACCATGAGATCCTAAACTATCACCTAAAATTGCTTCTTGTTGTTTGATTTTTGTTTGATACTCCCAGTATCTTTTTTCCCCCTCTGAATTGGGGGTTAATAGTAGATAAGTTGGATTAACGACACCAATACTTGGATCTTCAAAGTGTTTTGCTGAGATCAATAGTGAATCATAAGAAAGAAGTGCCGAAACATCACTTAACGCAATAATATCACTATGATACTGGGGGATTAATTGATTTAGTAGCGCGACTTTGCCTTGATTTTTTTCAAATGAAAGGACTTCTATATGCACTTCAGAGCACATGGCCTCTTGGATAGTATTATTGGCAATGGTAAGGGTATTATCGGTACAGCCATCGCATGCAATAATAATAGTTAGTTTTTTGGATGGATAATCTAAGCATGACAAATTGTATATTTTATCAGCGATCCATTGCTCTTCATTATAAGCAGGAATAATAATGGTAATACTTGGTAATACTCTGTCCTTTTTTGATTTATAAAACTTACGATGTGTAAATACTGTCTCTTTTTGGGGGGAGAGAGTTGAAATAATATGCAAAATAATAGGGTATAAAGCATGATGATAAATGACAGCTATTATACTGATAGAGGTAATAATGATAAGAAATAGAGTCATAGCGTCACTCCTTGAAAGTATAAATGCTCATAGGCTGTAGCCATTGATTTAGCGTGATTGTTTTCTAAAATGAATCGTCTTGATGAGCTAGTGATAGTTTGATAAGTCAGAGATTCAATCGCATTTGATAATGTGGTCGCATTGTTATTTGGAACTAAAATACTGTTATTTGGGCATAGTGTTTCACTCACCCCTCCGACATCATTTGCAATACAAGGTATACCACAGGCTTGAGCTTCTAATGTTGAAAGAGGAAAACCTTCATTATTTGATGGCAAGCAGAATAAATCCAGAGCGTGATAAAATGTAGGCATTTGGTCAATATGTCCCAAAAAATGGACTCTGTTTTCTAAGTGGTAGCGATTAACTAATATGTTTAGCCATTCTTTTTGCGAGCCAGATCCCGCAAGTACAAGGTGATATTTAGAGCCTAAAAATCGAAAAGCTTCAATTAAGTTTTCTTGTCCTTTTACCACTTCTAGTCGAGCCGCATTACCAATAACAATGGAATATTCAGGTAGGTGCAATTGTAAATCGGCTCGTGCTTTTTGTTTGTTTCCTATTTTAAATTTATAAGGGTTTATGCCATTCTTAATTGTGTAAATTGGGTATTTATTAAAGATTAGAGACAGTGATTTTTTTACGAAAGCAGCGTCTGCGACTAATTTGGGGTGCGATAATGATAACGCCAAACGTTGTAGGTAACGATGCTTCTTTGCGCTTAGGTGCCAAGCATCATGTTCGGTGTGAATATGATTAATATTATTACTTAGCATAACAGCACAGCTTGAATAGAGAAGTGGGCCAATATGATGGGAATGAACGACATCAACGTTATGCTGCTTAAAAATGCCTAGTAATTTTTTTATAATAGTAAATGAGAAACCTTCGGATTTATTTAAGCAAAGAATTTGATCTCTGTATCGTTCTAACCGAGGCCAATGATTAATGGCTTCATCTACAGTGCCTTCTAAGCTGACGATTATAATATTGTGTTCACAATCAGTGAATTCCAACATATCTAATACCATACTTTCTAATCCGCCAGGAGAAAGATGTTGTACTACATGGGTTATCGTTTTCATTGCGCACTCCTTTTTAATCTAAATAAAGAGTTGCAGAGTTTATGCCATTTTTTTTATATTTTATATTCAATAGGTTATGTGTTTTTATTTTGTAATTCTCAAAATGAGAATGAATTTACGAAAGAGAATATAGTTTTTTATCAAGAAAAATAGTGGGGGTAAATGAGATTATTTAATAGTAGTAAATATTGGTCTATACGGTATACTATGTCAGAACAACGTTCAATTATTGTTAACGGAATGGTGTTTTTATTAATGTGAATTTGAAGTCGGTTCAAAAATAGAGGCTATAATGCAAAATCAAATGAAAACCATTGAGGTTATGCTATGAAATATTCATTATTCACAGCTAGCGTTTTTGCATTATTTATCTCACCAAGCCTTATTGCCTCAGAAGAAGCAACAAGAGAAGACCAATATCGCTTTGTAGTGATGCCTTTTTATGATCCAAGTACAGATGCTGGTATTACTGTAATGCCTATCTGGGCTTTTTATCCTGATGAATCTAGCTCTGAAGCGTCCTCTGTTTCGTTATCGTTGATTTATACTCAAAATGACAGCTATATTGCAAAGCTAAACTCCGATTTTATTTTGATGGATGATACTCTTCAAGTAACGACAGAGATGAAATATAGCCATACCAATATGACTTTTGATGTATTGGACCTAAGCTCACTTCAGCTTGAAGCAGAGGCTGCCCATGAAGAGTTATCGATTGATGGAGACGTGTTTTATAAGCTGCACGATAACTTTTTTATTGGCTTAGGAGCGAATATAAAATCGACGCGTTATCTTGGTGCGGATGATGTTGATGATACAATTTTGTTTGCTGTGGACCTTCCTTCTGAATTTGAGACAGATATAGGGATTAGAGCTTCTATAAAGTGGGACTCTAGAGACCATTATTATTATCCGCATAATGGAGTTATGTGGAAGTTGGTGTATGAAGAACATGCTGAGTGGATGGGGAATAACGCTGAAAATACGTATTCATCAGTTTATGGTGATTATCGCCATTACTACAGCTTAGATGATAATGAGCAGCATGTTTTAGCAACAAAATGGGTAGGACGCTATTTATTGGATGCAGAAAATGCGCCCACTAGTGCGTACACGACTTATGGGCGTCAAGGCCGTGAGATCCAACGTGGTTTTGTTGTTGGTGATTATACCGCTTCTCATCTTGCCAATGTAGAAGCTGAATATCGATATGCTTTCAAAAATACGGATTATCAATGGTTAGATAAGTCGATACTTGTTGCCATTGCTGGGGCTGGTAAAGTATTTGGTGAGCAGTTAGTTCAGTTTGATTACTGTCGAAGAAAATGGTGTAGTGAGTTTCAGAAAACGTCATTTTCAGAAGCTGATACGTTAACGGCAGTTGGTTTTGGTTACCGCTATACTATTTTACCAAAAGAGCGTATTAATTTGAAAATGGACGTGACGTATAACAGTGATCGGGAATGGATCGCTTATTTTGGTATAGGTGAAAGCATTTAACAGGTTGTGGTGGTATACGACTAAGTACAGGAGCAGAGCTAAGTGCCATGATTTCATCTTTTCTTCGAATCGTGGTATCGCATAACTCTGCAATAACAGCTAATCCAATTCCCAACCCAATACCTCCAGCTAACCCTGCGATAATAAAAAGAATATTAGGTAGATTAGATGGGCTACTTGGTTTATAAGGTCGATCTATGATCTTAACGCGTTTTTCTTGTTCAAAAACCCCTAGAGAATGCGTCAGTTTTGCCATTTCAAAGCGTTCAACTAAGTCGTTGTAGAGTTCTCTTTTTAATACTAAATCACGTTGTAACTGATGTAATTCTTTTTCATTCTGTCCAAATTGTGTTGCTTGCTCTTCAATATCCTTGATCATGCTTTCGAGAACGCGAGTTTCTTCAGTTAACGCGTCAACTTTACTGGTCGCTTTTTGTAATTCTTCAAGTTGTGAGAGTAAAATTGGCGGGGCTTTAGCTAAGTCTTCTACGCTATTACTACTTGCGATGTCCCATAATTGCTCGCTACTGAGTCCTGGTTGAGTTTGAGAAAGAAGACGAGAGCGCTCTTCTTCTAAACGATTTAGATTTCTTATTTTACCCTGCACCTTACTGTGTAAAGGGGTGTATTGGGCTTGAAGCAATGTTAATTCTCCACGAATACGGATAATTTGCTCCTCTATCTTCCCAATAACAGGATTCGTTTTCGATAATTGTAAATCAAGAGAACCTAAACGTTTTTCTGCACCAGCAAGTTCAGCTTGTCGCTCATATAAGCGTTGTTTAAGTTTAGTTAACCTGTCTAAACTGGAGATTTGCATTTCAGGAAGAATAGTATCTTTACGACTTTTAAATGCCGCTAGTTTTTCTTCTGCTATATTTAGTCCTTTACGGCGTTGATCAATATTGTCGGCTAAAAATTGGCTAGAATCTTTCATTGATGATCGTTCAGGGGCTAATAATTGTTCTGTAAAATGACGACTTACCGCATCTAAAGTATCTCTCATTCCTTCAGGGTTATGTGAGCGGTAATCAATACGGATTAAATCTTTCCCTGCCATTGTTACTGATAAGTTGTTAGAGAGTTCTGCTACTGCATTATCAATCGCTTGAGGACTCATTGATTGGTGTGTGTAGCCTCTTTCCTCCGCAACAAGCCCTAATATGTGGCGACTGTGTAATAAGGTTTGAAGTGAACTCAATCGCTCTTTTAGCATGCTAGAAACGGCAAGATCTTCAAGAAACGGATTCATCTTGGCTGTTTCTTGAATTAACATACTTGTGTGTGAATCATAATATTTTGGCGCAAGCTTGCCTATTGTTAACCCAATGATAGGCATTAATAAAATAGGTATGACGATGAGGTAGCGACGACGCCATGCTGACTCAAAAATAATTAGAAATCGTTGGCTTAATGTGATCATAATTCATCCAACCATGTGGTTAATTGGGCGGATCTTGCTTGCCATGTATGTGATTTTATTAATGATGATTGCTGATTTTGTTTATGTGGAACTTCCACAGAGCAAGTAATATTCTCTTTTTCCCATTTTGTATGGATTTTTTTTAACTGTAATGAAAAATTTTCAACTGAATTTACAGTGTGAATCGTCGATTTATAAGGGGATAGCGCAGGAAAATCAGTACTAATAATCGGTGTTCCTGTTGCTAAATATTCCAACAATTTTAATGGGTTACAAGATCTTATTTGCTCATTATCTACAAAAGGAAGCAGACTTACTTGCCAATGCTGACTGTAACTAGGTAGTTGGTGATGTTCTCTTGCCCCAAGGATATGAACGTTTTCTCTTTCAATAAGAGGATTATTCGGCAATTCATTTTGTCCGATAAATATAAAGTGCCAATCAGTGTTTTTCTCAATGGTGTGATTGAGTAAGTCATAATCGAGCCATTTTGATAGGCTGCCATAAAATCCTGCAATTGGACGACCATCATTAGGCAAGTCAATCGCTCGAGCTATGGGTAGGTTAAATAACGGAAAATCAACACCATGAGGTAAGTGTCGCACTTTATTTTGAGGAAACTTTGCACACAAGACAGAACTTGCTGCTAAAATAAGATCTGATTTTTGGATTAATTTTTCTTCATGTTTGAGTACTACTTCATGATCAACGCCCGCTAATGCGCCAAAGTCATCTCCACAGTAATAAACAATGCGTGACTCCCCTAAGTTTCCACATACATCAGCAACTGTAGGCAGTGATGTCCATAAAATAGGGTGTTGAAGCTGAGCTTGTTGAATAATGGGCTTGAGTTGTTTGATAATAAGTTGTTTAGCAAGCCAGCGAGCCAGCAAACCTTTAGGCGCCGGAATTGTTTTCAGGTTTACAGTTTGAAAAGGAGCAGAATGAACTTTATTTTTTATGGTTCCTTTTGATTGAGTGAGTTTTGGCTGAATTAGTTTTTTCCATGCGCGTTTTATATCATGTAATGACCATTTTGGTTGACGCAAGCCAATAGAATTGACCCAAACGACTTTGTGAGTGTGTGACAGTTGAGTAATTAGGTGTTGAGTACTAGAAGGTAAACCTCCCCAATCTTCCCCGAAAACAATTAAATCATGCTTCATAACGTATTTCCTCTTTTATTTCTTCTGAGGTGTTTATATCTAATTGCTTTATAACTTTTGCTGGATTTCCTCCTGCTAATACAAAAGGAGGGAGACTTTTTGTTACAACGCTCCCCGACGCAACAATAGTGCCTTCGCCAACAGTGATATTGCCTATGATGCTGACGCGGGAGCCAAGCCATACATCTTTTTCTAAAATTATGTCACCAATTTGGCTATCTAAATCAGCTTTGCCTAAGGCCCGTGCAAGAGGGTTAATTGGATGGCCGGGATAGCCACATATAAACCCTTGCCCAGCAATGCGAACGTTATCGCCAATTACGACCTTATTACCAACGGCAATAGTTGTTTGCCAGCAGATATCGACATTGTTTCCCACGCTTAACGTTGGGTTAGTTGAGTTAGTACGGCCACTGAAAGTTGTTTGTCCTGAAATACGACAATCATCACCAATTGTCATGGTTAAAGGACCACTAAAAAAAGGTAGGCCGCCATATAGTATGGTTCGTTTTCCGTAGGAGTCTAATCGTCCTTTAAAAGCGGGGACATAAAAGATTAAATGAGTAAGTGCTTGCCACTGAGTGGTAAGGGTTTTGTGTAATCCATACAAAACCTGATTTATTAGACGAGGAGTAGGTAACTCGAAATGATGAATGGATTTAGCAACTCGAAATAAAGTTAAGGCTAGTGGGGTATCTCCCTCTTTTAGCCACTGTTTTAATCGATAAATGGATAAAGTACTCATAGTCATATTCCTTTTTTGATTGCTCTTACTAAGAGTATTTCATGGATTGTGCCAATTATTTTTTTTACTTATTATTCAACTAGTTACTTTAGTTCTGTTTTATATTTTAGTTAATGCTCTTGTATTTTCTCATTCTGAGAATCGATTTGACTAGTGCAATTTATTATTTTGGCGGTGGTGTGTTTAATTCATTTAAGGCAATTTCACTGGTTTTACCAACAGCAACGACTAAGGCGGCTAAAATATAAATTGGCCAGTTAAACCCTTGGGTTAAAAACGTACCTGAAATAATAGTACCTATGAGGCCTGCAAAAACGGCTTGAGCACTGGTGTAAATAGCAGGGTCTATTTTATCTTGGACAAGGGTGACTGCTTTTAAAGTACGGTTTGCGTTTTTGATTAATACGACAATCAAGCTGATAAATACAATAAAACCTAGAAATCCAGTTTCAGCTAATACTCCAAACCACGTGCTATGAACGGCGTGATTTAGTCCATCCCAATGAGGGCTATAATAAAAATAATTTGCGAGGAAGTTATCTAAACCCACTCCTGTGAATGGGTGAGAAAGCGCCATTTTAAAAGCGGCCTCCCATGCATATATACGTCCCATTGCAGAAGCATCAACCCCTTCTTCGGCAGCCCCACCTGAGGATCGATCTGATATGCCTGCAACGATAAATAAGATAGCACCAGCAAGGACTCCGATAGCTATTAGCAGAGCTTTTGATTTGATACGTTGTAGACCATAAATACCAAATACAGCTATCATTCCTAATAATCCGCCTCGGCTTTGAGTTGCCATTACGGCCCAAAAAAGGATGGGAATAGATACCACTCCAATCATACGTTGATACCATGGAAGTTGGTGGGTAACGAGTAATCCAACGGCAAAAGAAGTGGGGAACATTAACACTAATGCGAGATCGTTAGGATCACCAAGCATAGAGCCAAATTCCCGACCAATCGTAACGCGAGAGCCTTCAACTAACCCAATCCCTCCTAATTTGTTTTGAATTGCGACAATACCAACAAGAACACCTGATATGGTAATAGCCTTCAATGTGAATGCTAACTGTTGAGGACTACGGACTAAAACCGCAATAGCGAAAGTCATAAGGATAATTTTCCAATAAATACTTTTAAAATAATCAAGGGCAATGGGACGATTACTGGCTAAAGCAATACCAATAATAATCAACACGAGAAAGCAGGTTAGTAAAGTAAATTCTTTACACCAAAATAATTTAATTTTTTTAGTTATGCCAACTTGCCAGCCCAATGCAGCAAGTGAGCCAAGAGAGAGGAGTAAAGGAATTTTTAAAGAATATAGTTGAGGGAAAACCTCATGAATGCGAAAGAATGAAAAAATAACAAAAAACAAAACCATTAAAAAAGGACGATTTAGGATATAAAGCACTGCCAAAGGAAGGAGTCCTAAAACGACGATTAAAGCAGGATGAGGAAATAAGCGCCATAAAACCCCAGCAAAAAGCGAGCAGGTAACGGCTGTAAACCATTGTAGGGGGGTTGATTGCAGTGGCGTATTATTCATTGCCTTTCTCCTACTTATTTTGTCTTATAGTAAAGAGAGCAAGGGTAATGCCACATTGTTAATGTTTATATCTATATGATTTAATTTGTTATTTCTATTCTTTGGAAGGTGAATTTCGCAAATTGAGAACTGTCTTTCAAATTGAGAATAAGAGGTGTTAGGAGCTGCTTCCTCGATCCGAAGAATAACCGAGAACCGAGTAATAGATTAGCTTTTATAAGCTTTTATTATTATTGGCACAATGGCTTCTGTTGAAAAAGCATCTTGAATTGTTTGTTTTGCGGCTTGTTGTATTGGTTTTTTTTGCTGAGAAGAAAGTGAAAGCCAATGTGTCAGTGAATCCGATAGCTGTTCTGGCTCATTTATCCAACCATTATTGCCATGCTTGATTAGACGATGAAGATTACCTACAGGAGTTGAAATGACAGGGATCCCTCTTGCCATCGCTTCTAGTGCTGTCATCGGTAATCCCTCATAGCGAGAGCATATGATTAATAAACCTATATTTTGCCAGAGCGAGTCCATAGAAAATTGATGGCCATGAAAAATCACATTGCAACTTTCTTGATCTATAAGCTCTTTTTCCATTGGCCCTGAGCCATAAATATGGAAGTTGTGTTCAGGGTGGCGTTTAGCTAATTGAATAAATCGATCTGGGGCTTTTTCATGGTTTAATCGTCCGACAAAAGCAATTTCTCTACCTTGAGATTGAGAAAGTGTCGCAGTATTAACAAAATTATTCAGAATTGTAGTATGCCAAGGTACTCGTTTATCAATTCTCTCACTCACTGAGAAGTTATAATGACTAAGCCAAGCGCTCCATCTATCTGCTAAATCATAATAGGCAAGTTTCCCTTTATTGATTTCTCCTGCATGAAAGGTATTAATAAAACGAATTTTTTGATGGGAAGTTAATAAAGATAGACGCAATAAGCGAGAATATAGAGCCGCTTTGTAGCCATGAGTGTGAATCACTGCTGGTGTATTATGGTGTACATTATGGAGTAAATCACGAAACGAACCCTTCAGAAATTGATAAGAAACATTAGCGTTATTTAACGCTAATGTTAATGGGTGTGTATTTTCATACTGGCAGAGGAAAACCACTCGCACGGAATGATTAAAGGACGTTAAGCCCTGTGCAAGCTGTAAAATATGGGATTCGATACCCCCTATATCCCGACTGTCGAGTAGTAACCAAATATCATTGGTAGATTTAGGAGTCTGACTCTTCATAGGCTTCCCAAGCTTGTTTTTTACGATATAGAGTTGATGGGCTTAGCTCAAGTAATACTGCGGCATTGAGAACATTTCCATCACAATGGTCAATTGCATTTTGGATGGCTTCTCTTTCAATATCAGCCATCGGACGAATAGAGTTGGTATTAATTTGATTCACTATTGGAGGATCTTCACTTGACGATTGAGGCACGACTTCATGGAATTGAGAAGCTTGAGCTGTTTCTGGGGATGTTGTTGGGGCAATAACCGTTCGTGGTTTAACTGTCGATGCTGCAAGTGGCTGATTCAATGGTGGTGGGAGGTGCTCAATAGCAACTTGAGTATCATTATGAAGTACGACTACATTGCGAATGATGTTTTGTAATTGACGCACATTTCCAGGCCATGAATAATTGCATAGCTTTAATTCAACATCTCGCTTCATTGAGGCGAATTTTTTATTATCTTCTTTAGCGTATTTCTTTAAGAAAAAAGAAGCGATATCAATAATATCAGTACCGCGTTCACGTAATGGGGGCATTTGAATTGGAACGACATGAACTCGATAGTACAAATCTTCTCTAAATCGACCTTCGTTAACTTCAGTTAGTGGGTCTCGGTTGGTGGCGCAGATAATACGAATATCGGTACTGAGTTCCTTGCTGCCCCCTAATGGAGTAAAACGTCCTGTCTGTAAAAAACGCAGTAATTTCTTCTGCATTTCTAATTCCATTTCGCACAATTCATCTAAAAATAGTGTACCACCGTTAGCGAGCATTGCCGCCCCTTTACGGTCAGTTGTTGCTCCTGTAAATGCGCCTTTAACATGGCCAAAAATTTCACTTTCCATTAAGTCTCGAGGAATAGCACCACAGTTAATGGCAACAAAGGATTTATTATGACGGTGACTCTGGTAATGAATTGCTTCGGCACAAACTTCTTTACCTGTACCACTTTCACCATAAATAAACACACTCGCTGTCGTGGGAGCAACGGCGTCAATTATTTTGTAAACGGCTTGCATTGGAAGGCTAGAACCGATAAACCCTTGATATTTTTTGCGGTTGAATGTGTTTTGAAGATCTTCAACAATACCTTCTAGCTTTGCTCGTTTGAGATGATTTCGAATCGAGGTTTTTAAGCGTTCTGCTTGAATTGGTTTTTCAATAAAATCATCTGCACCACTTTGTAATAAATTAACGGCAATGTTAATCGTCCCGTGAGCTGTTGCGACAATAACGGCAGTGGGTAGCTGATTTTCTTTCATCCACGCCAATACATCTTGCCCAGATATATCGGGTAATTTTAGGTCAAGGATCACCAATTGTGGTGGGTTCTTTTCCATAAATGCTTTGGCTTCTTTTCCGGTGGTAACGTGAAAGAATTCATAAGGTTCATCTTTCACATATTGTTTATAAAGAATAGCCAAAGAAGTTGAATCCTCAACTAAAAGCACTTTTTGTAGCATAAGCAACGTCCTGTTTTACCTAGCAATTGTTAATATAATCACATTTTAGTTTGTGAATCCTTGAGCATTTCGTTTTTCTAAAGCAGCAAATGATAGAGCTGCAATATTTGGTAATTTTTCTGCTTTTTCAAGAGCTTCATCAAACTGCTGTTGTATACAATGTAATTCAATTTCACGTGAAATTGCAGATAAAGCAACGTTTCCGAGAGTTAGCGCACTACTTCCTAATGTATGAGCTTCAAATTCGAGAGCGTAGAGGTCTTTTTCTTTTGCTGATGTACTAATAGTACTGACTCTTTCTTTTGATTCAATAATATAAAATTTAATTAATTCAGGCATAACACTCGCATCAGTGTCATGGATAATTTGTTGAATAATACTTTCATCGATAAGAGATAGTGTGTCATTTTCATTATTTTTTGATGTATTTTTGTTCACAGTCATTCCTTTTTCTGTTGTTTTATCTTCGGGGCTAGAGAAGGTCAAATAACGGGTTAAGCACTCTAATAAACTGGTTCTATTAAATGGTTTTGATAAATAGTCAGTCATTCCGGCTTCAATAAAACGCTCTTTATCGCCAGAGAGAGCATGAGCCGTTAATGCGATAATAGGCATTTCTTTATGGATTTTCGAGATTGCTCTTATTTTTTTTGTTGCGACCATTCCATCCATCTCTGGCATTGAGATATCCATAAAAATAAGATCATATTGTTGCTCTTGAACCATGGCAATAGCTTCTTGGCCATTGTTAGCAATATCAATATTATAGCCCATATAATGGAGTGTGTTTTTAATTACGATTTGGTTGGCTTGATTATCTTCCACAACTAAGAGTTGTATTTGTTTACTTGTATGGCTGAGAGTTTGGGTATGGGTAACTTGTTGGTGTGTTTTAATAATGTCTATCTCCTTGGCACTAGAGTGATCTAATGTGACTTGAAAAATAAATTCACTCCCTTTTCCATAATGGCTGCTGGCTTTTATATTACCATCCATCATAGTTACCAAGCGTTTTGTGATTGCTAGCCCTAGCCCTGACCCTTCATGTGAACGAGAAAAACTATTATCAGCCATAGTAAACTCTTCAAATAATGAGTCTAGTTGTTCCGCTTTTATTCCGATACCAGAGTCTTTAATTGTGGCATTAAGTTGTAAGCGTTCGTTGAATGGTTGAACATCAATTGAGATAAGAATAAAGCCATCATCTGTGAATTTTAAACTATTACCGATGAGATTGAGCAATATTTGACGTAAGCGATTAACGTCACCACAAGCATATTCAGGTACAGTGTTTGATAATGACATACTTAATTTTAGTTGTTTTTTATCTGCTTGAGCTTGAAAGCTTTGTAAGGAACCTTGTAAGCATTTATGCATATTAAAGGTTTTATTATTGAGATAAAAAGTGTTCGCTTCCATTCGAGAGAAGTCCAAAATATCATTAATAATAGATAACAAAAGTTCGCTAGAGCTGGTTGCTGTCTCAACTAACTCTCGTTGATTTGGTTTTAATTGAGTCTCTTTTAAGATGGCAAGTAATCCTAAAACTGCGTTCATTGGTGTTCTGATCTCATGACTCATTGAAGCTAAAAATCGGCTCTTACTCTCATTGGCTGACTCCGCTTGTTGGCGTGCTTGCTGTAGATCTTGATAGTTTTGTTTTAGGCTGTAAGACATTGAGTTAAACGCGTTAGAAATTTCTTCTAGATCTCCGCTAGAGGTAATGTCAATTTGTGTTCCTGGACCTTTCTTTGTGATGGTGTTTACTGCATTTTTTAGCTTATTTAGATGACGAGTTAAAGCATTACCTAGTAGAAAAGAGAGACCAATAACGATGAGTAATTCAACTGAGGCGATCGCAAATATCCAGGATTTTGCTTTATGTAAAAAGGTATTTTCATTATGAGTGCCAAAGCCTATCTCGACGGTACCAAGGGGTGTTGAACTGCTTTTTATATAAGTTTGAATATCATAACTGCCGTCAGAGGCATTATCTAAAATCGAGCTATTAGGGTTAGGTATTTCATGTAATTTAGGTCCTCCTTCAGTGATTAATGTGCCATCAGGGTGATATATTTTTACATAACAAATATTTCCAAGGGCAATTAGCTGGTTGACTAACTCAGTAATCGCGGGCTTATTTCCTTCTGTCAAAGGTTTTTTAATCGCTTTAGTAAACATGTGTAATGTCGCTGTTGAGCGCGTAACCAGTTGCTGTTCACTTGAGTCAGAAAGAAACTTAATAGAGCTAAAAACCAATACCAATAGCATTATGCATTGTATTAGAGAGATTCCTACGATGGTTTTAAGTCTGAATGTCATAATAAGCTCCTTGGTTTTTTATGCTAGGGCAATTAAATATCTTGGCGGTTATTGCTTCTCTATGATTAATAATAGAGCGTCATCATTTGGTGGAATACCAGCCAGAGAGTCGAACGTTTTCATGATGCTCTCTATTGCGAGCTCAAGTGGTAGTTCAAGTGTGCTTAGGAGTTTTTCTTTAATGGCTGATTCAAGAGTTTCTCGTTCTGATATGGAGTTTCCTGATTCAAATAATCCATCAGTAAAAATGGCAACTCTTTCGCCTTTATTTAGCTTGAATTGTGATTCTTGATATTCAGTGTGAGGTAGTAAACCAAGTAATGTTCCTTCGGTATCCACGGTTTTTAGCCCTGTTTTGGTTATGCAAATAGGAGCAGGATGTCCCGCACTACTGATTTTTATTGTTGTGTCATTGGTTAAACTTAAACAGCAACTGGTTAGCATAGTTTGAGATAAAATTTGGTCTTTAAATGCATTGTTAGACAGTAATGAGAGTAATTGGCTTGGTTTTGTTATGTCTATATTCTGCATTAGCCCTCTGATATAACCGGCGTAGGCATAAGCAAAGAATTTTGCGCTTTCGTCGTGGCCCATAACATCTGCAAGTAACAGCTGAGTCGTCTCTTTATTGGTCATTGATAAAACAAAATCGCCTCCACCATGTCCAGTATTACGTTGTTGAATTGCTAATTTCCAATGAGGTGACGTTAGTTCTACTTGAGGTAATAAAGTATTGGTGATTTTTTGATTAACCTGTTGTGATAAAGAGCGATATACTTGGTCAAATCGCGCAAGAACACGCAAAATAGAGCGCATTAGCATCTCTTTTCGGATTGGCTTTTCTAGGTAATCATCAATACCCAAATCGCTTGCATCCATTAATGTACCACTGTCTTGTAAGTGAGATAAAAAGATGAAAGGGATAGAAAACTCCTTTTCTTGTTCTAATCTTTTTCTTAGCTCTAGCCCACCAACTTCTGGCATTTGAATATCAGAAATTATCAGGTCGACCGTATTGTTTTTTAGAAACTCGAGAGCTTCTTTTCCGTTGGCTTTAATTGTAAGTTTAAATTGGTCTTGTAAGTAAGCTTGGTAGAGTTTGCATTGAATGCTATCGTCTTCCACAATCAGAAGATGAGGTTGTTTCTGACCAGTTTTACGTTCCCATTTCATGGTAAATGTATTGATATTTTTAGTGGTTGTATAAACAAGAGCGTCCGTTTGATTTTGTATAATATCAATACCGCGGCCATTGCATTTTAATGAAAAATCACCAATGTCAGTGTTGCTTTTGTGTAAGGTAGGATCCCAAGGTTCACCGTCGTCACTAATGCTTAGTTGCCAGTATTGCTTAGTCTTTCTTAACGTAACGTTAATAACCTCAGTAGATTTATCAGGATGAAGAACAAGGTTTGTACTCCATTCTGAAAAACACAGTAAACATTGATGCTTAAATGTTTGCTGTAAATCTAAACGGTCTAATATTTTAGAAAGCGATTGACGTAAAACTCGAACAGAGTTAAGAGATCCTGGTTGAGTGCTTTCAAAGAGTAAAATAGAGTCTGTCATAATTACACCACTGTAGATAAAAAACGATTATTTTGAATAGCAGAGATAAGCTTAGTAGATAAAAACGCGGGTAAAAATCGTAAACGTTCAATTTCTCTGCATATTTCATTTTTTAAGCTAGGTTGATATTTATCATTAAACACATGACCGATTAGATGAGCGCCATGATTCTCTAGGCTTTTTAGAGAATCTTTGAGCTCGGTATGCAAGGTTTGTCCTGATAAAACAACCATAATGGTGCCATCACAACAGCCAGCGATACTCTGTGCTGGAATATTATTGGCATTTAATTGAGATATTGCTGTGCTATCAATAATTATTTTGTCGAATTCATTGCGCCATATTTCGATCTGTTCTTGTAGTTTTTTTGGTTGACGTAATTCTAAAATTTTAGAGCGATTGTTTGGCACGGGAACGCCTGATATTACCTGAGAGCTGTTTTCTATCGTGCTTAAATAATGTGTTGGTGAATCGTCAGTAGTAAGGGTTGTTTGTGGCAAAGAAAGTGAAAATAAGCTGGGGTGTTGTAAATTTAAATCAACTAAAAGTGTTCGATAACCTGCAAGTAAATGTCTTTCAGTAAGAGCCTGAGCTAAAGAGCTGACGCCTTCTCCCGGATTTGTGGAGGTGATGCACAAGGAATGGCAATCGTGTTGCTCCAACTGTAAGAATACTTGCTCTATTTCCATATAACATGAAGGAATTCTCATTATAGTGCTCCTATTAAGGCGATAGCGGCAACAACCTGGAAAACGTCTTTTACACCGGTACGAACTTGCTCCATGATGCTTTCATCTTTATTTGGAATATAAACAGTATCGCCTGCTCGTAGCACTGGTAGGCTTCTAAAATCAGCAGTACGACTAAATTTTACCAAATCAAAAGTACGAGCTTGCCCTTTGTCTAATGAGTGATTAACCACGCTGATTTTTTCAAGATAAGCCACATTACTTGGGCCACCTGCCTCGGCGAGTAAATCTAAAAGTGTCATTGAATCATTAAAGCGATAGCGACCAGGTTTATTAATAGCACCAAGCACTCGAATGGTCGTTTCTTTGCTATCATCAACCCAAAGACGGTTTTTTTCTGGAACATAAATGGTGTCGCCTGTTTTTACTTTTGGTAATAGAGATTCGTCACCTGTTTCAAAATACAATGCTAAATTGAGTTTGCTTACTCGTGAATAACTCTTATCTCGATGAGTAACGCGAATATTATGAATGTCAGCATCTTTAGTCGGTCCATCTGCTGCAGATAAGATATCTAAAAAGTGCATATCATTGGTAAAGCGATAGCGACCAGCGGCATTTACCTGACCAAAAACATAAATCGAACTGTCTGAGCTTTGACGAACCCACTGAGATTTATTGTCTGATGGATCTTGAGGTAAATCGTGTACTCTGATAGTCGCGCCAGCTCGAATAACGGGAAGTGCAGAGTCTGGTCTTCCTTTTGAAATAAAGGTATCGAGATTAAATGTGTGTACTTGGTTTCGACCTGTCGCATCAGGAGTAACAATTTCTATTCTTGTCGTGTCTCCTCGAAGTGTTGGGCCACCAACATGTGCAAGTAAATCTAAAAAGGACATTTCATCAGACCATTCAATTCGACCTGGGTGTTGTACCTCACCTAATACTCGTACGGCACGATTTGGTGTAATTTTAAGCCATGATTTCTCATTTACATCGGTTTTTTCTGGCACAAATATAGCGTCACCGGCTGTAATTGCTGGTGGGCGAACATAGTTAGTTCCCTCTGTATAGCCTGATAAATCGAAGTTAATTACAGCACCATTGGCTTTAATAATTCGAATCTGGCGAGATTCAGCAAACCGAGTTGGCCCACCTGCGTTGGCTAAAATATCCATAAAGGTTGCGCCTTTTTTACCTTCAAATGCGCCTGGTTTTGCTACTTCACCCATTACATACACCATGTTTGCACCTGATTTTATTTCTTCTTCTTGTTTTGGTACGAAGATAGTTGAGCCAACTTCAAGTGGCGGTAATAAGCTAGAGTCTCCAGTATCTAGATAACGTTTTAGATTAAATAAGGCTGGTTGGTTTTTTGAAATTACGCGGATCTGTTCGACGCCTGCATAGCGCGTTACTCCACCTGCTCTCATTAAGACATCAACAAGGTTTGAACCAGATTTATAAGAGAAAGTACCAGGGGAGTTTACTTCACCAAATACCTTGATGGCTTTTTTACCATCGGCAGCATCACCTGCTTGAGAGAGTTTCGCTGGATCAAATTCTTGTTCAATATTACCGACCATAGGGGATGCCGGGATAAATAAAGTATCTAATGATTGAAGAGATGGCAGTAATGATTGCTCTCCAGAATCTAAAAAGGCTTTGTAGTTAAATGTGGTTAATTTATCTGCTCGGCGAAGTTGCAAACGGTTAAGTTGAGCACCAGAGCGAAGTCCGCCAGCGGCATATAAAGCCAGTTGAACAGAGTCACCATCGTTGAGTGTATATTCTCCTGGTTGCTTTACATACCCTTGAATATTAATGATTAATTGACGTTTGCTGATGAAAATTTGCAGATTAGTGAGATCTTGTAATATCGTATTTAAGCTTAAACTAATACTGGATACCATTTGTTTCTCTGTTTTACCTGCAACAAAAATAGGACCAATTTCAGGAAGAATTACGCGTCCCTGTTTATCAACTTGAAAATCTTTATTTAGTGATTCTTCACCTGGTAATATGATTGAGATAACGTCACCAATTCGTACATTATTCATCTCTGATGCAGAGCTAAATAGAGCAGAAGTTAATGCAATGATAAAAATAATAGTATGATGTATACGCATTTTATTGGTCTCCATTAACTGAATGGTTATCTAGCATAAGAGGTTGGTCTAATTGCATTAACTCAATAGTAACTCGGCGATTTGTTAATCGAACATGAGGCTCTGTACCTGCAAAGTAAGGGTCGTTTGAACCAACGGCATCAACGTGTATTCGTTCCAGTGAAAGTCCGAATATACTTAAATAGCGCTTAACTTGTTTTGCTCTATTAAGGGCAAGATCTTGGTTATAGTCTTCCTCACCAATTGCATCAGCATGACCTGTTACTAATAGCTTAAAATCTTGATGTTTATTAAGTAATTGCGATGCTTCTGATAAATTTACAACGTATTTAGGGTTTAACTCAGCAGAATTGAATGCAAACTGATTGTCTCTATTTAAGAGGTCATAGATTTTTTTTGCTAAATCTAGATCTGAGTCACCACCATTTGAATGAGTAGGGGGCTTGCACGTTTCTTGACGTTTTACGTGATCTAACTGACGCTCTAAGCGTTTTAGTAGATTACGTTGAATAATTAAATCGTTCGCGGCATCCAGTTGTAATCCTCCTTCTAGTTCACGAGCAATACGAGTTTCGTTTTGCTTTGCTTGGTGTACTGTCGCAGGGAAACACCACTCTGCTTTCTCTAATATTAAAATATCGAGATGACGAGCTGCTAATTCCCAGTCAAAACGTAAACCGTGTTCAGGACCTAAAGGCTGATCTGGCATTACAGGAGAAAATGCTGCTTGTGGATAATTTTCTGCTTCACCACCTCTTCCAGAGTCAGCGAAGGAGGTGCAACCAGACATGAGCAGTATCTCTAAACTGAGGACGCATATTAGTTTTATGTTCATAGTGATACTCCTATCTGATTGTGAGCGTATGATTAATGTTGAGTACTATTTACTGGAATTGCGTTTTCAATACGCAACAATTTCAATAGTTCTAAAGGTTGCCCGTGAGCATTTTGAATTTGCATCGTGCGTTCTTTTTCAATAAGGCGTTTATAAAGATAAACAATTGCCCCAATGCCTGATGAATCTAAGAATGTTACTTGTGCTAAATCTATTTGTACTTGGTGATGCTCTTGTTCAATGACTTCATCAATAGTGGGTTGAATATCTCGGCAGCCAATCGCATCCATATCACCTTGAACGGATAGCACTAGTGTTTCTGTGTTTGATTCAAATTGATGTAGTTCCATAATAAGCTCCTAAGGAATAATCCTTTATGTTGATGTTATGTCTGTATAGTTAATAGAGCAGTAAGCGTGCCACTTTTTAAATTCTTTACTTTCAATGGCTTATATTTTTTTCTATCTGCTGTACTTGTTTTTCTCAAATTGCAATGCACTTTGCAGAGTGCAAAAACTCAGTTTGAAAGAAAAGAATGAAGGAGAGTATATGAGTAGAGATAAGTTGGATTTTTATTGTGTTATTTCTGGATGCAAATTGAATCTCATAATAATAAATCAGGAATAGAATGAATTTTCTTCAATTAAAACAGTTAGTTATGTTTGGCATGTTTTTTGATTGTTTAATAGGTAGTACGATATAACGAGAAGGAAAAAACTATGTATCTATTTATTCGGTTAACCGTATGTTTATTTTTACTCTTCACGACAAAAGTATTTTCGTCCCCTTTTGATAGCTGTCCGAGTAAAGCGTATTTATTCCAAGGAAAGCCAGTTGCTGTTTATGGTGTCAACTTAGTTACAGGGACAAATAGCATTTTGCAAAGTGATACTGGCCTCAACGCGAATATTAATGGCGTTGGATTTAATGAATCTGATCGCTATGTTTATGGTTTCAATACGACTAACTTTACTATGGTTCGGTTAGGGAAAAATTTTCAAGCAACTACATTATCTGTTAGCGGCTTGCCTGCAAGTAAAACCTTCTTTGTAGGGGATGTTTATAACCATCACTATTACCTTTATAGAAAAGGTGAAGGGCTATATAAAGTGGATCTTTCGCCATTAGATTCAGATCCTAGCGCATTATTGACTGCTCAGTTGATTACAACAACGACAAGTGTGAATTTAACTGATTTTGCTTTCCATCCAAGTAATAGCAAGTTATACGGGGTTGATAACGGCAGTGGTGGGTTGTATGAATTTGATATTAATACCGGAGCTTCGTCTTATATTGGGTCAACGGGGGAGACTGGAACCTTTGGGGCTATGTATTTTGATGTAGATGGGTATCTTTATCTTTCTCGCAATCAAGATGGACAAATTTATCGTGTGAACCTCTCTACTCAAACTATTATTGATTCAGGTGTTGTTCCAGCAATAAAATTTGCAGATGGACCATTCTCAAGTCAAAACGATGGGGCTCGTTGTGCAAGTGCCCCATTGATTGACACCGATGAGCCCGCGACAATTGACTTTGGTGATGCTCCAGACAGTTATGGTTCAACGCTTGCTTCTAATGGTGCTCGACATGAAATGGATAATGCAACTTGGCTAGGTAGCAGTGTTGATGGCGATTATTATGCGGCTCAATCGCCAGATTCAGATGACACTATTAGTAATGATGATGAAGATGGAGTTGGCTTTGTTACCGCACTAGAGCCAGGTTTAGATTCAGTTATTGCAGTTAATGCCTCTACTACAGGCTACTTATCAGTATGGATAGATTGGAATGATGACGGTGATTTTTCAGATACTGGTGAGCAAGCTATTACTGACCAATTATTAAATGCAGGAAGTAATGCATTAGTTGTTTCTGTTCCCTTTGGTGCTAGTGTTGGTGAGACATGGAGCCGATTCCGTTTTAGTCAGCAAACAGGGTTAGCGTATTTTGGAGGAGCCAAATCAGGTGAAGTGGAGGATCATGTTGTCACTGTTGTTGCAGCAAATACTACGCTACGTCATTTTCCATCAGCCAGTGGCTACGTCACTCTCGCTTATGAAGATAATTGGCCAGAAACCGCTGATTACGATATGAATGATTTAGTGGTTAGATATAGAGTGACAGAAGTACTTAAAGATAATCTAGTAGCTAAAATCATTATTAGCGGGAAATTAGTCGCAGTGGGTGCTGGGCATCACAGTGGGTTTGCCGTTCGATTACCATTAGTGAGCGGGGGGAATGTAACGGCAGCAAAAACACGCTTATTTTATAATAACGTACAGCAAGAAGGTAACGCTCAAGAGTCAGGAATGTCAGAAGCGAGCTTTATTCTGATTAATGATGCAGTAAATGTTGTTGGTTATGGGTGTAACTATTTTAGAACCTCGAACGATTGTCGTGAAAGTGTAGGGCTTGAATTTGAACTTCAATTTAGTTTCAACTCCCCAATTGCGACCGAAAGTATACCTTCAATGCCTTACGACCCATTTATTTTTGCGACACCGGGTTTTTATCGTGGAGATATGTTTTCAGGAGCCCCTGGCCGAAGTTATGAAATACATTTAGCGGATCAAGCACCAACGGAGTCATTCAATACAAGCTATTTTCAGTTAGGACAAGATACGAGTGATCCGGCTGCTCAACGATACTTTAAAACCATCAATAATATGCCTTGGGCGCTGCTGATTTATGATGAGTGGAAATGGCCAAGAGAACGAGTTGATTTAATTGAGGCTTACCCAGATTTTGTTGGCTATACCGAGTCTGGAGGTGCCGTAGATCAATCTTGGTACAATATTAATAATGCAGTAGCGAATAAATATTATTAAGAGAGGGTGTGATGATGAAAAATATACTAATGGTATTCTTAATGTCGCTATCCTTAATAGCGTGTGGTGGTGATTCAGGTTCAAGTTCAGGGCCTTCAAATAGTGATAAGCCAGTAACTGTGAAAACAGAAGATCTTCTTGCTCCTGATGATTTTACATTTAATCCAATCACTTTACAGAAGCTGACTATTGATTTAAGTGGGTCGTTACCAGAAAGAACGCATGTATCTGTTTATTCACTTTTTTCAGAAGTAGGGAAAGAAAACTATATTGTTAATTATGATAGTAAAATCATAGACAGTGCGATGACAAATGGACAGCTAACACTTGAATTCTCTTTAGCTGAAAGTCAATCTGAAATTGTTGTTGAAATATGGTCATATGATGGCAGTCAACCATTACAAAAGATGTTTGAAATTAATGGTAAAGCTATTGTTTGGTAAATGATAATAAAGGGGTAACACTCTTATTTATCTGCGCTAAAAAACCGCCGCTTTATTCGTTTAAAGCGACGGTTTTTATATTACCAACAATAGAATCTATTCAAACGATAGTTTTAGCGATGGATCCAATAGGGCTGTATCTTTAGAGGCTGAATCCATTTTGTGCCTTAATCCATAACTATTTTCTTTAATAAAATCAATGTTAGCATGCAAGCATTGAACTAATGAGTCTCTTTTTTTATTTAATGATTCAGACAGTGGTATATCGATTGTTAGAGCAAGAGCTTTACTGGCTTTAGTTGGATTATCTAAGCTTAATTTTACATAACATTCCAATAGGCCTAAACAAAGTTCTGTTGAGTAAGGATATTGGACTAATCCCTCTTGATAAAGTTCAAGAGCTTCATCTGGTGCTATTTCTTGTTTATGATAAGCAGCAGTGATTGTTTGTGATAATGAAGATAATGAATTTTTAAATTCAGTACTATTTTTAAGTATCGATAACGAATGACGAGCATAATTATCGATTTTTTTCTTTTGTTTTAACACTTCATTTATTTTTTCTATTAACCAAATTTCACCAAAAAAGCTAAGTAAATAAAGCGTCTCGACTAATGTAACAGAGCTAAGTTGATGCAAATTATTATAATAAGGGTGTAGGCTTTTTAATGTATTTTGTTTAGCTTGTATAATGTCGCCTTCTTCAATCAAGTGCTTAGCTATACTCAAGTTAAACATAATATTTAACTGCCCTCTTTGTATGGGCGTTAAGCGATATTCTGAGCGACGGATGAAGTTTTTTTGGTCTAAAATTAACTGATTTCTATCACTTTCAGATTGTGCTTTTTGAATATAAGCATCGTAGTAATTCAAGCATTCGATAACATAAGAACACCAATTTGGGTCCGCAATCGGAAGATGATTTGCTAGTAGGTGAGTTGCTTTTAAAAAACTACTTTTATTGTTGCAAGAGAGCGCAAGTTTTATCACTTGTAGAGCTCTTGAGGGAACACTTGGAGTGAGGTTCAATGCAGTATTTGCAGATAAAAGAGCGTCTTCATAATATTTCTGATTAATATATAAAGAGGCTAAAAAGTCAAATGCAGGCGTAAACAAAGAGTATTGTTCACATAGCTGTTGAGTTTTTTTAAGTAATTCTTCTTTTGGTATCAACTCAAGCTCATTTTCAACTTCTAATTGTGCAAGAAGGTAGTTCTTACGTGTTGAAAATTCAGGCTCTTGGCAAAGAGAAAGTAACTTTCCCTTATTTGTAGACATTAACAAATCAATTAGATACTGGTCTAATTCATTGATATTATTGGTTTTAGCAAACTCAATCGTTTGACGTTGAAGTTCAGTGTCATTCTTATTGTTCTTTAAAGAATACAATTGTTTAAACAAGCAATATTCTTGATAAGCATGAGTCATTTTATTACTAAGAATAGACTTATTGATAGGTTTACAAAGGTAATCGCCATTGCCCTTTGATAAGGTACTCAAAACAGTTTGAGTAGTATTATCGCCTGAAACCGTAATTACACGAGTATAAGGCTGAATGAATCCTTTTTCTTTGAGTAGGTCATAAAGCTCAGAACCATTAAGTGTTTGCTCAAGATGATAATCAATAAATAGCAGAGAATAGGCTCTTTTCACACAGCTTTTGATTGCCTGTTGATATGATGTT
The DNA here is from genome assembly GCA_000953695.1 of Aliivibrio wodanis. GTDB lineage: Bacteria > Pseudomonadota > Gammaproteobacteria > Enterobacterales > Vibrionaceae > Aliivibrio > Aliivibrio wodanis. Next base: position 1,354,355 of record LN554847.1, on the reverse strand, counting down.
ACCAGATCAGGTGCAGGGTATCCCAAATGCTCAATAAGTTGGGATAAATATTTAGAAGAAACTTGGCAGTCATCAACAATCAAAATATTGAAATTCTGAATGGGTTTTTTTCTTATTATTTCAGGGGCTAAGATATCCATAATGGCCTCTTTACTTTATGTTCATTATTTTTTCTAATAAGGTTTCTTTTTTAAATGGCTTAGCAACGTAGTCATCCATACCTGATTCATAACATTTTGAAATATCTTGATCAAGTACACTTGCTGTAAGTGCGATAATAGGCGTCTTTTTTCTGTTTTCTGTTTGTTCTACTTGGCGTATTTCTTTTGTTGCGGCAAAACCATCTTTAACTGGCATCATGCAATCCATTAAAATTAAATGGTAAGTTTCACTCTCTGTAAATTTATCAACGGCTTCCTGTCCGTTATTTGCTATATCAAAGGTATAGCCTGATTTACTGAGAAATAGAGAGGCAACTTTTTGGTTAACAAGATTATCTTCTACAATAAGAATGTGCTCCTTAGTGTGATTAGAAATCTCTTGGTCGTGAACGATTGTATTCTCTGGATAATGTTTCTTTATATCTCCCGAAATAGGAGATGTACTTGACAGGTTATCAGAATGAAAAGTCAGAGAGTTGGTTAATGTTTTAGTAAATCGGTAGCCCAATAAAGGATAAGTTATTAAACCATCAATTACGGATTCAAAATTCGTAGCTCTGTTTTTGTGTTTTTGAATTAAAACGACAGATATGTCTGGATGTTGATGACGGAGGTTTAAGAGATCATTTTTACACTCCATATTCATATAATCATCAATGCAATACAAAACAATAGGCTTTTCATTTTCTAAAAGTGTTATTTCATCAAGGGTATTAATAGAGATAAAATTAGATAAACTTTGATAATGCAACTCTTTTACAATATCATCTTTAAATTCACAATTATTACCCATTAAAATAATAGGTGTGGTTAATAGCTCAGTTGCTGGTAGGCTATTTTCATGTACGATTGTGGTCTCAATGCTAAACGAAAAACAACTGCCGTGATTCTTTTCTGAGCTGATAGATAAAGTGCCCCCCATCAACTCAATAAGTTGAGAAGTAATGGCTAAACCAAGCCCTGTACCACCATATTCTCGTGTAATAGAGCTGTCTTCTTGGGTAAAGGGTTTAAAGATATATTGTTGAGCCTGTTTATCAATACCAATACCAGAGTCAGAGACGGAGAGGTGAATGTATCCTTTATCTCTTGAAGTCGGCTCAAACCTTGCTGTTATTGTTACATGTCCTGTGTGAGTGAATTTAATCCCATTTGAGGTTAAATTCATTAATATTTGTCTAATACGGTGATCATCTAGCAGTAAGTGAACAGGGAGGTTAGGTGATAAATTAATATTCAGATCAAGATTTTTTTCTGTAGCTTTAGAGATACCGATAGAAATAGTATCAAAAATTATTTCCCGTACATTAGTACTGTGTGTATGAAGAATTAAACTCCCTGCTTCAATTTTAGAAATGTCTAAAATGTCATTAATTAAAATTAAAAGTGTTTGAGATGATGTTTCTACGGTGTTTAGATAGTCATGCTGAATAGGTGAAAGTTTTGTTTCAGATAGTATACCAGACATGCCAATAATGCCGTTGAGAGGGGTTCTTATTTCGTGGGACATATTCGCTAGAAAAGTACTTTTAGCTAAATTTGCTCTTTGGGCCTCGTTTTTTGAATTAATCAAGTTTTCTTCATTTGAGGCTCTTTCTGAGATAAGAGTATTAATGTTTTGAGAAAATAGCGCTAACTCATCACCTCCTTCTACATTTATTTGGATGCTGTAATCATGGTTTTTTTCAATGAGTTTCATTGAATGTGTAATGGTATTTAGATTCGTAATTATTCGTCTAGAAAGTGAAATACCAAAATATGAAATAAACATAAGAGATAGAACTAAGCCGGTGATAAAGGTAAAAATGATCGTGTTAATTTTCTCTATATGAGCATTAATCTCTTTTTTTAGTTCGCTAGTAATTACAGTCGTTACTGATTGAATTAGAAGTAATCGATGGTTAAGCGCTTGTCTTCCCGTGTTTTTTTCTTCAATAGAATAGTCTTTTGCTCTGTTTTTTATTACGGCATTACGAAATTGAATACTTAGTGCAAAACTATCATTACTAAAGGTTTTGAGTAGAAGTTCAATATTTTCTTGACTAGCGTTCATGGTAATAAATTGCTCTATATACAACTCCTGTCGATAAAACAAGGAATTCAATTCATCATGGTATTCCTCATTATGTATATTAAGGTCAAGGTTAATATACCAGTTTTCTTTTATTGCCCAGTAGTTTAGCCATTGCAGTTGGGAGACGATTTTTTCCTTTTTATTGAGAAGATCTGATGATGTTTTTAGGCGCTCTTTATTTTCTATAATATTGATATTTTCTAAAGTATCGGTGACCCAATCAGACCACTCCTCAACATCGACTGCGGTGTAATTAACAATTTCTGAATTAACGTTTGAGAGTTTTTGTATTGCCTTATGTAACTGTGGCGAATTTTTTTTGTCGATGTGCTTAACTAGTTCATTTATAGCATTTACTGATGCCGATTTATCAATGTCATTGTGAATTGAATATAATGAATTCAAACGAAGGAAGTGCATTGCTGTAATGTAATTGGAAAATTTTTCATTAAAAATCAGGTGCTTACTCAATGATTTTAACGATTTCAACTCCTGTCGTTGAGAAGATATTTCTTTTATCGAAAGCATAGACAGAAGCATAAAAGGAAGAATGATAAGTATCAGCATTCTTGATTTTACGGAAAGGTGATTCATTAGTTTCATTAAACAATCCTTGTAAAAAGTCATCATTATTGACCTATATGTAAAGCATAGGATATTTAGTCAATAAAAGTAGTTAATATGAATTAAAGTCCATTTTTTCATATACCACTACAAAAACAATCCTCAAAAAGTAAATTTTTATATAAAACAAATACATATTATAAATTCCTATTTGTGTCAATATAATGACGTCTTATTATTTGGAATATTAGCGTTATTCTTGTGATTAATATCACAAAACATGCGCGTGATTTATTAAGTTAATAGGTTTGTATTGTGTGATTCAAACCTTTATACCATAGTGTATTTATACCGCTGAATATACAGTCGGAAATTTATAATTAGTTTGCTAGATAAAAGGAATTATTATGGCTTCTGTAAAAATAAATGATAAAAGTGATAGTTATGTAGGTGGGGACCTATATTCTAAATATTTAAAAGAAATAAATAAATATCAACTTCTTAGTGCCTCTGAAGAATTAATTTATAGTCGAAAATATCACGATGGCGATATATTATCTCGTAATATCTTAATTGAATCTAATTTAAGGCTTGTTGTTAAAGTTGCCAATAAATATCGAGGAAGGAATCAAACTGATTTATTACCATTAGATATTATCGAAGAAGGTAATTTAGGGTTAATAAAAGCAATTGACAAATTTGACCCTGATCTTGGTTATCGATTTTCAACTTATGCTGTTTGGTGGATAAAAGAAGCAATTGAAAGTGCTTTATTTAATCACTCGAGAACAGTACGCCTTCCAGTTCATATCACAAAAGAGTTGAATACGTACTTGCGAGCATCTCGTGAGTTATCAAAATCTCTTAAAAAAGAACCTTCCATTAGTGATATTTCAAAACATTGCGGTGTTGATGCTATAAAAGTAAATAAAATCATGAGGTTATCTTCTGGTGGTTTTATGGGGTATTCTGCCTCTTCAGATGATGCCCTTCCACAACTTATTGATTCATGTGTTAATAAAAAAGAAAATAACCCCGATAATTTATTATCAAAATCTAATCTTGAAGATAATCTATCATCATGGTTGAACTTACTTCAAGGTAGAGAAAAACAAATAATTGTTAATCGTTTTGGGTTATTTGATAGTGATATCAAAACGTTAGAACAGTTAGGTAAAGAGCTCCAACTTTCTAAAGAAAGAGTGAGGCAAATACAGTCAGAGACACTAATAAAATTAAATTCAATTTTTATAAAAAATAAGCTAAATGATGATGTTGTATTAAATTTTTAGCGTCTGGGTATATTTAGTTTAATCAGAGGTGTACTGTATGGATGTGAAAATAATATTTTTCTTATTGTTAATATTTTATACAATAACATTTACTTACTCTTTTAAATTTATAACTATGTCTAGGAATTATAAATCACAAAGGGTTAAAATATTATCTATTTATATTTTTTTAATATTTTGTTTATATTTATTTTCTATTGAAGGTGCTTATTTTTCATATTCTATTAGTGAAGCTTCAAGTCTAATAATTTTCATTTTATTTACAGTATCAGCTCAAATATTATTCATTAATTTTTGGATCTCAAATAAGTTGAGTAGTAAGTCTATATTATCAGGAAAAGAAAAAAACAATGGAAAAGCTAGACTACTAAATACTAGTAGAAGCTTTAATTATTATAAAATTATTGATAATAAGATAAAATTAGGTATTCCATTTAGTGTTATTAAACTAAAAATTAATAATCATAAAAAGCTCATAGATGCTTCTTCAAGTAAAACCTTTGGGAAATTAGTGTCTTACTCTGTGTTAGTGTTAAAAAAATCATTGAGTAACAATCATATAGAGTTGTTTTGTGAGGGGCCAGAAATGGTTTTGGTCAGTTACTCTACTGACCAAAATGAAATTAAAAAGCTTGCAGATACGATATATGAGTTGGTGACAACTCCGATCTTGATGGAAGATAAGCATTACCTTCTTCAACCGATTATGGGCTGTGTGATTTTTTCAGAAGAGATAAAAACAACGAGTGAGATCATAAAGAGGGTTGACATCGCTTGTTATAAAGCCAAAAAATTAGGTATTCCGATTGATTTTTACCGCAGTACTTATACAAAATCAATTCATGAAGAAGTGGAGATACTTAATAAACTAATTTACGCCATCCCTAATAATGAGTTTGAGCTTTTCTATCAACCAATTGTAAATAGCACTGATAAATCTGTTCATGGTTATGAGGCTTTGATACGTTGGCCTCAAAAGGATGGAAGTATGATCCCTCCTGATAAGTTTATTTGTATTGCTGAGGAGAATAATTACATAAAAAGAATTACTCAATGGGTCGTAAATCAAGTAGCTTGTGACCTTGCTCAGTTTAAGAGGGAAGGTTTACATCCACAAGTTCATATTAATATTTCAGCGTTAGATTTACATGATGATGATCTGTACAAGCAGCTGTTTGAGTTAGTTACTAGTAATAAGTTGATACCATCTGATGTGATACTAGAGGTGACAGAGAGTGCATTAATGTCAGATATTGATATTGCTTATTTGATGTTATCAAAGCTATCTGAGTTAGGCTTTTATATTAGTATTGATGACTTTGGTACGGGTTTTTCTTCGTTATCTCTACTCAGAGTACTTTCATTTAATCAAATTAAGATAGACCAATCATTTATCCGTAATATGGCTATTGGTAATAGTGATTATGCGATTGTCGCCTCAACTATTTATCTTGCACATAGTCTTGGGTGTAATGTGGTTGCTGAAGGTGTTGAAAGTGAAGATTTCTTTATTGAACTCAAAGGCTTAGGTTGTGATTATATTCAGGGTTATGTCATTAACAAGCCCCAAAGTTTTGTTGAAATTGTTCACTGGTCTTTGAAGCAAATTGAAAGGGACAAATTAAATTCGGTGGCTTAGGAGATACTACATTTGGTTACTAGGATTGATTTTAACTAAGAGTTTTGAACTGTTAAATTAGATACAATAAACTATGTATGAAAGAAATCTTAAAAAGAAGCAGAAAATACGCATGAAGAATACGTGTTTCCTGCGATAGAGATTAATGGTACAGGTATAAACTAAATTAATGAGCTAAGTGTTCTTCCATCTGTTTTTGTATTTGTTCTAACCCCTCAATTACTGTAGTCACAATAGATTGTTCTGGCTTAGTGTTTGCTCTAGTCGCCGCTTCAATAGTTTTAATTGCGGGTAATATATCTACTTCGCATAAGTTACCTAGAGCACCAGAAAGGGTGTGAACAGTATGGAATAAGCCTGATAGGTCTTCTGTTTTATATTGTTTTAAAAGAGTCTGGCTAGTTGTTGAGTTTTCTGAAAGATAGAGCTCAAACAATTGCTCAGTGATCTCTTTATCCCCATCAAATATTTCTTCTAACATTTCTATGTTTATCACAATATTTACCTATTCTTTCAATACATATATTTAATATAGAATATAAGCAATTATTATCCAAGGTAATATTGAGATTTGCGAGGTATTTACTTTTGGACTTTTAGCCAAATTTTTCCTATCTTTCTCTATTGTGTACTAGTTAGGGTGTATTGACACTTAGTTAAGTGTAGATAAAAAGGCAGAGTGTATATGCTGGTAGAGCAGAAAGTGTTAATCGTTGAAGATGAACCAATTAGTCGTCAAGTTTTGCAACATCATTTAAAACCATTGACGACAATTTTGGCTAGTAATGGGGTTGAGGCTTTGGAGTTGATTCAATTTGAGAGTATTGATCTAATTTTACTTGATATTCATATGCCTATTATGGGAGGTTTTGAGGTTATCGAACACCTTAAAAGTAATGATAAAACCAAAAACATACCTATTATTGTTATAACAATGAATCATTCAGAAGAAGACGAAATCCGAGCTTTGGATCTAGGAGCTGTTGATTTTATTACTAAGCCCTTTAATACTGTTATTTTGCAAAAAAGAGTACGTAATCAATTAAGGTTAAAGCTTAAATCTGATTTACTAGAAAAATACGCTTCACTCGATGGATTAACAAATCTTTTAAACCGTCGTATGTTTGATTCTGATTTAGATAATAAGTGGTCAGAAGCTCAAAGATGTGGGGTTAATCTAGGGATCATTATTTTCGATATTGATCACTTTAAAAACTATAATGATCATTATGGCCATTCAGCTGGGGATGAGGTTTTGATCCAAGTAGCCAAAGCATTAATGAGCACTTTACATAGAAAAACAGATCGAGTGTATAGATACGGTGGTGAAGAATTTACTTTAATTCAATTTGATACGGATTTTGAACAGTTGAATCAAACCGCTGAACTATTGCGAAAATGTATTTATGATTTAAACATTACTCATGATTACTCTTCGTATGGAAAAGTGACTATTAGTATAGGGGCAGCGTTAATGAACAATACAGAGGAAAGCAATGAAAATACCTTATTGGAGATGGCAGATAAGCAGCTTTATAAAGCAAAAGATAAAGGTCGAAATCGTATCGAGTCAGTAAAAGTTTAACATTGTTGTTTATTTGAGCGTTAAAGATAAAATTTAATCAGTTAGTTTTATATTTAGGCAAGTGAACATTTATTTTCAAAAAAGACTTGCACCTGATCTCATTTTCTCTATAATGCGCGACATCACTTGATGAGGCAGATGCTTCAGAAGAGTTCCGTGGAGGGATGGCTGAGTGGTCGAAAGCACCGGTCTTGAAAACCGGCAACCGTTAATAGCGGTTCTAGGGTTCAAATCCCTATCCCTCCACCACATTAATTATTGAGCTGATTGAGCTTAATGATAAAAAGATATAGTGTGCCGACTTAGCTCAGTAGGTAGAGCAACTGACTTGTAATCAGTAGGTCACCAGTTCGACTCCGGTAGTCGGCACCATCTTTTCTCTTTATGAGATGCAATATCTGTTCCCTTTTAGTTCAGTTGGTAGAACGCCGGACTGTTAATCCGTATGTCGCTGGTTCAAGTCCAGCAAAGGGAGCCACCTTTAAGAACGCCGCTTGATAGCAATATCAAGCGGCGTTTTTGTATTTTCAGATTATGAAATAATAATTATTTATTTCAAATATTTTTAGGTGTTTGTCTTATCAGTTGTTGTTTCTATCGTTATGGAATGTGCTTTAATTTATTTCGTCACTTTACAACACTAGAAAGTCCAATACTGCATTCAAGGATGAATAATACCAACTCCAGTAGTTAGTTGTGTTGGTATAAAAAAGCCTCTCACTAATATTATTAGTGAGAGGCTTTTTTGGAATGACGTCTGTATTGTCCTAAAACGTACTTTTTAGTTTTTTCTTACTTCGACTAACTTATCTGTTTCTAGTTTTTCTTTTAACCATAAACCAGATGTTTTCATCGCGTAAGCAAATACAACACCTAAAATTAGAGATGGAATAACCAACTGCCAGTTACCGTTTGAAGCAAAAGTCGCACAAGATCCGATAAATGTACCGGGAATAAAGCTTAGCCATGATTTTTTTGCCTGAGCACACATAAAAAAAGCAACAACGGCAGTAATAACATAGCCGATAATTTCTAGGCTTACCATTGATGATAATTTAATTATCACCATCGCCCAGAACACTCCACTTAAATTAGTCGCAATACTTAGTCCTATACCTTTTATTCCATCGGTTGGTGAAGCAAAGTAAGTGGTGCAGCCAAGAAAACCAGCCCAGCTTAATAGGCCTAAACTAACAGCCACCCAACCCCAAAGACCAGAAAGAATACCTGTCGTAATGGCAATCGCAATTAATGTACTCATGGTTAACCTATTCATTTATTATTTTCTAATAGGCAATAATAATGAGTTTAAAAAAAAATTTAGTGACTAATGTCTCTCTAATAGGTTCAGGTTACATCCTTCTCTTTCAAAATTGAGAGGGGTATCGATTGCAATTAATTTCCGTGAAAATATAAATATACTGGGTATTATGACGTCTATTTTCATATATTTGTAAAACTTTATTTCATTGCGAATTAAGTGCTTTATTAGCTAAATCTTTTAAAGTCACTCGCGGTTATTTGTATCTTTAGTTGTGGTCTTGGTTCTAATTGTGCGGTGCGTCGCATAATTATTTCCTTATTATTAAAAATTAAATAATATGATGTGCGGTTATATGTTGATGTGATTCTCATTATTTTAATTTATACCGTGAAATATAGAATTATTTGTGATTCAAAGCATAAATTGCATTTATCTTAATTTGTAAAACTAAAAAACTTTTGTATTGTAATTCCAGATTTGAAATTTAATTACTTTATCTTTTAGGAATGGAATCATGTTGAAAAGAACGCTTCTTTCTACAATTATTATGGCGAGTTTAGCGGCTTGCTCTTCTACTTCTTCTGAGCAATCAACAGTTAACCAACTGGCTGAAAACCTAGATGTTAACTACACAGTTATTACTAACCAAGGTGCTGATGACGGTCTTGCATGTAAAGAACTTCAAGCTGAATGGGCATCATGTAACAAAGTAAACATGACAATCACTAACACAGGTGAAGCGGTTGATTCAGCTGATTGGACAATTTATTTCCACAGCATTCGTTTAATTCTAGATGTTGAAAATGACCAATTTAAGATTACTCGTGTAACGGGTGACTTACACAAACTTGAACCTACAGATAAGTTTGATGGTTTTGCTGCTGGCGAAGAAGTGGTTCTTCCACTGGTAGCTGAATACTGGCAGTTATTTGAAACTGACTTTATGCCAGGTGCCTTCGTAACGGCTCCAGGTGCAGAGGCACGTAATATCATTTCTTTGGATACTGAAGATACTGGTGAATACGTAGATGAAATCATCGGTGTTCAACTAAAACGTACTCTTGCTGATAATAACGTAACAGCAACAGCAAACACTCGTTTTGAGAAAAATGCTGATGTAGCTGAAGTGGATGCGTCTTCTCATATTATTCCAACACCTTTAAAAACAACGCTAACGAACAAAACGGTTGATTTAGCAAAAGGTATCTCTATTACAGCAAACGGTATTGATACAGACCAACTTGCTGCATTAAACCAACGTGCTGAACTTCTAGGTCTTGAAACTTCCGGTGAATATCCAGTGTCTGTTTCTGTAGATAAGAAGCAATTCAAAGATGGCGTATCTGGCGCATACAAACTAGATGTGACTGAAGGTAAAACAACGGTTGTTGCTTTTGATGAAGCAGGTGCGTTCTACGGTGTTCAATCTCTATTAGCATTAGTAAGCCTAGATAGTTCAGAAATCCCGACGCTAAACGTAGAAGATGCTCCACGTTTTGAATACCGTGGCGTAATGGTTGATGTTGCTCGTAACTTCCACTCAAAAGAAGCGATTCTTGCGACCGTTGACCAAATGGCAGCATACAAACTTAACAAATTACATCTTCACCTAACGGACGATGAAGGTTGGCGTTTAGAGATCCCTGGGCTTCCAGAGCTAACGGACATCGGTGGTAATCGCTGTTTTGATGAGTCAGAAACATCTTGTTTACTGCCTCAACTAGGTTCAGGTGCTGATTCAGATAACTTTGGTTCTGGTTTCTTCACAACAGAAGATTACCTAGAGATACTAACGTACGCGAAAAATCGTAACATTGAAGTGATTCCAGAAATCGATATGCCAGCTCACTCACGTGCAGCAGTTATGTCAATGGAAGCGCGTTACGCCCGTCTTGCTGCTGAAGGTAAGATGGAAGAAGCGAATCAGTATCGCTTGATGGATCCAAAAGACGAATCAAACGTAACAACTATTCAGTTCTATAACAAACAAAGTTTTATTAACCCATGTTTGGACTCTTCATCTGCATTCGTAGATAAGGTTATTTCAGAAGTGTCGGCTCTTCACAATGCAGCGGGAACACCATTAACAACGTGGCATTTTGGTGGTGATGAAGCGAAAAACATCAAACTTCATCCTGGTTTCCAAGATATTAATGATGAAGAAAAAATTGCATGGAAAGGAGACTTAGATCTATCTAAGCAAGACTTCCCATTTGAAAAATCGCCACAGTGTCAGTCTCTGATTTCAAGCGGTGAAGTTGCAGATTTCGAACATCTACCAAGCCATTTTGCTGAGCAAGTATCTAAAATTGTTGCAGCGAAAGGCATTCCACACTTCCAAGCGTGGCAAGATGGCCTGAAACACTCAAAAGGAGCTTCTGAATTTGCAACAGAATCGGTACGTGCAAACTTCTGGGATACTCTATACTGGGGCGGTGGTGCTTCAGCGTACGAGTGGGCTGATAAAGGTTACGACGTAGTTATCTCTAACCCAGATTACGTTTACATGGATTTCCCATACGAAGTTGATGCAAAAGAGCGTGGTTACTACTGGGCAACTCGTGCAACAGATACACGTAAGATGTTTGGTTTCGCACCAGAAAACCTACCTCAAAATGCGGAAACATCAGTAGATCGTGATGGTAACGGCTTTGAAAGTGCAGGTACAGTAACGCCTAAGAAACCTTTCTACGGTCTATCTGCACAACTTTGGTCTGAAACAGTACGTACTGATGAGCAATATGAGTACATGGTATTCCCACGTGTTATCGCAGCAGCAGAGCGTGCATGGCATGAAGCGTCTTGGGAAAATGAATACAAAGCAGGTGTTAAATACTCTCTAGATACAAACCTAGTGAACAAGAAAGCACAGCTTGCTGATTGGACAAACTTTGCCAACACTATGGGTCAACGTGAATTAGCGAAGCTTGAAAGAGCGGGTATTGATTACCGTCTACCAATCCCAGGTGCAGAAATTGCAAACGGCGAACTAAGCATGAACATTTCATTCCCAGGTGTAACGCTACAATACTCTGTAGATGGCGGTAAAACATGGGCTGCATACGACAATGCGAACAAACCAAAAGTAACAGGTGATGTTCAAATTCGTTCAGCATCATTTACTGGCGAGCGTGTTAGCCGAGTAACTAGCGTTAAATAATTAAGCTAGAAATACATTAGAAACAGTCATTAAATAATCAAACGGCACTTCTTTCATAAGAGGTGCCGTTTTTATTTTATATTGATCTTGGTTTTAGTCAATTGACCTCCTATGCTTGTTACTAATGTGTTGAAAATAAGATTGTGGTGAATTAAATGGATTTTAATAATATATCAATCAAAGGACGATTATTAGGCAGTAATCTTGTTATTTGTTTTTTATTAGTGGCGTTAAATGTGGTGGTGTTCCAGTCTATTTCAACCATGAAAAAGGCGTCAGAATGGGTAGAGCATACCGAAGAGGTTATTGCAAACAGTAAAGGCCTTGTTAATTCAATGGTGAATCAAGAAACAGGATTACGAGGTTTTGCTATTGCCGGCCAAGAAGATTATTTAGAACCTTATATAGCAGGTAAAGCTGATTTTAAAACCTATTTTCAAGAAGCCAAATCGTTAACATCGGATAACCCAGCGCAACAGGTACGTTTTGATGAGGTAGTAGCACAAGCAAAAAATTGGTCGGAATATGCAGAATCTATTATCCAATTAAGAAGAAATATTTTGAAAGGGGAAAATGTTAATAATCAGCTTACAGAATTAATAAAATCGGGTGTGGGCAAAGAGAAAATGGATGCTTTGCGTGCAGAGGTCGATACTCGAAGCTTTGGAATGGTCGGGAATATTGTAATCAATGCCATGGTTAATATGGAAACAGGCTTAAGAGGTTACATTCTTAATCGTGAAGAACAATATTTAGAACCGTATTATACCGCCCTAGAAGTGATCAAAAAACAAAATCAATTTATTGAAGGGACAGTGCTCTCTAAGCATATAAATGGATGGATAAATGATTATAGTGAAAAAGCCATACCTCTTGTAAAAAAATCAAATGATTATAAAACGATGGCAGATCTTTATGCCGAGCTTGATAAAAAGAAAGGCAAAATCTATATGGATGATCTTCGCAGTAAGATCTCGGAAATTATAGATATTGAAGCGGGCTTAATGACTCAAAGAAAGCTTGAATCAAGCAATACAGCTACGATGGCAAATAATGTCATTCTTTTTGGTAGTGTGATTGTTGTTATATTAGCACTTCTTTTCTCATACTTTACAGCGATGAGTATTACAAAACCAATTCAAAAAGCGGTTGATTATGCGAAGCAATTAGCTGCTGGTGATTTGAATATCAATGTTGGTAAACAAGGAACGAGTGAGGCCGGAACATTGTTACTTGCCATTCAAACCGTATCAAATAATCTAAAGGAAATGATTGGACAGATAGCTGAAACGAGTAATAAGCTCAAGGAATCATCAAACTATTTAACGAGTGCATTAGAAAAGACCGATAATGGTGCGAAAGAGCAGTTAACTCGAACAGAGCAGATCTCAGACGCAATGCAGCAGTTGTCTATTGCAGTTCAAGAGGTATCTCAAAATACAGTTAATGCGGCACATGTAGCAACTCATGCAGATGAAGAGGCTCAAGCTGGTTTTAATGTGATTCAAAGCACCATTGGTCATATTGCCCAGCTGGATAAAGAGATAAAACAAACCTCTTCACAAATAACAGACTTGGCAGAAGAAACTAATAATATTGGTAAAATTTTAGAGGTTATTGGAGGAATTGCTGAGCAAACTAATCTACTAGCATTAAATGCAGCGATAGAGGCAGCAAGAGCGGGTGAGCAGGGCAGAGGCTTTGCAGTAGTTGCTGATGAAGTTCGAGTTTTGGCTAAGAGAACTCAAGAGTCGACGACTGAGATCCATACTCTTATTGACCGAATTCAGAATGGAACAAATGATGTTGTAGCTAGCATGGAGCAGAGTACAAATTTATTAACCTCCAGCATAAATTCAGCAAGTAAATCAGGCAGTGCATTTTCAGTAATAACGGGCTCAATTACTAAGATAAACGATATGAATACTCAAAGTGCTAGTGCCTCTGAAGAGCAAAGTGTTGCCACGGAACAAGTAAATGAGAGTATGCAAGCTGTGAACAGTATTTCACATGAAAATCACACAACAATGATGGAGACGGTTAAATCGTGTGAAGATCTTGCTAAATTGTCAAATGAACTAAACTCATCAGTTAAACAATTTAAGATGTAGTTTGTTGTGTGCCGATATCCAGAATTACGCGAAGTAATAGTTAAAATTTGCACTCGATTACATTATTGGCGTTTAAACGATTATTTATAACTCCAGATGTGGATAAATGTGCTAAACCTATAAGAAGAATATAAAAAAATGAGGTAACTGATGGATCTTTTTTCTGATTATCGGAGCGATGTACAAACAGATTCTTCTGAGAGTCGAGTACAGAAATTAGCTAAACCTTGGCGTGTTTTGTTAGTGGATGACGATGAACAAATGCATCAGATAACAAAGCTTGCGTTAAGTGGTTTTACTTTTCAAGACCGAAAACTGGATTTGATCTCGGCATTATCAGGCTGCGAAGCAAGAAAAATTTTAGAGTCGAATTCTGATATTGCAATTGCACTTATTGATGTTGTTATGGAAACTGAACATGCAGGATTAGATTTAGTTCAATATATTCGAGAAGATTTGAATAATCACCTGATCAGGCTAGTTCTTAGGACAGGACAAGCAGGCCAAGCGCCAGAAGATGTTGTTATTCAAGAATATGAAATTGATGACTATAAAGAAAAAACGGAATTGACCACTCAGAAACTTCGAACATTATTGTACTCAATGTTAAGATCTTATCGAGATTTATGTTTGATTGATGAACAGAAAGAAGGGCTAAGTTTAGTAATTAAAGCCTCGGCGAATGTTCAAAATACTACAACCCTAAAAGCGTATGCGACTGCTGTTTTGCAACAAGTAACGTCATTACTTAAATTAGAAGCTTCGGCTTTTTATGGCGTTGTCCAACCCGAACCAAACGGTGAAGAGTCTCGTGCATTAACGATAGCGGCAACGGGAGGATATGTTAATTCCTATGATGAATGTGCGTACGAGCGTTTGCCTGATATCGTTTCAGAACGCTGTAAAAATGCGGTAACAAATCAATCAAGCCAGAGTTATGATGATGCGTATGTCTTTTTCATGTCGGATGAGCGAGGGGTTAATAACCTTTTATATATTAATATTAATAGCGAATTATCAGAATTAGATAAACAGCTCCTTGAAATTTATATGAATAATATAGGGCTGACTTTTGAAAATTTAAACTTGCTTGAAGATTTAAAAGAGACAGCGAAAGAGTTAGTTTACAACTTAGCTAATGCAGTTGAAGCAAGAAGCAAAGAAACTGGAGCACATGTTCAAAGAGTTGCTTTGGTATCAGAACAGCTGGCTATTTTATATGGACTTTCTGATTTTGATTGCTTGATGATTAAACAATCATCTCCGTTACATGATGTTGGGAAAGTCGCAATTCCGGATTCTATTTTGCATAAACCAGGTAAATTAACACCTGAAGAATGGCATATAATGCAAAAGCATGTGGAATATGGTGTTGATATCCTTAGTCGTTCGAAACGCAAACTGATTTTAGTCGCCAAAGATATAGCAGCTTATCATCATGAAAAATGGGATGGAACAGGTTACCCGAATCAATTAAGTGGTGAAAATATACCAATTAGTGGTCGGATTACAGCACTTGCTGACGTATTTGATGCTCTTGGTTCAAAGAGAAGCTATAAACAACCTTGGTCTAGTGAAGATATACGACAAGAAATCGCCTTACAGAGAGGGAAGCATTTTGAACCCAAATTGGTTGATTTAATGTTGGATAATTGGACTTTATTTACTTCAATTCGTGATAATCACCCTGATTAGTGAATCTTCTTTCTGATTTATACTTTATTCATTATTTTAATAAGAAGAAGGGCTCATTATTAAATGAGCCCTTCTTCTTATGCAACATACTAACTGTTAAGAGGCGAATTGTTTAATCGAGAAAGGTAAATAAATACTCTCTAGTTTTATATGTCTTTTGAGATAATTGTCAGGGGTAGTTCTTTCGGTAAAGTAAAAGTAAAATGAACCCCTTGATTCAAGGTTGAGTTGAATACTAAACTTCCAGCTAATTTTTGATGAATAAGATTGAAAACTAAGTTTAACCCTAGTCCAGAACCTCCTTTCCCTCGCTTACTAGTATAAAATGGTTCGAATATTTTTTGATGCAAGGCTTCTTCTACACCGGACCCATTATCAACATATTCACAAATAATATTGTCTCCCTCTTCATAGAAGGAGATATGTATTTCTGCGGCCTTTGTGGTGTCGGTAAAAGCATGATTAACACTGTTCATTATTAGATTAGAAATAACTTGAGTGAGTACTCCTGGCAAGCTGTTCATGGTTAATGAATGGCTACCTGAAATGATAGGGACTACTGGTATTTTTCGTGTTTCGGAGTGTAAGCTGGCAATCAATGAATCGAGGGTTTGGTGGATAACGAATTGGCTACGGCACTCCGAGACTTGATCTACGGCCGTTTGTTTGAAGTCACGAATTAATTTAGCCCCTCTGTTAAGGTTATCTTCTAGCATTGTTGTTGTTTCATTCATACGTTGCATTAGATCAGAGAATTGTGTGCTAGTTAATGTTTGATTAGCGAATGCATTGTTTAACTCTTGAGTTATTTCTTTAATGATAGAGGCTGCTGTTACTGAGATCCCTAGTGGTGTATTTACTTCATGTGCCACACCAGCAACGAGTCCACCAAGAGCAGCTAATTTCTCTGATTCGACTAATTGATCTTGAGTTTTTTGTAGCTTCTTCATATTATCTTTCAGATCTTTAGTTCGCTCTTTTACCTTATCTTCAAGACCCTGGTTAAGTTCTTCTAAATCTCGTTTTGCTTGAGTAAGAGCTGAAATATCTAGAGCTGTGCCCCTAAATCCAATAAAACGCTTATTTTGGTAATTGGCTGTTCCTTGGAAAAGGAGATACTGAGTTCGATTATCGATATGGAGAGCTTCTTCACATAAGGAGAAATCCGTTCGTTCATGAATATAAGATAATAACGTTGTTGCCATTTTTAGAGAGGGTATATCTGTAATCATAATGTGGTGCTCTATATCTAAATTTAAACTTTTTCTCATTTCCTCTGAAGCATAAATAAGCTGTCCCAATTCATTCGTTTCCCATAACCAGTCAGATGAAATGTTGGCGAAATCAGCAAAACGTTCTTGTTGAAATTTTAAATTTTGATATAGCGAGGTGACATCTTTAGTGATTTTATTTGCCTCATCTCCAAGCCATTTTAACTCATCTTCTTTTTCCATTATGCATGGTGTATACCTTAACTTTAAGGGTTTAGGTGGTTCTAGAGGGTTAAATTGACGTAGGTATCTTGCAATAGAGAATATGCGTCGATTAATACTTTGATGAACAATCATTAGTATGATGTAGCAGATAATCGTGATCTTAAAAGCATTAATTCCTAACGAAATTAAAAATTGTTCAAGCAAATAGTTATAAATTTTCTTTGCATCAGATTGTACATATAAACTGCCAATGACTTCTGGGGTTGCTTCTTCTGAGGCTTTAAAGGTAACAGGGTATAGACTTGAAATAGTTTGCTCAAACACTGGAGTTCCAGCTGTAAATGTATAGTTTTCAGTTTCAATCTTTAGATAATCAATTTTTGATAAATTAACTAAGCCCTCTAAACGTTGTTGTAAGAGAACGAGATCAAATCGCCATAATGACGTTGCGAGTAAATCAATATGTATACTTTGTAGTTCTTGATGACGGCTCTCTACAGCATCAAATTCACGGTTGTAGTCCCAGTAGAGTTGCATAAAACTCGTTAGTAATGTCACGATACTGCTTATAATTATTAAAATTAATATAATACGTCGGCCAATATGACTGGAAATAGGATTTTTTTTATTATGTATGAACTGGTTAGTGCGATTCATTCTTATCCCTCACTTTAACTGATTTACTAAGTAAGTATAGTCAGGTTTTCTTACTTGAGTGCATAGTTAATATATCAACTACACTAAATAGGTTGGTAAAAGGAAATCGGAGGCGTAATGAAAACTTGCTTATTAGTGATGTTAACTCTGTTTAGTAATATGCTTTATGCTGGAAAAGTACTGGTTATCGAAAGTTATCATGCCGAATATTCTTGGGATAAAAGCTATTTAGCAGGGATTAATTTAATTCTAGATGGTGAACATGAAATTACTACTTTTCAAATGAATACGAAAAGACTGCCGAGTGAACAACACGAAAAAATAGCAGATAAGGCTTACCTCAAATATACGACATATCAACCTGATTTAGTGATCTTAGGTGATGATAATGCGTTGAATTATATGTTACCTAAATTATATGACAAAGGGATCCCAATTGTATTTTTGGGAATAAATGCTAATCCAAGAAAACTTCTTGAAAAATACAAGGGAAGTTCTCAGGTTACAGGAGTTTTAGAGCAACCTTTGTTAGCAAAAACGATGGGTGAAATAGGATCGATGCTACCCGTTAATAAAAAGAAAATTCGAGTCCTTTTTGATTCTGGCACGACCTCCAAAATAGCAACATCTTATATGAAACAACAATACAAAATGCTTAACAAAAAAATTGGACTTGAAGTTGAAGTAATAATAGTCAGTCACTTTTCTGATTGGCAATCTTTAATTTTAGATGCTGATAGCCAAGGTATAGGAGCTGTCGTCATTGGTTTATATCATACCTTGATGGATGAAAATGGAATTCATGTCAATGAAGATACGGTAATTTCATGGACAAATAAGGAATCAAAAGTACCATTATTTGGTTTTTGGGACTTCTCTATTGGTGAAGGAAAAGCAGCTGGAGGGGTTGTCTTATTTGGTGAATCTCAAGGTATTGCTGCAGGTGAGATTGCCCAAAAAATCTTATCAGGTAAGGCATTAGCAAAAGATATTCCGATAACTATTGGTCGAAAAGGAAAGGCGATTTATACGCTAACAGAGATGAAACGTTGGGACTTAACTCCCCCAAAACACTGGAAAGCAATTGAGTAAGGCTAAGCCATGCTTTTTATTCGCATGACTTAGTTCTAACTGAATATTTATTTATTTTGCTTTCTATTAAAAAAAATTAGATACATACAAGGAATAACCATTAACACCACAGGTAACGAAAACAGCAAGCCGTAGCCAAGTGTTAACGACATTGGGCCCATAAACACATCGGTTCCGCCTAATCCGTAAGCTAATGGTAACAAACCTACAACAGTGGTGATAGATGTTAGTAATATGGGTCTAAAGCGACTGCTTGCTGCTTGAGTTACCGCTTCTATCGTCGAGAACCCTTCAGTCATTAACTCGTTAATTTTATTAATTAATACCAATGAGTTATTCACGACAACACCTGTCATGCCTAGCACACCAATTAATGCAAATAATGATAAAGCTTGAGAATGAATAAATAACGCCATTAATGCAGAGATAACCGCAAACGGAATAACCGTCATTACTAATAATGGTTGTAGCAATGAATTGAACATAATCGATAAAACAAAATAGATCCCTAATAATCCAGCAGGAAAGGCGATCATAAAGCCACTCATGGTTTCATTGGTGCTTTCTGCTTCGCCGCCCGCTTGAATGATCACGTTCTTTGGGTACTTACCTTGCAGTTCAGCTAGTAACGTTTCACTCAGCGCGACAGAAGAAAGCGCTTCATCGATAATTTGTGCTGTTACGGTTACTTCACGATCACCGTTATAGTGTTGAATTAAACGTGGAGCATCAATGTTTTCTACTTTCGCTAAACGGCTTAATGGAACTTGTGCGCCGTTAGCGGTATATATCTTGGTGGTTTTTAGTTTTTCTATGCTGCGATAGTCTTCATCCATAATTACTCGAATATTGATTTCTTGATCACCAAGCCAAGTTGATGTCACGCTTTCGCCCTCAAAAGCAATACGAAGTGTAGAGGCAAGATCTGCCGTGGTTAAGTTATAACGAGCAAGCCATTCGTACTGTGGAATAATTTGTAATTGAGGATCTTTTAATTCTTCGTTATTCGTTATTTTATTAAGCCCTGATTGCTCTTTTAACCATGTCATCACGAGCTGAACGGTAGCGTTTCGTTCTGCGCTTGTTCCGCCTAATACTCTTAATTCAACAGGCTCACCTGGTGGTGGTCCGCCGGCATCGACAGAGAGTTTTACAAACGATAATGTGTCAATGCTTGTCAGTTTTGAATCTAACTCAGTGATAATTTCATCAGCGGTACGATCACGGTTTTCAAAACTTGTTAAGGCAATTAAGCCAGTACTTATTGGACTAGAGTAGGTTATTTCTACACTTTTTAGTTCATTGTCAGGCAATGCGGTAATTATTTCTTCTAAAGTTGCATGTGCTGCTCGGATCTTCTCTATCGGTGTTCCAGGCTTTACCTCTGTGTATATTTCTATGTATTTTGCTGCTTCAGAAGGAAATATATCGAGTTTTAAGTTTGTGACTAACCACGCGCTGCCTATTAAGCTGACAACAGCAATAATTAACACGCTTTTCTTGTAGTTTAAGCAGTGGGTTAATAAGCGTTGATACTGGTTAATAATAATTTGAAATTTATCGACTTTCTCTTCTTTCCTCTCTTTTTTATCCAGAGAGTTTGCTAAGTGAGCAGGTAAGGTAAATGTACATTCAGCGAGTGAAAACAACAGTGCAGCAATGACCGTAACAGGGATCACAAAAATTGCTTTACCCATAGTTCCAGGAATAAACAGCATTGGGATGAACACTAATGCAGTGGTGGTTAAGCTAGCAATTATAGGTTTAATGACTTTTTGAGTACCTGATACCGCTGCGTCTAATGCACTTAGACCTTTCTCTTTTTCTTGGTAAATACTCTCGGCAACAATCACCGAATCATCCACAATAACGCCAATCACCAATAACAAGGCGGCTAAAGTAATGCTGTCTAAATTCATGCCTAACATTGGTAAAATAGCGATGACACCTAAAATACAGAATGGGATAGAC
The DNA here is from genome assembly GCA_000953695.1 of Aliivibrio wodanis. Lineage (GTDB taxonomy): Bacteria > Pseudomonadota > Gammaproteobacteria > Enterobacterales > Vibrionaceae > Aliivibrio > Aliivibrio wodanis. Next base: position 1,333,654 of record LN554847.1, on the reverse strand, counting down.
ATAGAAACCCAAAAGGCAATTTGGCGCTTTAGAATTAAACTTAATACCGCTAAAACAAGGATAAGACCTATCATTCCATTGGTTGATACAATCGAGAATTTTTCACTCATGTCATCGGCAAGGTTGAGCCCATAATCAAAAGCGAATTGCCCTTCAAATGCGGAGCCTTCTTTTTTAAGTAAGGCTTTGATGTTATCGATTGTGGTAATGATGTCAGCACTGGCACTGTTGGTGATGCTAAATAAAATGGCATCTTTCCCATTGATCATGCCTTTTTGGGTCGAATTTTCAAAGGTATCAATGATTGTTGCAATATCACCAAGGCGGATCAGAGCACCAGTAGGCAGTACTTTGATAATGGTTTGTGAAAGTTCATCAGTGGATTGTACTTGAGTCATAGTGACGATCTTTTGCTCACTGTTCCATGATTCAACTACACCACCAGAGAGTGATAAACTGCGGTTATTTACTGCGCTAATCACCTCGTTAAACGTTAATTTATAGCGACTTATCTTGGTTGGATCGATTTCAATCCAAAACTCACGTTCGTTATAGCCAGTCATTGATATTGTGCCAACGCCAGAAATACCTTTCAATTGCTTCTCTAATTTTCTAGCATAGTTTTGTAATGCAGTTTCGTTTACTTTGTGTTGTTCTCCTACTGAGCTAATACCAAAAGTAAGTACTTCAAGTGAAGAGGTACCGGGCTGTGCTACCATTGGTGGATTGGTAATGTCTTTGGGTAAGCCACTCACGCGATCAACCGCTTGTTGTACATCACGAAGAACTTTATTCATGTTGTTGCTAGGGGTTAGTTCAACATTAATTGCTGATAAACCATCAGAAGATTGGGAGGTAAATAGCTTTATTCCCTCAACTGATTTCAGCTCTTTTTCTATGAGGTTAGTAATATTGATTTCTATGTCTTGTGCTGTAGCTCCTGGGTAAACGGTAGTAATTTCTAACTCTTCAAAAGCCACATCAGGGTATTCTTGTAAATTTAATGTACTTAACGATGCCGCACCAATAAACAGCACCATGACTGTCATAATGCGAGCAAGAAAGCTGCGTTGGGCAAAGTAACTAATACATGAATTCATAGTTCAGCCTTACGTGAATTAGAAAGAATGGTAGAAGCATGGATAGACATACCTGGTTTTAATAGGTGATCTGAGTTTTGAATTTCAACATCAATAGGGTAAGCAAAAGTTTGAGGGTCAATCTCTACCCCTATGCGTTTTATTGACGACGATACCTTCATTTTAGGGTTCGTTTCAGGCCAAATGACCACCTTTTGGCCTACGGTTAGCTCGGAAATATCAAATTCACTGGCAAGTAATCGAATGGTTAGGGTGTCTATGTTGACAATTTGATAAAGTAAATCACCTTGGTTTACCCATGCGCCATCTTCTACGGATCGATTCACCACATAACCGTTAATTTCAGAAGCAATAATAGTGCTTTGTAAATCTAATTGCGCTTTATCTAACTCAATTTTTGCTAATGAGACAGTCGCTTTAGCACTGTCATAATCGGCAGACGCAACATCTAATTCATTTTGAGACAGGCTGTTTTTCTTTTTTAACTCTTGGTAGCGAATAAAGAGTGATTTTTTAAGTTTTAGATCTGCTTGAGCTAAAGATAAGTTCGCTTTTTGTTTACTGACTTCTAATTTGAAATTTTGGTTTTTAATCGTTGCTAACGTGGTGTTTTTTATAATTCGCTCACCAAGTTCAATATTGGCTTGTTCAACCATGCCACTAATTTCTGAAACGACGTTCAGTGGGCTTTTACTTTTGGTTTGACCAATTAATTCAACAGCGAAAAGAGATGATGAGATTAAGTTTGTTGCTAAGCTCAATGCGAATAATGTTTTTTTCATAATTATGTCCTCATTTGGTATGGCGGTAGTATCAATCATGAAATGTCGTTTTTTTGTCAAAGAGCACGACATTTATTCGACAAAGATTTGCTATGATGGAATAAAATAAAAATCAGAGAGTAATTATGTTTACTAACAAACGCATCTTAGTGATTGAAGATAACGGAGAGCTTCAAGGGATCTTGGCTGATTTTTTGGAGATTAAAGGTGCAGAAGTCGACTTTGCAGGCAATGGTGAATTAGGGCTGAAATTAGCGTTACGTTATGGGTTTGATGCCATTATCCTTGATGTAATGCTACCTAAAAAAGATGGAATGACCGTTGCCAAAGAACTTAGAAAACAAGGCTGTACTACTCCAGTACTGATGCTTACCGCCTTAAATGGGCAAGAGGATTTGGTTAAAGGATTTGAATCTGGTGTGGATGATTTTGTTAGTAAGCCGTTTAATTTTGTTGAGCTAGAAGTTCGTTTATTGGCGTTAATTAAACGCTTTAGAGGCGAGGTTGCAAGTTCGCTGTTGAGTTTTGGAGATATTATTATAGACCGAAGTAACCATAAAGTTACAAGACAAAAACAAGAACTCGCCTTAACCCCAGTAATGTATCAATTGTTGGTAAAACTAGTAAAAACAGCGCCTGAAATGGTGCGAAGAGAAGATTTGATTTATGCCATTTGGGGTGATAATGCACCAGATAAAGATATTTTACGCAGTCATATTCACTTATTAAGAGCCATCTTAGATAAGCCATTTGAGCATGCGATGCTAAAAACAGTACCAAAGTTTGGTTTTAAGTTGGAATTACCACGATGAGTTGGTTGAGAGATTTATTGCCTTCGCGCACCACGAATTCTATTGAAGATGTTAAAAAGCGATTACTGTTCACTTTCTCAATTATTGCTCTTAGTTCAGCCTTTTTTGTGTTCTTTGGCTTTTCTCTACATCTAGTTTTTAATGAAGATGATCAAATTGAACAGCATTTACAATCATTCAAAAAAATAGCAAAAGATCATTACGCTTTAGTTGAAGAAGATAAAGCCCAAATCAGCCCTCATATTACGGCATATTATTCAGAAGTGGCATTAGAAAAAAAATTCAGTCATCACCTGCCTTATACACTAAAAAAAGTAACTAAATTTAATAAGTTTGATGATAATGGTTACATGGTTTATTACGATATTTTTTATGATAAAAATGGTGTTCTTACCCCTTTGTATTTAACTATTGGTATTCGTTCTATCGATTTTGGTGATGATAAGTGGGATATATTAATGTTGCTGTCGTTGTCGTTAATGGTGTTTTTAATCGGATTTTTACGTTTCTCATTACGACGAGTTTTCGATGGGTTAATGTCGCCACTGTCAGAATTAAGTACACAACTAGAAAATAAACATGAGAAAGATTTTGCGGTATCAGAACGTTCAATTGATGAGTTAAAACAATTTACGCATCATTTAAACGATTACAAACAATTGAAAGAACGATTAGCGAAACAAGAAATGATGTTTGCCAAATATGCTAGCCATGAGTTAAAAACCCCTATTACTATTGTGTTAGGTGCTGCAAATCTTCAAGCGATGAAAGAGGGGGATGAAGTATTCCAAGCCAAACAACGAGACAGAATATTAATCGCCGCTTCTAATATGCAAGTCACGGTTGAATTGCTGCTGAATATAGTGAAACAAGAAAATGTTACTCAAGATGGGTGCTATGATATTAATGAAGCGGCATTGAATCTTGACTCTTATGAATCTCATTTATCTGAGGGAGTATTATTATTGGTTAATGTTGATTCGTTTGAGCAAACTAATTTACCTGAAGTCGTTATTAATATGCTCCTGAAGAATTTACTCAATAATGCGATCCGATTTACTCAAGTAGGAAGCATTACGGTTACTGTAACCAGAGATCTTATTTCGGTTGTGGATACTGGTAAGGGGCTAAATGGTAAGCCAGAAACAGAACATGGCTTAGGCTTACTTATTGTTCAACGTTTGTGTGCTAGCTATGGTTGGTGTTTTGAATTAAAAGACAATAATGACTCTAAAAAAGAGCCGGGATGCTCTGCGATATTATCTAGATAAAATTGAATAGCATAAAGCCCCTATGTTTATTATTACATAGGGGCTTTATTTGTTGTTATGTTTGATATTAATTTTCAGATAATCATGTTTTTCAGAAACGAGTTTTATTAATTTAGCGGTGGTTCTAGTTATTCTGTTTCACAAACTCTAAGAAAGTACGGTCGGCTCTTGAGAGGTAGCCTTTTTTTCTCCATGCAATTGATATATCTAAAAAGATAGGTTCACTAAAAGGAATAGATACAATATCGGGTTCATTTGCTGTGGCTAACTCAAGCAATGCACTAATGGCGAAATCTCGTTTTACAATTTTTAATATCACAGGTAATAAATTGGTTTCAAAAGAAAAGTCGGCCGTTAAATTCTCTTGCTTACAAATCGAATCTAGCCTTTCACGGTGAAAGTAGCCTTGTTTAAACATCACTAATTCTTGAGAGAAGAACTCTTTAAATGACAGCGTTTCTTTTGTGGAAAATTCATGCTCAGGACTTACCACTGCAACCATTTGAGAACGTAATAAATGGTCGGAATCTAGATCTTCTGGTAAATTTCTAACTTGGGTAATACCGAGATCGATCTCTCCATCAAGTAGCATTTTTTGAATAGATTGAGCTCCCGCTTCTACCATGGTGAGCTTTAATTTTGGGTATCGGCTTTTAAAAGCCATTAGAACATCGGGAAAATAATAGGTTCCCATTATACTCGGCACACCTAATCGAACTTCTCCTTTTTCCAGTCCCCTTAATTCTTTCATGGCTAAGGTCGCATCATCTATTTGCTGTAGGATTAGTTTTGCGTGAGTAAGTAATACTTCACCTTCGTTAGTTAGTGCTATTTTTCGATCATTACGGCGGAAGAGTTCAAGTTCTAATTGGCTTTCTAATTTCTTGATAGCAACACTAAGAGCTGGCTGTGCAATGTACAAAGCTTTGGCTGCATGAGTGATATTTTGGTGTTCAGCAACTGCAACAAAATACTTCAGTAATCTTGTATCCATTTTAATAATCCACCATAACTAAAAACTATCAAATCAATAATTATTATATATTTTCACTATTTCAATGAACTTGCTACTGTTTTGATATTGTTTTCCTGATGATGATCACTGAGATGATTGAATTTCGTAGTCGAGCCTATTACCAAGTGAGTGCTGCATTGGCCTTTGGATCGTTTTTGGTCTTTTGTAATCTGTATTTATTTCAGCCTATGCTACCTGTTTTGGCGGATCATTTTTCGGTCTCTGCAACTCGAGTAAATTGGCTATTAGCCGCAGGTACATTCGCTCTCGCTTTAATGTTATTACCTTGGGCTATTGCTTCTGAAATGATAGGTAGGCGTAGGGTATTGCTTATTAGCCTATTCTTATTGCCTGTTATTGGTTTAACATCGTTGCTGACTGACAATTTACTGTTACTTATCATTAGTCGTGCATTAATGGGCTCTGCTCTGGCTGGGTTTGCGGCGGTGGCGGTGGCCTACATGGCGGAAGAGTTTTCTGCGAAGGCATTCAGCCATGCAATTGGGGCGTACATTAGTGCTAATTCATTAGGTGGTATTTCTGGACGTATTTTAGGCGGTATGATTACTGATCATTTTGATTGGCAGACTGCCGTTATTAGTATGGCAATTCTCAGTTTAATTGGGGCTATAGTGGTCGCTTTTGTTCTTCCTAAAGAAGCTCAACCAACCGCTAAAGTGCCGCAACTTTCTCAGTATCATCGATTTATTTTTCAACACCTTAGAAATAAAAAAATCCTGTTCGCTATGTTGATTGGTGGGGTGAATTTTGCCTTGTTCGTTAATCTATACACAGTGACGGGTTTTCGCTTAGTCAGTGCGCCTTATATGCTGCCTATTAGTATTGCTTCTATGATTTTCCTCTGTTATTTATCCGGCACTGTCAGCTCTCGATTAGTTGGGATATGGTGTCAATATTTTAGCTCGGTATCAGGAATGTTTTTTGGATCATTATTAAGTTTAGGGGGAATGTTAATTGCTAGCCATGAATCACTTCTTATGATCATTATTGGATTGAATGTGCTTAGTTTTGGCGCTTTTTTTACTCACTCTTTGGCTTATGGTTGGGTCAGTCAACAAGCGAAAACTGCGAAATCTACAGCAACGGCGTTATATTTGGTTCATTACTATGTCAGCGGTAGTTTAGGTGGTTTTTATTTGATGTATTGCTGGCAGCATGGTGGATGGGAGAGAGTGATATTAGGCGCTAGTGTCTTATATGGCATGGTTTTCTGGTTGTGTTGGCGTTTATATTATTACGCCCATACCAAAATGGAATGGGCGTAATCTGTATGGATAGATTACTTAATGAGTGCTACTTATTATAAATATGGAACCCATTTTTTCCTGAACGCTTAATATAATACATTGCTTCATCGGCATTATGCATTAAATCGTTGATGCTTGTACCGTGTTCAGGGTAGTAAGCGACACCAATACTGGTATTAAGTATATGCTTCTCACTATCTAACATGATTGGTTGATGAGAGAGTGATAAGTAAGAGCTTACCTGTGAAATAACGTCTTCTGTATCAAGTACATCATAAATAAGTACGGCAAACTCATCGCCTCCAATTCGAGCGACATAGGCATTAGTAGAAAATATATATTCTAAATTATCAGCAATGGCTTTTAAGGCTAAATCTCCAACGCTATGACCAAAGGTGTCATTGAGCTCCTTAAAGCTATCAAGGTCAATGTAAATTAAGGCTACTGTAGTTTCTGTATGACGTGCATTTTGTAATTTCCAATGAAATAATTTTTTGAAATACCCACGGTTAACTAATCCCGTTAAACTATCATGATGAGCTAATTTTCGTATTTCATTATGGTCGATGTTTTTCTTGAGCTGAAGTCGAGTAATAATGTAAGCCATAGAAACGGAAAAGAGTAATATCACCAATAAAATATAGAACTCAATCGTGGACATATTTTTCGGTGTCCATTGAGCTTCGTGTGGTGCAAAGGTGATTAATCGCCAACAAGTATCTTGTTTTACAATACGAACCTCTTCTAATGAGGTAACGCTTTTAGGGTAGGAGAATACAGAATCAAATGTTAATACACCACTTGGTAAGTTAAATTGGCCATATTCATTATTCTTAACGCAGTCGTAAGTTTTAGGATAAATATTAGAATATTTTTTTTCTTCACTATTAGGGAACATGAAAGCAAATTCAAGATCAGGCCTTCTATCATAAAATAAAAAATAATCATCGTTGTTAATTAACATATGATGATCTTTATTATTTAAGTTAAATATCTTTAAACCATCAAGTAGGTGTTCTGCTAAATAGTTTAAAATAACAACACCACGCTTACGGCCATTATCGTCAAATACAGGGGTTGCAAGGCGGATCATCGGTTTATAAGGTGTTTCTATTTCACCATGCTCAATATTAAGGTCAAGGATAGAGATATACACATCCCCATCTCGTAGTTTTAAACTGTCTTTAAAGTAGTATCGACTCGCTTTATTTTGAAGTAGATTTTTCGGTACGATAGAAGGGACACCATCATTATAGTTGATCCGAATAATCTCATTCCCTTTTAAATCAAGGTAACGAAGCTGATCATATAGGCCTTTACGTAAACTTAATGCTAGGGTGTTTAATTCTGCCAATTGGATGAGCTTTTTGTCTGAATTATTATAAGCATGATGAATTTCAATAAAATCAGATAGGAGCAGTAGGTCTTGCCCAATGCTATCAAGTGTTATAGAAATATATTTTTTCTGTGCTGAAATAATAGCTTTTTGTTCTGATTCAATTTTGTTTATTTTTATTTCATTTTCTGAATATTTGTATAAATAGAACGCAGAAAATAAGAGAGTAAAAAATATTGAAAATAAAATGATGAGGCGTGGCCAAAAATGGAATATATTAGGTTTATTGAACTTCATTACTTTAATCACTTAACACAAGTTTAACAAAAGGCATGAAATTTATGCCACGAGCGCTACTTAGTTTATCCATTATCTAAGGAAGGCGTTAATTCGATGGACTGTATAATATCTGAGTGACTCAATCAATAAGTAGCCAAAGATAGTTACGATTAGCTTGACCTATATCGTATTATTTTTGTTGAAGAAACTAGAGATATATTTAATCTTAAACAATGTTATTTTTCATTCCATTTAACTTACATGGGTGTAACCTTGCACGCCGCGTTAAATAACATTGATTTCAGAGTTCTATTTTGGATTTGGATAATTAATACTAATGTATTCTGGCTCTTCAATCCCTGCTTCTTGATTTAATACACGGGTTAGCACGAAATAGTAGTTAGCTAATACATTGGCAAATCTAGGCAGTGTTTCAGGTATTTTCTTTGTGGTCAATTTATCTACTTGAACTAATGCGCGGACAACTTTCTTACTTAAGCTACGGCATTTGTGCAATTGGATCACCGGTCCAGTTCCTCTTGGAAGAACAAAGCGTTTTCCTTTGTCTTCGACTTGCTCTTTAAAGGCGAGCATTTCAGCGAGCAGATCTTGCACGTCTTCTTCAAAGATCCCACACTTACCGCGAATCGAACCATTTAAGTGGAATATTTTTGGTTGTAAGCGTTCTAATGATTCTCGAACTTCTTGATTTGATATTTGAGAAAGAGCGAGGCCAGTATAGGTACATAACTCGTCAGTTAAAATCTCAAAATCACACAATGGACTGTCTTCAAAAATGAAAGGGTATGAAAGCTCACCAACCACACCAGATGCTTTTAGTGCCATAATTAAATCACTTAGTTATCAATGAAAGAGTGAATATACTTTATCACGTCTACTCTAGGATTGATTATCCTTTTCTTGGCTTAGTAACTGTAAAATATTGTCGTGATTTCTTCTTCGTTATTGGCAAAACTAACAGAAATAAATAGGGTGAGTAGAAGCAGTAGCGTGTATTTCATTTTCAATCCTTTGCACAATATATCCTATGTAAGGGTAACTATAGAAAGAAATTACTTCTATTTCCATTGCTTAGCTCTAATAAAAAAGGGTTTGAAAGTATAAAGATAGAATATATAGCGGTAGCAAAGTACAATACGACCCATCTTCGGAATACGGTGAAAATCCGTAACGGACGCGCCACTGTGAAAGTCTCAATGGGATTTGAGTCAGATACGAAGTGCTTAATTTTATGTTCTATTACATTAGAACAATAATGTACGCGATTTACAGGAGTTTTCATGCGCTGGTCTGCGTTAAAATCATTTATTATTACCTCTTCTTTTTTGTTTTCTTTTTCATCGGTGGCTGAGACTATTTATCCGTTAATCGTGGTTGATGGCTTAGGGAATTCTGTCGTTATTGAGCAAGAGCCTAAGAAAATCTCATCTAAAACTCTATTTACGGATGCTGTGTTATTAGAATTGGTGGATGACAGTTCACTCTCCAGTTTGACTGATTTAGCCAACAACCCTAATTACTCAGCGGTAAAAGACATTCTTCCTAAATCTGTGCCTTTATTGGCGTTGAATGTAGAAATGATCATCGCTAATCGTCCTGATATTGTGTTTGCGGCTAACTGGAGTGATGCTTCAAAGTTAGCGATTATTGAAAGTGCAGGTATTCCTGTTTATCGAATTCAAACACCTAAAACAATTGCAGAGATCGAAACTGAGATCTTACGGGTTGGCGAGATAGTTAACAAAAGTGAAGCGGCTAAAAAAGTCGTTGCCAAAATGAAAGCGCGATTAACTCAAGATGTGATTAAGCCAAAACAAAGGTTAACAGCGTTAGATTACAACCCGTGGGGAACATCAAGCGGACAAGACTCAACATGGGATGAAGTATTAGAACAAGCGGATTTGGATAATGCGATTGAAGGGTTAGTCAGTGATAAGTACGGCCAAGTGCCTGTATCAAAAGAAATGGTCATTGTGCTTAACCCTGATGTGTTGTTTATTCCTGCATGGGTTTATGGCGATAAGGATGGGGCTGAACAGTTTAAGCAAGAAGTAATGTCTGACCCATCACTACAATCTGTCACTGCCATTAAAGAAGGGCGTGTGTATCAAATGCCTCATGTATTAAGAAGCGTTTATAGTCAGTACATTATTGATGCTGTTCTTTTTGTTAATCATTCTGCCTATAAGAAACTCTAATGCCTTTTTATCGTTTAACATCATTTCAAATTATTACCTCAGTCAGTCTGTTTATTGGTCTGTTTTTGGCATATCTCAGCCTTGGAGCAGTGCATATCCCAGTTCTCGATATATTGGCGATGTTTAAGAGTTACTTACTTAATGGTAGCGAACTTGCAGCAAAAGAATACCCATTAGCCTCTGCGATTGTAATGCACATTCGATTACCAAGAGCGTGTGCCGCTATTTTGGCTGGTGGTGCATTGGCGTTGGCAGGAGCTTGTACTCAGGGCTTATTCAAAAATCCATTAGCCAGTCCAGATGTGCTAGGTGTGAGCTCTGGCAGTAGTTTTGGGGCAGTCATCGCAATTGTATCTGGCTTCTCGTTTATGAACCCGATGTGGTTACCTATTTTTACTACGGTGGGTGCATTAGCGGCATCAGCATTTATTTATGTGCTTGCATCTCGTCATTCATCCTCTCAAATATTGTTTTTAATCTTAACGGGGTTAGCACTCTCAAGTTTATTGGGTGGCGCTCGAATGGGGTTGTTATTAATGGCTCAGCAATACGAAGTCAGCCAATTTGTCTTTTGGGCAATGGGGGGATTAGATGGCCGTATGTGGCAACATTTATTATGGCCAACGCCTGTCATTATTGTCGTTTCAATTTTGCTCTTAAAAGAGAGTCGCGCCTTAAATTTATTAGCATTAGGTGAAGAAAGCGCGCACGGTATGGGGCTTAATGTAAAGCAGACCCGATTCAAATTATTGATGTTCGCTACTTTACTTACCGCAATGTCGATAGCGATAGCCGGACCAATCGGATTTATTGGTTTGATGGTACCGCATTTAGTGCGTTTATTGGTTGGACCTGCGCATGAAAAGCTGTTGCCGTTCTCTGCCATTTTTGGTGTAATTTTCTTACTTGTATGTGACTTGTTAGGTCGCTGGATTATCGCACCAAACGAATTGAAAGCGGGGATCATTACCTCATTTATTGGCGGCTGTTATTTTATAGGCTTAATTATTCGATTCCAAAGAAAGGGGCGTTTAGCGTGAGTAAGATGAATGCAACAAAGACACTACTGAACGTATCAAACCTAAGTTATCAGGTCGCTTCAAAAACGCTATTAAATGACATCTCATTTTCAGTGAATGCGGGTGAGTTAGTCGGTATTATTGGCCCTAATGGCGCAGGTAAAAGTACCTTAATGAAATGCATCAGTGGTTTTCAAGCCTATTCTCAGGGGGATATATCAATTAAAGGCGAATCGCTATCGAGCCTTTCTCATATTGAACGTGCATTAAGTATGAGCTACTTACCCCAATACAGTGAAGCTGCATTCCCATTCAGCGTGATGGAAACTATTGGTTTAGGGTTTCATGCCCGTCAGCAACAAGAAGTCATTTCAGCAGCCCTGATTAAAGATCAAAGCAAAGCGGCGTTAGACAGGGTGGGAATAGGGCATTTAAGTTCTAGAACCGTGACCGATTTATCTGGAGGCGAAAAGCAACTTGTACATTTTGCTCGAACCTTAGTCCAAGGTACCTCTTTAATGTTGCTTGATGAGCCAACTGCTAGCTTGGATATTGGCCATGAATCTCAGTTAATGAATGTACTCCATAAAGAGTGTCAGAATGGAAAATCTGCCTTGGTTGCGATTCATAACTTAAATACTGCGGCAGAGTTTTGTGATCGGCTAATCTTGATTAACCAAGGTGAAGTCATGGCTGAAGGTAAACCTAATGAGGTATTGAGTGAAGAGAATATTCGATCTTTATACCAAGACTTAGTCATGGTGTCGAATCATGCCGTGACAGGAAATACGATAGTGTCGCCGTATAAGAAATAACTCGTATTAATATAGTGCATATCGTTTATATTAAATTAATATTCAGATTTACATTTAATATATTAGGTTTGATAATTGTGTTAATTAACAGAAGATCACATATTGAAGCTTATATTTATTAGTGAGTTTGACTGTGAAGATTAAATTATTAATTATAGATGTCCCATAATTAATAAGTTTAATATAATGAAAAAAACAAAAGTAATATTGTTGTCTTTCTTGTTTCCTTTTTCTGTTAATGCTTTTGCAGAAGAGGCTCTTTTAATCCCTGAAGCGATTACCGCTGCACAAGTGGATAGTGTTCAAGGCTCGAATACTTATACTTATGTTCGTTGTTGGTATCGACCTCATACTGATCACAATGATCCTGCTACTGATTGGGAATGGGCAAAAAATACTGATGGTAGTGATTATAAGGTTCAAGGTTATTGGTGGTCATCTTCCTCATTTAAAAATATGTTCTATAGTAATGAACCACAAAGTAAGATCCAAGAGCGTTGTGAAGAAACTTTAGACGTTACTCATGACACAGCAGATATTACCTACTTTGCGGCAGATAATAGACTGTCATATAATCATTCTATCTGGACAAACGATGAAGTATTTCAGGCTAATACAATAAACCGATTAGTCGCGTTTGGAGACAGTCTTTCCGATACTGGTAATATTTTTAATGGTTCTCAATGGATATTTCCTAATCGTAATTCATGGTTCTTAGGGCATTTTTCAAATGGTTTAGTTTGGACTGAATATTTAGCAAAAGAGAAAAATATCCCGCTTTATAATTGGGCTGTAGGAGGTGCTGCTGGTGAAAATAAATACGTAGCTCTAACTGGGGTATATGATCAGGTAACATCTTATTTAACCTATATAAAAATGGCGAAAAACTATAAACCAGAGAACACATTATTTACATTAGAATTTGGTTTAAATGACTTTATGAATTATCACCGTGAACTTTCGGAAGTTAAAGGGGATTTAAGTCGAGCCCTTATTCGATTAGTGGATGCAGGAGCAGAAAATATTTTGCTATTTACTTTACCTGACGCAACAAAAGCACCACAATTTAAGTACTCAACTCAAGATGAAATTGTCACGATACGTAACCAAATAAATGAATTTAATTTATTTATTAAAGAACAGGCAAAATACTATAAAGAGACAGGTAAAAACGTAGTTTTGTTTGATGCTGGAGAGTTATTTTCACAAATCACGGCTGATCCACAAGAGCATGGTTTCCAAAATTCGACAGATGCGTGTTTAGATATTAACCGTAGCTCATCGCTTGATTATTTATATAGCCATAGTTTAACTAAAGACTGTGAATATTACGGATCGGATGCGTATGTATTTTGGGGTGTTACTCATCCAACAACAGCTACTCATAGATACATTGCCGATAAAATACTGGAAACGTCATTTAGTACTTTCTCATTTAAATAATTAATTGATAAACTAATCACTTACGGTAAGAATATAACCGTAAGTGATTTTTCAGAGTAATATGTAGATCTCCTAATGGCAGCATTTGTAGATTGTTATACTCTATAGGTATTAAGCACAACCACCATTACTTTATCTATTATTCACACGGTGGTGCCATGTGAATTAACGCCAAACCACCGAGAGAGGTTTCACGGTATTTACGGTTCATGTCTTTACCTGTTTGATACATGGTATCGATCACTTTATCGAGTGAGATAAGACATTTGCTTGTACGCTTAAGAGCCATGCGAGAGGCGTTGATTGCTTTCATTGACCCCATTGCATTACGTTCAATACAAGGCACTTGAACAAGACCACCAATCGGGTCACAGGTCATGCCCAGTGAGTGTTCCATGGCAATTTCCGCTGCCATACAAATTTGCTCATTACTGCCGCCGCGAAGTGCTGTTAGTCCTGCTGCTGCCATTGAGGATGAAACGCCGACTTCACCCTGACAACCCACCTCAGCACCAGAAATCGAGGCATTGGTTTTGTATAAAATACCAATGGCACCAGATACCGCTAAGAAGTCTTTTAGTTGTTTCGTATCTAGTTCTTTAATGAATCTATGGTAATACATTAACACGCCAGGAATGACGCCAGCAGCACCATTAGTTGGTGATGTTACTACTTGGCCGCCTGCTGCGTTTTCTTCACTTACTGCAAACGCAAATAAGTTAATCCAATCCATGATCTCCATTGGATCATTCTCAATAGAGGCGTTTGCTTCTAGCTTTTTCAATAAAGCAGGCGCACGGCGAACGACATTTAGGCCGCCTTCAAGAATACCTTCAGTTTGAAAACCGCGGTCCATACAAAGAGACATTACTTTCCAAATTTGGTCGGCTTTTGCATCAATGGCTTCCATTGGTTGAAAAGCGACTTCATTACGCAATACAAAAGCGCCTAAGCTTAATCCTTGTTCTTCTGCTTTTTCTAGCATCTCATCAGCAGACTTAAATGGGAATTCAACCTCAACATCAGTGGTGCTTTTTCCATTCGTTAATTCATCTGCGGTTGCAATAAAACCACCACCAACTGAGTAGTAGGTTTCGATTACTAATAGATCTCCCGTGTTATTAAACGCAGAAATCGTCATACCATTTTCATGTAAAGGTAAGTTGGTTTTATGAAACAGCATATCCGTTTCATAATCAAAAATGATTTCATGATCGCCAGCAATGCGTAATACTTTATCTTCAATTGCTTTTTTCATGGCTAAGTTGGCGCTGGTAATCTTGATATTATCTGGACGATTTCCCAGTAACCCTAAAATGGTTGCACGGTCAGTGTGGTGGCCGATCCCCGTTAAAGAGAGTGAACCATATAAATCAACCTGAACACGAGAAACTTGCGCTAAATGTGGCTGAATAAGTTGGGTGAAGTTGTACCCAGCAATCATAGGACCATTTGTGTGAGAGCTTGATGGCCCAACGCCAATTTTGTAGATATCAAAGATAGACAGCATAAGACATTACCTATTTTAGAGTGCAAAACCAAGAATATAAATGTGTGAGCGGCATTTACAGGCATTGCTATTATAATTATTAAGTTTAGTTGTTTTGTAGATTTGTGCTGACACCAATTGAATTTCGTTAGTTGGTATCAAAATTAAAAATCCCAAGTACACATAATGATAACTCGGGATTAATGAGGCGGAAAGTAACATGAATATGGAAGGACAAATACCCCAAAAAAGAAGGGGTAAAGGATTTATTGATTACTTAATCGCTAGGCCTTTGTTATTCAAGTACCCCTTGATATGAGGGCGTGACTCTTGTGACAACTTGCCTGTGATTTGTTCTGACCATGAACTTTGTTTTTGATTACTGCTACGTGTTGCATAGTATGTCGACATGATGTCGTCGTACTCATGGATTTTGTTTTTATCTAATGGCTGATATGTATTTTCATGAACAATGACATCAGGACTTAGACGTGGTTTCTTTTGTGGTGTTTGAGCAGGATGGCCTAAACACATACCAAAGAGAACGGCGGTGTAATCTGGCAACTCAAGTAAATTATCGACTTCTTGCGCATGAGTACGTAAACCACCAATATATACACCACCGAGGTTCATTGATTCTGCCGCTAATAAGCAATTTTGAGCCATGATCCCAGCATCAACTGCACCGATCAATGTTAGCTCTGTATATTCCGCTTTTATTTCTGGATTCATTTCATGGTGACGTTGAAAATCAATACAAAAAACCAAAAACTCCGCAGCACCTTCTACATAAGGTTGACTGCCAGAAAGCTCAACTAACGCTTTACGTTTATCTATATCGGTAACACGAATAATTGAATTTACTTGAAGTAAGCTAGAAGAAGAGGCTGCAATACCAGCGCTGATGATGGTATCTAATTGCTCTTTAGAGATAGGTTCGTTAGTGAAAGAACGAATAGAGCGGTGGTTTAGAATCGTATCGATAACTGGGTTCATAGCATAATCCATCATTAAACAAAGAGTACAAAACGCTAATTATAGCGTGATTAGTTTTCTCTATTATTAACACAAAGTCATATTAAAAAAAAACCTTGCTAGGAGCTGCAAGGTTTTTGATCATAGGGATTCTAATATTAGTTAGTCATTGACTGTTGCGGTTTTGGTCCCTGCACCATTTTTAGATGCATTCACAAGTAGAATGCCAATACTTAATACGATTGAGCCACACAGAAGGAAGAGTAATCGACCTGTTGGTTCATTTGGAATCAATGCCATCGCTAAGATACCAAAACCTGCGGTGCTGATAAGTTTACCAAGCATAGAGCGTTGTTTTGTATCTAGGTTTTGTTGTTCTTCACCTTCAGCAACAAGTGGTGTGTTCCAGTTAGTAAACAATGTATCAACTTCCTTCTCACGTTCAGCTGATAAAGGTTTATAGAAGAATTGAGTTGCTAAGAAGAAGCCACCAGTGAAGACTACGTGTGCAGCTAAGCTTAAGCCAACTTTAAGATCTGCCCACTCACGGCCAGTTAGATTTTGCTCTAGACCAAATAGGTGCTCAATATCTCCTGCTTGTAGAGAAATACCAAAGATGTAAGAAACGAAACCACCGACAATCAATGTAGTCCAAGCTGACCAATCTGGTGTTTTACGAATAATCATACCTAGGAAGATTGGAATAAGCATAGGGAAACCAATTAAGGCACCAACGTTCATTACAATATCAAACAAGCTTAAGTGACGTAATGAGTTAATGTATAGGCCAATCGCGATAATGATAACACCCATAAGAATCGTCGTTAGCTTACTTACAATCACTAGCTCTTTTTGCTCAGCATTCTTACGAAGAACTGGGCTATAGAAGTTCATTACGAAAATACCAGCGTTACGATTTAAACCTGAATCCATAGAAGACATTGTTGCTGCGAACATTGCTGACATTAGTAGGCCAACCATACCTGCAGGCATCACGTTTTGAACAAATGCTAAATAAGCTGCATCACCGGCTTTATCGCCCATTGACGCGTACTCTAATGCAAAATCAGGCATAAATGCGCTTACATACCAAGGTGGAAGGAACCAAATAAGAGGACCAACAACCATTAGGATACAAGCAAGGCCAGCAGCTTTTCGAGCATTTTCACTGTCTTTAGCACATAAGTAGCGGTAAGCATTGATACTGTTATTCATTACACCGAATTGTTTCACAAAGATGAAGACAACCCATAGTACGAATACACTTACGTAGTTGAGGTTATTCCCCAACATGAAGTCACCTTGGAAGTTATCAACAATGTTCGTAATGCCACCACCGTGGAAGTAAGCGGCAACAGCACACGTAATAGTAACTGCCATGATAACGAGCATTTGCATGAAATCAGAAGCGACAACGGCCCAAGACCCACCAGTTACCGACATGATTACTAATACAACACCGGTAAAGATGATGGTCGTTTCCATAGGGATATTAAATACAGCAGCAACAAAGATTGCTAGACCATTTAGCCAAATACCTGCAGAGATTAAGCTGTCCGGCATACCGAACCAAGTAAAGAACTGCTCTGAAGTTTTACCAAAACGTTGTCTGATTGCTTCAATCGCGGTTACAACACGAAGTTGACGGAACTTTGGAGCGAAGTACATGTAGTTCATGAAATAACCAAATGCATTGGCTAAGAACAGAATTACAATAACAAAACCATCGGAGAAAGCGCGTCCTGCGGCTCCAGTAAACGTCCATGCTGAGAATTGAGTCATGAAAGCGGTTGCACCAACCATCCACCATAACATTTTGCCGCCCCCTCTAAAGTAATCACTAGTAGAGGTTGTAAACTTTCTAAACATCCAACCAATTGCGATTAAGAAGAAGAAGTAGGCAAGAACAACGAGAGTATCAATAGTCATTTTTTTCAGCCCTTTTTATATCATAATTAACTGATATCTAGATTACCCTTTTTAAATTTTATTTGTACTACAATATGTCTTTATCGTGATCTGATTCGCATGTTTTTTTATCTAAATAAGAGTGTTACTTTATGTTTCAATTGGATTTAATCTTATTTTTCATTGGTTTGTGATATTTTACGTTGTAAGCTGTTGATGTTTAATTTTGGGTATATAGTAATACAAAATGGTATTGGTGACGGTTGTTAACCACAAATGATGGTGTCTTTATTTTGAAGGGTGAGTATGGCGTAAAAAATAAGAAGTGGTTTGTTTTAGATCGTAAAAATAACAAAAGCGAGCCATTGGCTCGCCTAATAAAGAGTAAGAAATTATTAATTAAAGCGGATTAACTTACACGCTCAACGGCATCACGAACTAATGCGCCTAATTCATCCCATTTACCTTCATCAATAAGGTTTGTTGGTACCATCCAAGTGCCACCACAGGCTAAAACTGCAGGGATAGATAGGTAATCATCAATGTTCTTCAAGCTTACACCACCCGTTGGCATAAATTGTACCGGATAAACCGCAGTCAGCGCTTTTAGCATATTAATGCCACCAGAAGGTTCTGCAGGGAAGAATTTAAGCGTGCGTAAGCCCATTTCCATTGCTTGCTCAACTAAGCTTGGGTTGTTTACGCCAGGAACGATAGGCATATTTTTATCTAAACAATACTGCACTGTACGTGGGTTAAAACCAGGGCTAACGATAAAATCAACACCTGCCTCAATAGCTTGGTCAACTTGTTCATTAGTTAAAATCGTGCCAGCGCCAATTAGCATCTCAGGGAACTCATTACGCATAGCTCGAATCGCTTCTGCAGCACACGGTGTTCTAAATGTAATTTCCGCACATGGCATGCCATTTTCAACTAAAGCTCGGCCTAGAGGGATCGCATCTTCCGCTTTGTTGATTGCGATGACAGGGATAACTTTAAGGTTTGCCAATTGTTCGTTTAAGGTAGTCATGATTACACTCTCATGTTGAATTTGATTAACGACAGGCACCTAAATAAGAATAACCATTTAGGTAACATATTAAAAATTATAAAGATAAATCTGGCATTACATTACTTGGAATGATCGCGCCTTTATATTGGATCACTGTGCCAGCAACAACGTGCCCTGAATACGCTGCTTCAAGCGCATTGCCGCCACAAAAACGTTTGGCTAAAAAACCTGCACTGAACGAATCTCCAGCAGCGGTTGTATCAATGATTTTTTCTTTCTCTACAGGGTAAGGAGCAACATAGTTTGCTTGATCGTTTTGTACGACTAAACAATCCTTACTTCCTCGTTTAATAATGAGTTCATTAACACCAGATTTTGATGTTCTTTCAATGCATTGTTCAAGATGATCATCACCATAAAGGGCTTGTTCATCTTCAAAAGTAAGTAATGCAGTGTCTGTCAGTGCCAGTATTTTTAAATACCATGACATGGCTTCTGATTGGTCATTCCAAAGCTTAGGACGGTAATTATTATCAAAAAGAACTTTTCCGCCTTGAGCTTTGTATTGTTCTAAAAATGCCAACAGTACGTGACGACCGTTATCAGTGAGGATAGCAATAGATATCCCACTTAAATAAATTGCATCAAAAGAAAACAGGCTATCTAAAAGTGCCGATGTCTCTTTTTGGTCGAACAGATATTTTGCCGCGGCATCGTTACGCCAATAATGAAAACTACGTTCACCGGTGTCATCGGTCTCGATGTAATAAAGTCCGGGTTGTTTATTGTCTAATTGAGTCACCAAATCGGTATTGATGCCTTCTACTTTCCATTTTTCTAGCATATCAAGGCTAAAAGGGTCATTGCCTAACGCGGTAATATAACTGACGTTAACGCCTTTGTTTTTTGTTAAACGCGACAAGTAAAGTGCAGTGTTTAATGTGTCTCCACCGAATGTTTGCTCAAGCCCGTTTTCTTTTTTCTGTAGCTCAACCATGCACTCGCCAATGACCGCGATGTTTAATGATTTCATATGCTTACCTTAGCAACTGAGGTTGCGCTAGTGATTATTTTAAGAAGTCTTCTCGTGCTGGTGAAAACATATCAAGTAAAATGCTGTCTTGCTCAAGAGCCACGGCACCATGAACAAAATGTTTAGGGGCAATATAAGCGTCACCAGCAGTAAGTACGTGTTTAACGCCATCAACTTCAGCTTCAAAACTACCACTTACGACATAACCAATTTGGTCATGGATCTCATGAGAGTGAGGAGCGCCGATCGCGCCTTTATCAAAACATAAGTGAACAGCCATCAGTTCATCAGTGTAGCCGACAATTTTACGTTTGATGCCACCGCCTAGTTCTTCCCAAGGGTTCTCTTGTAATTTAAAAAAATTATTCATAATGCTTATCCTAATAAAGGTATCAACTAAATTTAATGTTTCGATGGGGATAACTATAAGCCAATAATTTAATTTGTAATACAATATAGTTTATTTTGTGTGATGTGAATCAAATAAGAATTTACTTTAGCTCTGTTTTTACGATTATTTAATGACCTGTTACAAAATTCATATTATTTAAAATCAATGTCTTATATTGTTTTGTGTGATTGTCATCATTGTTTGATAACGCTAAGGTGTCACTAAAGCTAATATTGTATTACTTTATATGCAGTTTGATAATTTAGTTACGTTTAGAGATTAAATACTCTTTATTGAGATTGAGGGTGAAAAAGAATATGACGACACAACCAATTTTACTTACGGATGCAGAAATTGAACAGCTTCACCTAGAAGTTGGACGTTCGACGTTAATGGGCAAGACCATTGAAGCGCATAAAAAAGATGTTGATGCATTTATGCAACTTCCATTAAATGTTCCTGGTCACGGAGAGGCGGGTGGTTACGAACATAATCGCCACAAACAAAACTACACTTATATGAATCTTGCTGGCCGTTTGTTTCTTGTCACTAAAGAAGAAAAATATGCCAACTTTGTGAAAGAACTATTAGCAATTTATGCAGACAAATACCTAACATTTGACTTCCATGTACAAAAAAACACAAACCCAACAGGTCGTTTGTTTCACCAAATCTTAAATGAACATTGTTGGCTATTATTTACTAGCCTTGCTTATTCTTGTGTTGCATCAACCATGACAGAAGAAGAGCGAAGCACGGTTGTTGAGCGTATCTTTGAGCCAATGCTTGATATGTTTACCGTTAAATATGCACACGACTTTGACCGTATTCATAATCACGGAATTTGGGCAGTGGCAGCGGTTGGTATTTGTGGTCTAGCAATTGGTAAGCGCGAATATTTAGATATGTCAGTTTATGGCATTGAACGTAACGAAACTGGCGGTTTCTTAGCGCAAATCTCTGAATTGTTTGCTCCTTCTGGTTATTACATGGAAGGGCCTTATTACCATCGTTACGCGATTCGTCCAACGTGTGTGTTTGCTGAAGTTATTCACCGTCATATGCCAGAAGTGGATATTTATAACTTCAAAGGGCAAGTGATTGGTAACACAGTACAAGCCATGCTTTCAACCGCATACCCAAATGGTGAGTTCCCTGCATTAAATGACTCATCTCGAACTATGGGCATTACGGATATGGGGGTTCAGGTTGCGGTGAGTGTTTACAGTAAACACTATGAACTTGATGACAACATCTTAGGCATGGCGAAAATACAAGATCGTGTTTGGATGCACTCTTGTGGTTTAGAGTTATCAAAAGCGTATGAAGAAGCATTAGAAAAGCATGAAATCAATATGCCTTTCTGGCCGAGTGTTGAACTAAATGAAGGTCCTGATGGCCATTTTGGTGCGCAAGGTTTTATTCGTATGCAAGATAAAAAAGGCGATGTATCTCAACTTGTTATGAATTACGGCCAGCATGGTATGGGTCATGGTAATTTTGATACGTTGGGCATTACCTTCTTTAATCGCGGTCAAGAAGTGTTGCGAGAATATGGTTTCTGTCGTTGGGTTAACGTTGAACCAAAATTTGGTGGTCGTTACCTTGATGAGAACAAATCTTATGCTCGTCAAACTATCGCTCACAATGCAGTAACTGTGGATGAACAATGCCAAAATAACTTTGATGTTGAACGCGCAGATAAAGTACATGGTCTTCCGCATTTCTTTAAAGTAAATGACACTAACATTAATGGTATGAGCGCATTTGCTAATGATCATTATGATGGTCTTGATATGCAACGCAGCGTCTTCATGTTGAAGCTTGATGAACTTGAATCACCACTGCTGCTTGATCTTTATCGTATTGTCGGTGAAGGAGAGCATCAATACGATTACTCTCACCAATATGAAGGTCAGATAGTACGTACTAACTTTGAGTACCAAGCGAACAAAGAGCTGAATACGTTAGGCAGTGATTTTGGTTACCAACACTTATGGAATGTGGCAAGCGGTACAGCAAACGATACGGCACTGGTGAGTTGGCTACAAAATAATACTTATTACACGTGGTTAGGCACAAGTTCTAATGCTAATAATGAAGTGATTTTCACTCGTACTGGTGCGAATGATCCAAGCTTTAATTTACGTAGTGAACCCGCGTTTATTCTTCGTAGTAAAGGTCCATCAACGTTATTTGCATCAGTGCTAGAAACACACGGCTATTTCAACGAAGAATTTGAGCAATCGGTTAACGCTCGTGGTGTGGTGAAAAATATTCAGGTTATTGGTCACACAGTAGTAGGGTCGGTTGTTGAAATTCAGACAGAACACTCTAATGTAACCGTGATGATAAGTAATCAGTTTGGTGCAGCAGAGAATACCGCGCACACCGTAGAATTAAATGGTAAATCATACAGTTGGACAGGCTTCTATTCGCTTGAAGCGTCTTCATTAGAAACAAACACGATTAAGCAGGAGAAATAATAATGAGCTATCAACCACTGTTACTGAATTTTAAAGAAGCTGCTGAGCTTCGTAAAGAACTTGGCAAGGATAGCCTATTAGGAAAAGCCCTTACTCGTGATATCAAACAAACAGATGCTTACATGGCAGATGTGGGTATTGAAGTTCCGGGTCACGGCGAAGGTGGCGGTTACGAACATAACCGTCATAAACAAAACTACATTCATATGGATCTTGCAGGTCGCTTATTCTTAATCACAGAAGAAACTAAATACCGTGATTACATTGTTGATATGCTAACAGCGTATGCAACGGTATATCCAACACTTGAGAGTAACGTTAGTCTTGATTCTAATCCTCCAGGCAAACTGTTCCACCAGACATTGAATGAAAATATGTGGATGCTTTACGCGTCTTGTGCGTACAGCTGTATTTATCATACGATCTCAGAAGAGCAAAAACGCTTAATTGAAGATGATCTTCTAAAGCAAATGATTGAAATGTTCGTGGTAACTTACGCGCACGATTTCGATATCGTACACAACCATGGTCTATGGGCGGTTGCTGCTGTTGGTATTTGTGGTTACGCAATCAATGATCAAGAATCAGTAGATAAAGCGTTATATGGTTTGAAAATGGACAAAGTGAGTGGTGGTTTCTTAGCACAACTTGACCAACTGTTTTCGCCTGATGGTTACTATATGGAAGGTCCTTATTACCATCGTTTCTCATTGCGTCCAATTTACTTATTTGCTGAAGCAATTGAGCGCCGTCAACCAGAATTGGGTATCTATGAATTTAATGATTCAGTCATTAAAACAACATCGTACTCAGTATTTAAAACGGCTTTCCCTGATGGCACATTACCAGCACTGAATGATTCATCGAAAACGATTTCTATCAACGATGAAGGCGTGATCATGGCAACATCGGTGTGTTATCACCGTTATGAGCAAACAGAAACGTTACTTGGTATGGCAGATCACCAACAAGATGTTTGGGTTCATAGTTCAGGTCAAACATTATCAAATGCGGTTGAACAGGCTGATGAAATCAAACCATTTAACTGGGGCAGCTTATTTGTTACTGATGGCCCAGAAGGTGAAAAAGGCGGCGTAAGCATTCTTCGTCACCGTGATGAAAAAGACGATGACACCATGGCGTTAATTTGGTTTGGTCAGCACGGTTCGGATCATCAATACCATTCAGCGTTAGATCACGGTCACTACGATGGCTTGCACCTAAGTGTATTTAACCGTGGTCATGAAGTCTTACACGATTATGGTTTTGGTCGTTGGGTAAATGTAGAGCCTAAATTTGGTGGTCGTTATATTCCAGAAAACAAAACGTATTGTAAGCAGACGGTTGCTCACAACACCGTAACAGTGGATCAGAAAACACAGAATAACTTTGATACGGCATTGGCAGAATCTAAGTTTGGTCAGAAGCACTTCTTTGTTGCTGATGACCAATCGCTGCAAGGCATGAGCGGCACGATTTCTGATTACTATACTGGCGTAGATATGCAACGCAGTATCATTCTTGCGGAGCTCCCTGAGTTTGAAAAGCCATTGGTGATTGATGTGTACCGCATTGAAGCAGATGCAGAGCATGAATATGATTTACCTGTTCACCATTCAGGCCAAATCATCCGTACCGATTTCGATTACCAAGTTGAAAGCACATTGAAACCTTTGGGTGAAGATAATGGTTATCAACACCTGTGGAATGTCGGCTCTGGCAAGGTAGAAGGTAGCTCTTTAGTCAGCTGGTTACATGACAGCAGCTACTACAGCTTAGTAACAAGTGCAGTAGAGGGTAGCGAGGTGATTTTTGCTCGCACTGGCGCAAATGATCCAGACTTTAACCTGAAGAGTGAACCTGCATTGATTTTACGCCAATCAGGTCAAGACCACGTGTTTGCATCAGTATTAGAAACACACGGTTATTTTAACGAATCAATTGAAGCGTCTGTTGGTGCTCGTGGGTTGGTAAAAGCGGTTTCAGTGGTGGGCCATAACAGTATTGGGACTGTTGTTCGCATTGAAACAACGTCTGGTAATACTTACCATTACGGTATTTCAAACCAAGCTGAAGATGCACAGAAAGCGCTGCATTCGGTTGAATTTGGTGGCAATACATACACATGGAATGGATCGTTCGCACAGCTTTAATCTAAACAAATGATTTAATTTACAGATTGGGAAATAAGACCAAACCGGATACTTTCGCATAGAGTATTCGGTTTTTTTATGGATGACACAATTATTATCTCTCCATGTTAATAAGTAATACAATTGTGCGTATTTTTTTGTCGTTAGGGTTACGAATGAGTTTGTTATCTCTTCGTAATTAGCTCTATTTACTGAAAAAACAAACGATAAAGAGTAAATTTACATACGTGTACTGTCACTATTCAATAAGTTTAACACCTTAAAATTAAGAACTTTTTTGGTTATTAATTCCTTAGCTTTATTGGTGTGAGTAATAAATTATAGGGCTACATCACACTTCATCATTAACATGTGAATAATCGCCTTAAAACTATTGATCAAATTCTAATGGCTCGTTATTATAATGAGCATATAATCATACAATAACATATTTGGAGTTCAACATGACTAAACCTGTAATTGGTTTCATCGGCCTAGGTCTTATGGGCGGCAACATGGTAGAAAACCTACAAACACGCGGCTACCACGTAAACGTAATGGATCTTAGCGAAGAAGCGATGGCACGCGTCACTGCTCGTGGTAATGCTACAGCGTTCACTTCTGCAAAAGAATTAGCTGCAGCTAGTGACATCGTTGAGTTTTGTCTTACTACTTCAGCTGTTGTTGAAAAAATTGTTTACGGTGAAGATGGTGTTCTTGCTGGTATCAAAGAAGGTTCAGTATTAATTGACTTCGGTACTTCTATTCCTGCTTCTACTAAAAAAATCGGCGCAGCACTTGCTGAGAAAGGCGCAGGCATGATCGATGCTCCTTTAGGTCGTACACCTGCACACGCTAAAGATGGCCTTTTAAACATCATGGCAGCGGGTGATATGGATACGTTCAATAAAGTGAAACCACTCCTTGAAGAACAAGGCGAAAACGTATTCCACCTAGGTGCTTTAGGTTCAGGTCACGTGACTAAGCTTGTGAACAACTTCATGGGTATGACTACCGTTGCAACGATGTCTCAAGCATTTGCTGTTGCTAAGCTTGCTGGTGTTGATGGACAACAACTGTTTGATATCATGTCAGCAGGTCCATCTAACTCTCCGTTTATGCAGTTCTGTAAGTTCTACGCAGTAGATGGCGAAGAGAAGTTAGGTTTCTCTGTTGCAAACGCAAATAAAGATCTTGGTTATTTCCTTGCGCTTTGTGAAGAGCTAGGTACTGAGTCTCTAATTGCTCAAGGTACTGCTGCAAACCTACAAGCTGCTGTTGATGCTGGCCTAGGTCAAAACGATGTACCAGTTATCTTTGATTACTTCACTAAACTAGAGAAGTAATCACACATAGCCTTATTAGAGCACTCAAGACAACCCAGTCTTAGAGTGCTTTAGTAGGGCTAATTTCTTATCTCCTTTCTTACTCTTTTTATAAATATCTTCTTCGCGTTAACCTTGATAGCACTTCATTATCTTATCGCTTACTCTTCAAACTTTATCTTTGTCATAATCTTGATTTATCGTCATTTCCTTAAACGAAATGTATGATTAATATTGTGATTTTTGGCATTCGTAATATCTAAAATATAGACATGAAAAACGTGATTTTTCTTATTTCTAATTGTAAATGTTATCAATGTCTAAGTTTTATCCCTATTTTCAAGCTCAATAATGACTAACTTCTCACATCTATAACCCCTTAATCCTTCTTCTTTTATTTATGTTAAAGTAATACAAATAAAACAGTAAATAACTCTCTTTCACTGGGTATAACTCAGTATTCATTACCAATAAAGGATTGAATAATGTTAAAGAAAAATAAGCTAACCGCTGCATTATTGGCTGTTGTGCCAATGGTCACTTTTGCGAATAATGGTGTTGTAGAACCTGTTCCCGCTGATAATTTTGATATGCGTAATTGGAAGATAACTATTCCATCAGACATTAATGAAGATGGGATAGTTGATGAGATCGAAGGAGTAGCGATGATGAGCTACTCACATAAGGATTTCTTCCATTTAGATAAAGAAGGCAATCTTGTATTTGAGGTTCAAAACCAAGCGATCACAACCAAAAACTCAAAAAATGCACGATCAGAGCTTCGTGAGATGCCACGCGGTGCTGATTTCTCGATTGATACTGCCGATAAGGAAAATCAATGGGCACTATCAAGTCACCCTAGTGCGAGTGCATACAGTGCAATTGGCGGTACGTTAGAGGCAACGTTAAAAGTAAACCATGTTCCGGTCAACGCTAAATTTCCTGATAAATACCCTGCATATTCCGTTGTTGTTGGTCAGATCCATGCGAAGAAACACGATGAGCTTATTAAAGCAGGTACTGGCTATGGTTATGGTAACGAACCATTGAAGATTTTCTATAAGAAGTTCCCAGGGCAGGAAATGGGCTCGGTGTTTTGGAATTATGAACGTAATTTAGAGAAGAACGATCCTAATCGTGCAGATATCGCTTATCCTGTTTGGGGTAACACTTGGGAAAACTCAGCAGAGCCGGGTAAAGCAGGTATTGCATTAGGTGAAGAGTTCAGTTATCGCGTTGAAGTAAAAGAGACCATGATGTACCTAACGTTTGAAACTGCACGCCATGATAAGGTCACTTATGAGATTGATCTTAGTAAAGGGATCGACAAACTAGATTCGCCTACTGGTTACGCAGAAGATGATTTCTACTTTAAAGCAGGGGCGTATGGCCAATGTAGTGTGAGTGAATCTCATGCAGTTTGGGGTACAGGCTGTGCCGGAACGGGTGATTTTGCAACAGACAAAAAAGCAGGCAACTACAGTAGCGTTACGTTTAGTCAACTTGACTTGAATAAGTAAGTTAAATAAAAGCTAGACTAATGAAGAAGACCGCTAAGTAATCAGCGGTCTTTTTATGTTAGGTAGACCTAATGTTTGAAAGCACCAATCGTTCGCCAAATCCTTTTAGCCACGTAATCATTGCTTGGCTGCTTTTCTATAGCCACACATTTACTACACAATTCAAATTAATTTATCTAATACCATTTATTATCAAATGGTTATAAATACTTCTCACCTCAAACTTCCCTCACATTTGTTCGTTATCCTAGCTACAGTTAGGCAATTAGGATATTTGAGCATGAAAAACATCAAAAAATTAGTGATGGTCACTTTACTTGTTATCGCTACTGGTACTGTCGCCACGTATTTTTATATAAAGAATGACACACCAACGGTGGCTTATTCTACTGAGCCCGTTCGCGTTGGAGACATTGAAGATGTCGTGCTTACTAATGGCGTGTTATATCCCTACAAAATGGTGAATGTGGGTGCTCAAGTGTCAGGAAAATTAGAAACGATAGCCGTTACGGTTGGCGACACACTTAAAGCTGGTGATCTTATTGCTCAGATTGATAACCTGTCACAAGAAAATGCGCTAAAGGAAGCACAGGCATCACTGACTAACATTAATGCTCAATATCGCGCAAAAACAGCACAAATTTATCAATCAAAGCTTGCTTTTGAAAGACAAAAGACGATGCTACAAAAAAACGTTACTTCGCAATCTACGTACGATGCGGCAGAAGCGGAACTCCTTGTTTATAAGGCCGAACTCGACCAATTGGTTGCTGAAAAAGAAAAAGCACTGATCAGTGTGGATGATGCTCAGTTAGATTTAGGTTATACAACAATTGAATCGCCGATTGATGGTACGGTTGTTTATGTCTCAGTTGAAGAGGGACAAACGGTAAATACTAACCAATCGACGCCTTCGATTATTGAAGTGGCTCAACTTGATGTTATGACGATTAAAGCGCAAGTGTCTGAAGCAGATATCATTCACATTGCGAAGGGACAACCAGTGTATTTTTCGATTTTAGGAGCACCACAACATAATTTTTATGGTGAACTTAAATCAATTGAGCCCGGCCCAACCCTTCTTACTGGCGATGATAACGAATTAAATATTGGTGACAACGACGCGATTTATTACAACGCATTATTTGATGTCGACAACAGTGATGGACTGCTGCGTTTTGGTATGACAGCGCAAGTGTCAATTGTGCTAGATTCAGCAAAAGAGGCGTTATTGGTTCCATCTCAAATTCTTACTCGTAAACTTAAGGGTGAAAACCGTTATCGCATTCCTGTACTAGTTCGGGGTACGCTAGAAATGCGAAACGTTGAAATTGGTATCGACAATAAAGTGTATGCACAAGTATTGAGTGGATTAGAGCAAGGCGACCAAGTGATTATTGGGCAAGCGAATATCAAATCATCATCAAGTTTTGAAATGTCATCAACTTTAGGGAAAGACAAAGGCGGGAGATCTTAACCATGAATGAGGTACTATTAGAAGTCTCAGGTCTGAGTCGTCGTTTTCCTGCTGGCGATGAAGAATTAACGGTATTAAATAACGTTAACCTCACCATACGTCGCGGAGAAATGATCGCGATAATGGGTACATCTGGATCTGGTAAATCGACTTTAATGAACATCTTAGGTTGTTTAGATACTCCCAGCGAAGGGGTTTATCTTGTTAATGGTCGAGATACATCGTCAATGAACTCTGAAGAATTAGCCGAGTTACGACGTGACTATTTTGGTTTCATATTTCAGCGCTATCATTTGTTAGATGATCTTACCGCTATCGGTAATGTTGAAATTCCGGCACTTTACTCAGCAGAGAATAAATCGTCTCGTCAAGCACGAGCAGAGCAGTTGTTAGATAGATTGGGATTAGCCGATCGCATGGGTCATAAGCCAAGCCAACTCAGTGGTGGTCAACAACAGCGAGTCAGTGTCGCTCGTGCTTTAATTAATGGTGGTACGGTGATCCTTGCCGATGAGCCAACGGGTGCGCTTGATAGTCACAGCGGTAGAGAAATGATGAACCTGCTACGTGAGCTACACCAGCAAGGACATACCATTATTCTGGTTACTCATGATCCTAAGATCGCCGCCTCAGCAGAGCGTGTTATTGAGATCTCTGATGGAGAGATTGTTAGTGATAGAACTAGTGAGAACAATAACAACACAACCTTAAATGAACATGCTGAAACGGATATTTCAGAAGCAAGTGTTCCAAAAATAAGCGCTTTAGAGATAAGTATTAAAGAAAAACAAAGTACAAATGCATTCACCTTCAAGCCATTTTCTGTACAGTGGTTTAGCGTTGTTGAAGCGTTCAAAATGTCGCTGTCGGCAATGAGAAGTCATCGCCTAAGAACATTTTTAACCATGTTGGGGATTATTATTGGTATTGCTTCTGTGGTATCAGTGGTGGCTATTGGTAATGGTTCACAAGCACAAGTGTTGTCAAGAATAGCTTCAATGGGTACCAATACCATTGAAATCAAACCTGGGTCAGGCTTAGGTGACCGACGTGCGGGACGAGTAAGAACACTGACGGCAAGTGATGCGGATGCTTTAAAAAATCTATCCTTTGTCGATAGTGTGACGCCGACCGTGCGTGCTAATGTTGCAGTGCGTTATGGTAATGAGGCAGTAACAGCAGAAGTGCAAGGCGTTGGTCCTGATTACTTTCGTGTTCAAGGTTTTGAGGTAGCGCAAGGTCAATTATTTGATGATGAAAGTGTTGATACTTTAGAGCAAGTAGCGGTCATTGATAATAATACTTTAAATGATCTTTTCCCAGATGGTGATGTACTTGGAAAAGTCATCTTCTTAGGCCGTTTACCTGTGCGTATTATTGCAGTCACTGAAGCAAGGGAAATGGCGTTTGGCAACAGTGATGCTTTGAATGTATGGTTACCTTATAGTACGGTGAATTCTCGTATTTATAGCCAAAATTACGTTAATGATATTACGGTCAGAGTGAGCGATGAGGTATCCAGTACCGCCGCAGAGCAAGCGATCATTAACTTGATAAAAATGCGTCATGGTGTAGAGGATTTCTTTACTGTAAATACGGACACGGTAAGAGAGAATATAGAGCAAACCTCGTCAACGATGACCTTACTTATCTCATCCATTGCCTTTATTTCACTGGTGGTTGGTGGTATTGGTGTTATGAATATTATGCTGGTGTCGGTAACTGAACGAACACGAGAAATTGGCATTCGTATGGCGGTTGGCGCAAGGCAAACCGATATTTTAAAACAATTTTTAATTGAAGCTGTTTTAGTGTGTTTATGTGGTGGTGCTTTAGGTATTGGGTTAGCTTATGTTGTAGGGTTGATTATTTCATCGACGAGCAGTGGCTTGAGTATGATTTATTCGACAAATTCAATTATTGCGGCGTTTATTTGCTCAACGCTGATTGGGGTTATATTTGGTTTCTTACCTGCCAGAAATGCAGCAAAATTAAATCCTGTGGATGCGTTATCACGAGGATAAGGAAAGAACGTTGAAGATAGCTCACAAGTGGAAAATAGCTCATAAATTGAAGATAAGTTATAAGTTGAAACTCATTCATAAGTTCTTCTTCGCTTTTTGCATCACAAGCTTTGTGGCGGTGTGCATTATGCTTGCACTGATCATGCAGAATTTATCATCAGGTTTTCATGATTTTATTAAAGAGGCTGAATCGAGTTATATCGAACAAGTCAGCCTAAAGTTAAGCGAGCATTATCAAGCGAATGGTTCGTGGCAGTTGTTAAAAGAAGACGAGAAAAATTGGCGACGTTTGGTTGGTACTCGAAAAGGTTCAGAAGAGAATAAGTCACTATCTCTACCGACCGATACAACAGGAATGAGCCAATTACTTCAAACACAGAGAAGACTCAGTTTGTATGATGTTAATAAAGAGGTCGTGGTAGGAAAACCTAGAATGGATGAAAGAGTTGCCACTCAACACATCATGTTAGAGGGGGAGGTGATTGGGTGGTTAAGTTATGTCCCTTCACAACTGGCTGATCAAAGCCCTGCCAATGCGTTTTTGGCTGAGCAATACCAAAGTTATATAGCGATTACGTTCGCTGTTATTGCCCTTGCGTTTGTGACTGCTTGGCTTGTTTCTCGTCATTTAGTCGCTCCTATTTTTAGGGTAAACCAAGGCACGACTCAGTTAATCCAAGGTAATCTTTCTACCAGAGTAGCGAGCAGTAGCAGTGATGAACTTGGCGTTTTGACAGACAATATTAACGTTCTCGCTGAGACATTGGAAAAGAACAAAACAGAACGTTCAAAGTGGATGTCAGATGTGGCTCATGAGCTGAAAACCCCCCTCACAGTAGTTCGAGGGCAACTTAACGCTATTCAAGATGGGATTTTTAAAGCGGATGAAAAGCGCTTGCAGGTGATGATTGATCAAATTGATGGTATGAGCCATTTAGTGGGAGATATTTATCAATTGTCTATGACCGATATTGGTGGCTTGTCATACCAAAAAACGGCATTCAATCTTGTTGAACTCCTTAAAGATATCTTACTTGGTTTTAAAGTTAAAACTGATGAACTTAGATTGAATTTGGATTATGAATCTCTGTATAGAAAAGAGAATGTAACGTGTATTGTTATTGCCGATAGAGAACGTTTGACGCAGTTGTTTACCAATATACTGGAAAATAGTTGTCGCTATACTGACGCGATGGGAGGCATCGCTTTATCACTTCACAAAAATAATAATATTGAAGTAGTTATCGAAGACACGTCGCCATCAATACCAACTCAACATCTCACGCGAGTATTTGAACGTTTTTATCGAGTTGAACAATCTCGCAGTCGCGAGCATGGTGGTTCCGGTATTGGTTTGGCATTGTGTAAGCAAATCATCGAGGCACACCAAGGCACTATTTGCGCTAAAAAGTCAAAGTTAGGTGGTGTTAAAATGGTGATAACCTTACCGAACCATAATAGTAGATCACGATAAGACTTCGATAGAGGAAAAGAAAATGAAGACGCACATTTTGATTGTGGAAGACGAGGAGTATATTGCCGAAGTCTTAATTGCGTATTGCCAAAATAGTGGTTTTAAAGTAACTCATCTCGCATCCGGTGCCGAGGTAGTCGCTACGGTAAAATCACAGACCTTTGATTTAATGCTGCTTGATCTCATGTTGCCTGATATGGATGGTATCGAAATTTGTAAACAGGTACGTCAGTTCTCTCAACTGCCTATCATCATGGTGACCGCAAAAAGTGAAGAAATTGATCGGTTGATTGGTTTAGAGTTGGGAGCCGATGATTATATCTGTAAACCGTTTAGCCCAAGAGAAGTGATAGCGAGGATAAAAACGGTACTGCGCCGAGCTCTGGCGATTCACCCTAAGCTTATGGCACAAAGCTCTGAGTTAATTTTGGGATCATTTGTGCTGAAGCCAGATGAGTATGAAGCGCGATTTAACGGTCACTTTCTCGATCTCACACCGAAAGAGTTTATGTTACTTCGAATGCTAGTTGAGCATCCGGGACGAGTCTATACCCGTGATGATATTCTCAATGCGCTTTACAGTGATTTTGCCGATGTATCGGACAGAAATATTGATACTCACATTAAGAATATTCGTAAAAAAATACACGCGGTTTCGCCAGTATCGAACCCTATTCGTTCCGTTTATGGCGTAGGTTACAAACTCGATATGTCGGATTAATGTTTTCTTTGCTCCTCTATTCTCTAATAACAAATAGAAGATAGAGAGTATTACGAATAAAGAACAATAAAAATTAGTCGTACATGAGCTTACTGGCTTTTTGTGCATCAAACTCTCTCAACGATTTTCTCGCTAGGTGTCTAAATGGGAAAGCTTTAACAACTTCCTCAAGAGGCTGTATTGCAAATGCCCAGAATATCGAACCATCAAATACAAAAATAACCAATGCACAAAGTGGGATAGAGATAATCCATTGCCCTGTGAAATTAATTTTAAACACATCCGTTGTTTTACCTAGAGCCCTCAATATATGGCCGTGAACGGTGTTATAACCTCGTGCAATGGGTAAGAAAATATAAAGTGGCGCAATGATTACAAGTGCTTGGTAAGTCGATGGATCTAAATCAGGATAAATGTCAGCAATAACAAGGCTAAGTCCAGCAAAGAAGATAGCACACACAAACGACATACCAACGGCAACATCTATACTTGTATTTACGTTTTTAGTCAGTTCGTCCATTTTCTTAGAACCAATCGCTTGGCTAATTGTAATGGCCGATGAATGCGCCCAAGCGGTAATAAACTGCGTTCCTGCTCGTATCCATGGCATGACTAAGGTGATAGCTACGTAAGCATTTATATTTAGTTGTGAGTAAAGTAATTGGTAAATTGTTGCGCCTATTGAAAGCATGGTGACATTTGCGGCAACAGGGAAGATCTCAACAAAATGCTTTCTAATATTAGTAATAAATGCCTCTATATTTGTGTCGAGTTTTATCGAAACATTAGAGTCATAATGCACACACAAGACTAAATAAATAAGTCGGATTGTAATCGCAATGACACTGCCTAAAGCTGCACCTTCAACGCCAATTCCCTCGAATGATGAAACTCCGTGGATCAAAACATAAGATAAAGCCGCATTAATTGGCAACTCAATTAAATAGCCCTTGAAAGGAACATTGGTTCTTCCTAATCCATTAAATAAAGCAATGATGACTTGAGTTAACGCCGTAAAAATCACCAAGTATTTTGAGAAATCAAGATAACTACTGATCTGTAAATGGAGAGATTTATCTTCAGTTAAGGCTTGAAGTAATGGCTGTTCAAAGAAGGTAAGTAAAATCAAAAATAACAAAGCAACGGTTGTATTAATACTCAGCCCAGCCCAGAAGGCTTTGGATAGAGAGGCTTTTACACCAGAGCCGACCGCTCGGCTCAATACTAATTGTGTGCCGTTTGCTAACGCCATTTGAATACCAAGGATAAAGGCGATGATCGTTGTTGCAATCCCCATTGCTGCAAGGGGAATTTCACCTAAAGGAGAGACCAAGAGTGTATCTATCATTAGCATTGATTGCATGAGTAATGCATTAAAAGCCAAAGGCCAAGCAAGTGAAAAGTTTTTTCTGACGTAGGATTGGGAAGACAAAATAATACCTTCTAATAATGGTAAGCCCCCTCTAATAGAAAAAAGAGGAGGGGCTAAGTGTTAGGCAGTTAGTTTTAATTGAGCTAGCTTTTGATTTTCATCATCTAATAGCACGCGAGAGGAAGTACGCGCCTGATTTGCATTTCCTGACATAATGGCATCATAAATCGCTTTATGTTCATCTAGGCAAAAACGACCGCCTTCTGCTGAGTGGTCAATAAATTGCTTAAAAATGGTAGATAAAATCTTGCCAAATGGAATATAAAATTGATTACCCGTGGAGAGAAAGATAGTTTGGTGAAACAGGTGATCATTAACGGTCCAATCTTCATAATCAAAAGTGTGTGCAGCAAGAGACATTTTTTGGAATAAGACCGAGAGTGTTTTACGTTGCTCAACGGTAGCGTTGGTCGCAGCTAACGCGCAGGCTTCCGGCTCTATTGCTTTACGTAGTCCAAGGAACTGTGCAAGGAAAGGCTTCGTATCTTCAATATCTTGAATCCAATCTAATAGTTGCGGGTCTAAGAAGTGCCATTGTGAACGTGGTTGAATACGAGTACCTACTTTAGGTTTTGATTCAATTAACCCTTTCGCAGATAACAATTTGGTGGATTCTCTAAGTGCAGTTCTACTTACACCAAAAACCTTACAAAGCTCCATTTCGCTTGGTAACTTCTCGTTTTCTTGAATATCGCCAGATAAGATCTTACGAGCGATTTGCCTCGCCACTTGGACATGAATGCGGCAGCTTGAATCATCCACCAATGAAAATATTGACATGTACACCACCTGAAATTTAAAGATGAAAATATAAGAAAAAGTCAGTTAATATCTGGCTCTTTGGTATTAGTGCATACGTTTATTGAAAACGACACGTTAAGTAAGCGATTGGTTATTATTTTTTATACTTACTTGTTATTATAATACAATAACACCTTGTGTATTCAAAGACGTAAGAAGAGAAACGTCTGGTTGAAGGGAATAAAAGAGTAAATTAAGAGTCGTTTTGTGATTTTGCTCATACAAAAAGTGAGAAGGATTTGTATTAATAAATAAGCAAGATGAGTGAATGAGATCATAGAGTTTAAGGGAGTTCACGTTCTTATTGTACTTATTTGGTGCATTATAAATTCAGTGTTATAGTGCAATTAAATAATACATATTAATGAATTGAAGTGAAAATATGTCAGGTTCTTTTAATGTAATCTCTGGCTCAAAACGAAGCCTACACGTACAAGTTGCTCGCGAGATCGCTCGTGGGATCTTATCTGGTGAGTTACCTCAAGGCTCAATCATTCCGGGTGAAATGGCCTTATGTGAGCAATTTGGAGTAAGTCGAACGGCCCTTAGAGAGGCAGTAAAACTTCTTACATCAAAGGGTTTATTAGAATCGCGCCCTAAAATTGGTACTCGCGTAGTAGACCGTGCTTATTGGAATTTCCTTGATCCACAATTGATTGAGTGGATGGATGGATTGGCGGACGTAGATCAGTTTTGCTCTCAGTTTTTAGGTTTACGTCGAGCTATTGAACCAGAAGCATGTGCACTTGCGGCTAAATTTGCAACGGCAGAGCAACGTATTGAACTGTCTGAAACTTTTCAGAAAATGGTAGCAGTGTCTGAAGCAGAAGAGTTTGTTCAAGCTGACTGGACATCAATCGATACTAAGTTTCACAGTCTGATTTTTAACGCGACAGGTAACGACTTCTATTTACCTTTCGGTAATATTCTTACTACGATGTTTGTGAATTTTATCGTTCACTCTTCGGAAGAAGGCAGCACTTGTATTAATGAGCACCGCCAGATTTATGAAGCAATTATGGCTGGTAACAGTGATAAAGCACGTCAAGCATCAGCAAATCATTTGCAAGAATCAAAACATCGATTGGCATAAAAGATAGAGTTATTTCTTAAAAAGCATACTTAGGTATGCTTTTTTTATGCCTGAATAAATTGTGCTTCTCTTTATAAGTTATATAATAATACTAATTAAATTGCAGAGAGTATTATTATGCCTCAATCCTTATTGCCAAATATCATTCAATTCATAGGCCAGATAGACCCTTTTGATAAAATACCAAAAGAAGCATTACGAGAATTGGCTGCACATATTCAAATCACGTATTTAAGTAAAGGTGAAGTGGTGGATATGTGCGAGATAGGGAAAGAGAAATCCTTATATATTATCCGAACTGGCTCGATGGAGCAGAGGAAATCCGATGGTGTGTTACGCGCAAGGTTAGGCTCAGAAGACTTATTTGGTTTTACTTTTCTTGATTCAGACATGGATGATGAGAAAGGGTATCGAGCAACCGCAATCGATAATACGTTACTTTATATAATTCCTCATTCTGCTTTACAGACCTTGTTTAAAACTTACCCTGCTTGTGCAGAGCACTTTGCATCGCAAGCTCAGGTTCGTTTGAAATCAGCATTGGATGTCGTGTGGTCAAATAAAGAAAAAGGCTTGTTTATTCGTAAAGTCGAAGACGTTGCTAGTGGACGAGTCGCTGTGGTGACTTCAGATCAGAGCATTAAACAAGTGGCGCATGAAATGCGAATTGTACACCGTACTTCATGTGCCGTTATTTATGAAGACGACAAGATCATAGGATTAATAACCGATAGAGATATGACTAAAAGGGTGATTGCTCACGGGGTATCTTACGATCGACCAATACGTGATGTGATGACGCATTCCCCATTGACTATTAAGCCTGATGATTTGGTATTACATGCAGCATCGGCCATGATGCAATTCAATATTCGTAATTTGCCCGTGGTAAAAGACAATAAGGTGGTTGGTTTACTTACTACGTCTCATCTGGTTCAAAATCACCGTGTGCAAGCTATTTTCTTAATCGAAAAAATTAAGTATGCCGGTAGTATCAAATCATTGGCGAGTTTTACGTCTGAGCGCCAAGCGATTTTTGAAGCGTTAGTTGAAGGTAAAGTATCGCCAGAAGTCATTGGTAAAGTAATGACAATGATCATGGATGCGTATACTCGCCGAATTATTCAAATAGCGATGGATAAACTAGGCCCACCCCCGTGTGATTTCTCATGGATAGTCGCAGGCTCTCACGCTCGAAACGAAGTACATATGTTATCTGATCAAGACAGTGCGATTGTGCTTGCTGATGATGCAACAGAGAACGACAGAATTTACTTTAAACATTTAGCGATGATTGTGACTAATGGACTAGCAAGTTGTGATTATCCACTATGCCCAGGGAAATACATGGCAGCAACACCAAAGTGGTGTCAGCCTCTGAGCGTATGGAAACACTATTATAAAAAATGGGTCGCTAACCCTGAGTATGAACGTTTATTGAACATTAGTGTATTTTTAGAAATCCGTACTGTTTATGGTAACAGTGAGTTTGAATCAATTTTAAGAGATGAGCTTCATACTAATATTCGTAATAATCGTGAGTTTTTAAGCACGTTAGTGAGAGATGCGATCAATACCAATCCTCCTTTAGGTATCTTTAATAGCTTAGTATTAGAAAAATCTGGTGAGAACAAGAAGACATTAAATGTAAAAAAATACGCAATTAATTTAGTCATCGATCTTGCTCGAATATACGGGTTAGCCGTTGAGTGTGATTTATCGTCGACGGATGAGCGTTTTACTGCGGCTAATAAAAAAGGAATGTTGAGTGATGATGCATTTAAAAATATTTTAGGCGCGTATGAATTTATACTGTCTTATCGTTTTAGTCATCAGTTAGAAGCATTGAAAAGAGGGGAAGAGCCAAATAACAATATTGACCCGAACAGCTTTGGTAGTTTTGAACGCAAACATTTAAAAGATGCCTTCAGAATTATTGCCGATCTTCAAGAAGGTGCGAAAGTACGTTTTGGGAGCCGATAATGAAAGCGTTATTAAGATATTTTCACCCTTTAGAGCAAATAAAAAGAAAACGAAAGCAGTATCTTACGACAGTTAAATTGCCTGAGATATTAAGCGAGTTAGTTGAACAACCTTGCCCAGAAGTGGCCGAGCTAGCCAAGAATAGTGATTATATTGTACTTGATTTAGAAACGACGGGATTAGACTGCGAAAGTGATTTGATTTTATCTATGGGCTGGGTCGATGTCATTAACAGTAAAATTGATTTAGCTTCTGCACAGCATTTGTATTTAACTAATGATTCTCAGATTAAACCTGAGACGGCGATTATTAATCATATAACACCGCAAATGTTAGAAAAGGGAGCTTCTATTCATGATGCAATGGCGGCATTTTTTAAAGCGGCTCAAGGTAAAATTATTGTTGCCCATGCGTGTGTCGTGGAATGCAATTTTATTAATCATTATTTGTCTCATGCTTATGGCTTACGTGAATTGCCATTACTTTGGTTAGATACCTTATGTATTGAGAAAAAACTAGAAAATGCGATTAGTCATCATGAAGATATTGATCTAACGTTATCGTCTACTCGTAAACGATATGGCTTACCGGAATATAATGCACATAACGCATTAGCTGATGCCGTTTCTACTGCTGAATTACTATTAGCTCAACAAAAAAGAATCACACCAAATTCAGATGTTACTATCGGAGTTATGTATAAATTAAGCGTATAATTTATACATAATTATAGAGCCATATGAATAAAGCCAGCGTATTTGCTGGCTTTATTTTATTAAGAACGTTGTCGTTAGAAGCTGTACGTTACACCTACACGGCTTCGAAGTTGACGGTCATCTGAGGTTGAAGAGACAGATACGTTACCGAACTCTACATATGGACGCCATGCCCAATCAGATTCTTTATAACCAATCTTAAGGTTCATATCCCAGTTCATGTCTTTATTATTAAAGTAGACTTGATCATCCAAGCCTTTTTCATAGTTTGCTTCAAAGCCAAATTGTAGATTCTCATAGTTGTAATCTAAGTTACCTGTGACTTTACTCTTCTGTTCTGTGCTTTCACCACTTTCATCGGTGTAATCACGGATTTCATGACGGTAACGAAGTTTTGCTTTTATGCCAGAATCAAAGGCATATTGAACGCGGACTTGTGGTTTATAGGTAACTTTATCGCTACTAAATGTGATCGGCATACTTGGTTGTATTAACCAATGTTCGGTTACTTGAAATCTATACCCGTATTC
Organism: Aliivibrio wodanis; assembly: GCA_000953695.1. Classification (GTDB taxonomy): domain Bacteria; phylum Pseudomonadota; class Gammaproteobacteria; order Enterobacterales; family Vibrionaceae; genus Aliivibrio; species Aliivibrio wodanis. The sequence continues at coordinate 1,293,770 of LN554847.1, read as the reverse complement.
AAACTCATTATCAGCAGATTCCCATTCAGAGAAGGGTTGACCTTGTTGTTTTGCTTCAAGGCCAAAATAATGGTTTCCTGTAGAACCACCGATTTTTATACGACTCGCATAGCTTTCGCTTTCATGCTTATATTCTTGACGAACATCTAGCGAAGCAGCCGTTAGGCTTCCTGCAAAAAGAGTAGATACGACTGCTAATGCTATTTTATTGTATTTTTTCATTGTTTTATTCCACGATTTAATGATTATAATGAATGTAGGTTTTATTTTTGTTTTAAATAAAGTAATTCGATATCACGTTGTGCCCATACTTCAGCGAGATTTTTTTTCACTGTGAATTGGCTAAAATCGGTGTCTTTCGCAAGGTTTACCCACTCTGGCTTATCCATCGCAATTCCTGCTTTTAGATAAATAGGTGTCATGCGTTCAATACGGCGGCGCTTGTCTTTTTGTGAGTATGGCCATGTTTTATCTAAATCTTGATAATTCGCCATTAATTGAATACCAGCTTCTAAAGATCCCCCTTTCTTATTGGTGTAATGCCATAGGTCAATGCCAACTTTATCGCCAATTTGAGCAATACCGACTAATGGATCTAAACTAAAATAATGGTAGTGATATGCGCGGGTACGCTCAATCTCATGAGGTTGAGAGCCATCTTTTTCAAACTGTGTATCAACGCGCATTTTGCCTTTTTGTACCATCTGTTTAGCTAATGCATCGTTACCTAAGAAGTAAGAAATGCCTGCAATTTGAAAGTCGTACCAAGTTCCGTGATTATTTTCAGAATAGGCTTCACCTTTAGGACCACCAGATAAATCGTCAACAATCATCCAATCAAGGTAATCGGTATACCATTGAGTAATTTGTTGCTCATCGTTTTCTGTCCAATGAGGGGATTTAGATAAAATAGCAAAGGAATCAAGCATACGATCAGCAAGAGTTCGTGTATCTATAATGCCACTTCGACGACCGTCCGCTCTGCCTGGGACACCTTGAGCAAAATTAACATTCGGATTCATTTTAGTATCGTCATTAATGAACCAAGTTCTTACGTATTCAATACCTTGTTGTGCGTATTTTTCGTCTTGACTGAAATAATAAGCAACAGCAAGAGCACGGACTGAGCGGGTAAAATGCCCAATTCGTTTTGAGTCAGTCTCGTCTGTTTTAGAGGCTGGATTTGTTTTTCCATCATGGCGGATCCACGGAAGGCCATCTGATTTATTCTTATCTGGCCACCAATAAGGACTAATACTTAAATAGTCATGTTTGTCACCACTAGGTGGCACCATTCCTTTTGCGGTTACGGTAAAAGGACCATCTTTCATTGCAAGTTCTGCTTCTTCAATGGTTTTTTTATATGCATCCGTCATTGAAGCTGGTGCATTATCTGAATTGAGTAGTGTGCGGTTTGCTTCGAGTGTTGCTTCTTCTAAAAAGACAAAGTTAGCGGCTAAAGATTGAGTACTAAAAGTGATAGCACCGATACAAGCAGCAAGGGGTAAGAGCTTATTGGCTTTCATGTAACTACCTTTTATTTGAATTAAAATAATACAAATATGGTATATATTCTGTTCTTAATGATCTGTGAAATAGATCTTGTTGTGGATATAAATCGACCATACTTTAAAGTGTAAGGATAAGTCAATGGAGTTAACTTGTTGGTTTTTGGTATTTTTATTTGTTTTTGTATCGTGTTGTTTAATTAATGTTTGGCTTAAAATGTGCGCTATGGCATGAAAATAAAATTTAGCATTGTTATTTGATTTGTAATACATTATCATTTTTGTGGGTCAGGTGACTTGTGTATTGGGTGAGAGGAGTTTGAACTCGCACAAGTGCTACACCAATATGAAAAAAGAAACTATTCAGGTACTAAACTTGCCTTTTTGTTTCTAGCTCCCAACTATTCTAATTATAGCTTTCTATTCACTTTGTAAGAGATAGAAGGCGGGTAGTGGCTGAACTACCTTTGCGCTCATACTGAACAGGCGGTATGGGCGTATTTTTTTGCCTGTTATTTATTTAATAATACAATTAATTAAGTATTTTGTGTTTTATGTTGGTGTTTGTATTGATTGAAGTGAGTGCTCTGTTGAGGCTATGTGTAACCATTTGTCTCTTTATATGACGTTAATCTGCCTTTAATTGCGAGTAATGTTGATTTTTGGTTATAATATGAGCCAGATCACTTGTATGATTATATATTTATTAAATAAACAATCTCGATCACTAATTTGAGGTATTGTACTACAAATAAGTTTCATCATATTTATACTGTTTTGTAACAAATCATAATTACAAAAAAGGTTAAAAAGATGGAACTCAATACTCTGATTGTAGGTATCTATTTCTTATTCTTAATTGCAATAGGGTGGATGTTTAGAAAGTTTACAAGTACAACAAGTGATTATTTCCGTGGTGGCGGTAACATGCTGTGGTGGATGGTTGGTGCGACAGCCTTCATGACTCAGTTCAGTGCATGGACATTTACGGGGGCTGCGGGTAAGGCCTATAACGATGGTTTTGCCGTTGCCGTTATTTTCATTGCTAATGCCTTCGGCTACTTCATGAATTATGCGTATTTTGCGCCTAAATTTCGCCAACTTCGAGTTGTAACGGTTATCGAAGCCATTCGCATGCGCTTTGGTGCAACCAATGAACAAGTATTCACTTGGTCTTCAATGCCTAATAGCGTTGTATCAGCAGGTGTATGGCTAAATGCATTGGCCATTATCGCATCGGGTATTTTCGGTTTTGATATGAATATGACGATCTGGGTTACTGGACTCGTGGTATTAGCAATGTCGGTAACTGGTGGTTCTTGGGCAGTAATAGCATCAGACTTTATGCAAATGGTTATCATTATGGCGGTAACAATAACTTGTGCTGTAGTGGCTGTCGTTCAAGCCGGTGGTGTTGGCGAAATAGTGAATAATTTCCCTGTACAAGAAGGTGGTTCATTCCTTTGGGGGAACAATATTAACTACCTAAGCATCTTTACTATTTGGGCATTCTTTATCTTTGTTAAGCAATTCTCGATTACTAATAACATGCTTAACTCTTACCGTTACCTAGCGGCAAAAGATTCTAAAACGCGAAAAAAGCAGCATTGTTAGCGTGTGTGTTAATGCTAGGTGGTGTATTTATCTGGTTTATGCCTTCTTGGTACATTGCAGGTCAAGGCGTTGATTTAGCTGCCGCTTATCCAGAAGCGGGTAAAAAAGCAGGTGATTTTGCTTACCTATACTTTGTAGAGAAATACATGCCAGCAGGTATGGTTGGTCTACTCGTTGCTGCAATGTTTGCTGCAACAATGTCTTCAATGGATTCTGGTCTTAACCGTAACTCAGGCATTTTTGTTAAGAACTTCTACGAACCAATCGTTCGTAAAGGTCAAGCCTCTGAGAAAGAGTTAGTAACCGTTTCTAAGATCACTTCAGCGATATTTGGTTTTGCAATTATCCTTATCGCACAGTTCATCAACTCGCTGAAAGGCCTAAGTCTGTTTGATACGATGATGTACGTTGGTGCGTTGATCGGTTTCCCAATGACGATTCCTGCATTCCTTGGCTTCTTCATTAAGAAAACACCAGATTGGGCTGGTTGGGGTACGTTAGTTGTCGGTGGTATTGTGTCTTATGTCGTTGGTTTTGTTATCAATGCTGAGATGGTTTCAGCCGCATTCGGTCTTGATGTACTAACTGGCCGTGAATGGTCTGATGTTAAGGTGGCGATTGGTTTAATTGCTCATATTGCACTAACGGGTGGTTTCTTTATGTTATCAACGTTGTTCTATAAGCCGCTAACAGAAAAGCGTCAAACAGATGTCGACAAGTTCTTTGGCAATCTATCTACTCCGTTAGTCGCTGAATCAGCAGAGCAGAAAATACTGGATAACAAACAACGTCAGATGTTAGGTAAATTAATCTCAGTGGCTGGTGTGGGTATCATGCTTATGGCGTTACTAACAAACCCTATGTGGGGACGATTAGTCTTTATCTTATGTGGTGTGATTGTTGGTGGTGTTGGTGTCCTACTAGTTAAAGCCGTTGATGATAAAGTAGAACAGCAAGTAGTTACTGAATAGCTCTTCTTTATTAATAAAAAGTAAACACAAAACCAATCGTGCATTATGTACGGTTGGTTTTTTATTATCTCAATCTTTATCGCTTAACTTTATTTGTACTACAAAATCAACTATTTCTTATTGTTTAAATGATATTCCCTTCATTTTAAAGTGATGATTACTCATCATATCCTCGACTATATCTATTATTTGTTGTGATTCTTATTTTTTATTTCTACTTTTATTTCTACTTTTATTTCAGTTTCTTAATGGTTTTTTTACCGCAATCTACTCCTTTTTTTAATTTTGTCATCATGTTTGTTTATGATTTTGTGAATAGCATCACTTGTCTGATTATATAAGTTTCAAATTAGCAATTACTATCACCATTTTGAATTATTGTAGTACAAATGTTTTTGTTGCTATCTATAATCAGCTTCAATAAAAACATAATTACAAAAAGGTCAAAAAGATGGAACTTAATACTCTTATCGTAGGTGTCTATTTCTTATTCTTAATTGCAATAGGTTGGATGTTTAGAAAATTTACAAGTACAACGAGTGATTACTTTCGCGGGGGCGGTAATATGCTGTGGTGGATGGTTGGTGCAACTGCATTTATGACGCAGTTTAGTGCTTGGACATTTACTGGTGCAGCAGGTAAAGCGTTTACTGATGGTTTTGCGGTAGCAATTATTTTTATTGCTAATGCATTTGGTTATTTGATGAATTACTTATACTTTGCGCCTAAATTCCGCCAACTTCGTGTTGTGACGGTCATTGAGGCAATTCGTATGCGTTTTGGTAAAGTGAATGAGCAAGTATTTACTTGGTCTGGTATGCCAAACAGCCTGATCTCGGCTGGAATATGGTTGAATGGACTTGCAATTATTGCATCTGGAATTTTTGGTTTCGATATGACGACAACAATTATCCTAACAGGGTTAGTTGTATTGGTTATGTCGGTTACAGGTGGATCATGGGCTGTTATTGCCTCTGACTTTATGCAGATGGTTATTATCATGGCTGTAACTGTGACTTGTGCGGTTGTTGCGGTTTACCATGGTGGAGGCGTAACAAATATTATTGAAAACTTCCCAACAGACTCGTTTATTACTGGTGGTAACTTAAATTATCTGAGTATTTTTGGTATTTGGGCTGTATTTATTTTCTTGAAACAGTTCAGTATCAACAATAACATGTTGAATTCGTACCGTTATCTTGCTGCTAAAGATTCTAACAATGCTCGTAAAGCGGCGTTACTTGCTTGTATCCTAATGTCTATTGGACCGGTTATTTGGTTCATGCCTAGCTGGTTTCTTGCCGGTCAGGGTGTTGATCTTGCTGCTCACTATTCAGAGGCAGGAAGTAAAGCGGCTGATTTTGCATATCTTTACTTTGTTGAAAAATATATGCCGGTTGGTATGGTTGGGTTACTTATTGCAGCAATGTTTGCGGCAACGATGTCTTCAATGGATTCAGGCCTTAACCGTAACTCTGGTATTTTTGTTAAAAACTTTTATGAAATCATTCTTCGACCTCAAGCTTCTGAGAAAGAATTGGTATTAGTTTCAAAAATATCATCAACAGTATTTGGCTTGGTTATTATTCTGGTTGCGTTATTTATTAACTCACTAAAAGAACTGAGTTTGTTTGATACCATGATGTATGTAGGCGCGTTAATTGGTTTCCCAATGACTATTCCTGCTTTCCTTGGCTTCTTTATTCGAAGAACCCCTGATTGGGCAGGATGGGGAACATTAGTCGTTGGTGGTATTGTCTCTTACTTCGTTGGTTTTGTCATTACAGCGGATATGGTCCAAAACGCATTTGGATTAAATGAATTAACAAGTCGTGAATGGGCTGATTTAAAAGTTGCAGTCGGCCTCATTGCTCATATGGTGTTTACTGGCGGGTTCTTCTTGTTATCAACGTTATTCTATAAACCGTTAGCGGCTCATAGAGAAAAAGACGTCGATAAGTTTTTTGAAAACCTAGCGACACCACTGGTTTCTGAGAGTACAGAGCAGAAGATATTAGATAATAAACAACGCCGTATGCTTGGTTCATTAATCGCTGTTGCTGGTATTGGTGTAATGGCAATGTTTACATTACCAAACCCATTATGGGGACGAATGGTGTTTGTGTTCTGTGGTTTAATCGTCTTTGGTGTTGGTCTATTGCTGGTTAAAGCGGTAGATGACAAGTTGGAGCAACCAGTAGTTGCAGAATAATTATTCTTTTTAATTAAACAAAAAACCAATCGCACATTACATGCGGTTGGTTTTTTATTTATGGCTTACCTAGATTATGTAATTGTTACATTCCGAAGAAAGTGCCAACAGCTAATCCTAAGAAGATGACCGCAGTTATACGATGAATTAAGGTTAGCGGCAGTTTATCGGCAGAGAATTTACCAATCAATACGACTGGAACGTTTGCCAGTAACATACCTACCGTTGTCCCTAGAATAACCCAATGTAAAGCATCGGCATTTTGGGCACCTAAGATCGACGTTGCGATTTGAGTTTTATCACCAATTTCAGCAATGAAAAAGGCAATGAAGCTAGCAACAAAAGGGCCTCTGCTTGATATTTTTTCGTCATCATCCAGTTTATCAGGAATTAAGACCCAAGCAGCCATCGCTACAAAACTAACAATGAGGGCCCACTTTAAGGTTTTAGGGGTTAAGAAATCAGCGACAACCACGCCTAAATATGCAGCTAAAGCATGATTTAAAATAGTCGCAAAAAAGATCGCGGCAATAATAGGGATTGGTTTTCGGTATCTACTGGCAAGCAGCAAAGAGAGAAGTTGGGTTTTATCACCGATTTCAGCTAGTGCGACGGTGGTTATGGATATTGCTAGTACACTCACGACATTACTCACTTGGGCGGGATTATAATTATAAGATCCATAGAAAAACCTCACGCCCACCCAATGGTTCGTGATGTTAATCTAAGGTCTTGCCGAACAAGTTGCTCATACTTGTCTCGTATACCATGATGATTTTGCATCAATTATGTTGATATACGAACTTTCAGGTTTCTCTATATTTAGATAAAACAAGAAAGCGGGCTACTCCCCAAAGAGTAAGGCGGTGGATATTAAAGGATGTTATTTCTTATTTCAACTGCAAAGTGTTTTATAATGTTTCTAGGTTTAACTTTTTACTCGATGGGCAATAATGGATCTTATTCAACTCTCTCGCATTAGCTTCAAGCATCTTACTGCGTTGCATGTCATGCTCTCTACACACAGCGTAACGCAAAGTGCTGAGATATTATGCATGAGCCCATCAAGTGTGAGTAAAACCTTATCTCAATTACGACAATTATTGGATGATGAGCTGTTTTATCGTGAAGGTACGAAATTAATTCCAACCTCTTATGCGTTAAAAATTGGACCCGTATTGCATCAAATTTTAAATAATATGAATGGGTTACTGAATCAGTCTACGTTTAAACCTAAAGACTTCTCTGGTAAGTACTCACTCTCAATGCGAGAAAGTACTTTTGAGATATTTGCCCCAATTATTAGTGATATTCTTTCGACTCAAGCGCCTAATTCTCATATCGACATCCACTCAAAAGAGCAGTTGGGGTTTGATGCCTTATTAAATGGCCAAGTTGACGTGATTTTACTGCCACATGATAGAAGTCAGCCGCCAACAACTGAAAAGCAGTTGGTTTGGGAAACGGTGATCGAAGATGAAATGATTTGTCTTATGAGTGCCGACCATCCCTTAGTTGATAAGGAGTTAACGGTTGAGGATTATCTAGCTTATAAACATATTGGTATTTTTGATAAGGAATTAAATGTCCCTTATTTTGAGCAGTGTCTAGCTCAGCAATACCAACCAAGGGACGTCGCTATTTCTGTGGCTGATTTTGGCAGTGCAGCAACCTTGTGTCATCACACTGAATTTTTATTTACGAGCTCTAAAAAATGGGCAGAAATGGCAAGTCAGGCGAAGGGGTTAGTGATAAAACCGATGCCATTTGATTATGGGCAGGTGGTGTATAGCATGGTTTATAATAAATTAAGTATCAATGATCAGGCCGTAAGCTGGCTATGTGATCGCATTAAGGAAAAATAAGACATGCTGCTTAGGTAATTAATGTTACTATTTTTGAAGAAATATCAGCATCACATTTAATTTGGATGCTTTATAACCAATTGTTTATCAAGGCAGTAAAATGGATTTACCACAAGAACAGATCACCGCAGAACACTCTTTAGAACGTATTTACCCAAAACAGCTGAACCAAGATGATAAAGGTCATCAAGATGTGTTGGAAATCCATTTAGAACGCTATCAATTTGCCTCTGAACAGTTACGTGGCAGTTCTATTTTAGATATTGCTTGTGGCTGTGGTTATGGCACTGCATTAATGGCAGAAGCTCATCCTGATAAACAATTTGTTGGTGTTGATGTTGATCCAATAGCGGTTAACTATGCCAGAGAGCATTATCAAGCGGATAACTTACGTTACGAATGCGGTAATGGTATGGATTTTCAATTAGCTAACAAAGAGGGCGGCTTTCAGCACTTTGATACGATCATTAGCTTAGAAACCATAGAGCATGTGCCTGAGCCTCAAAAAATGGTAACGCACTTATTAACTCAGTTGAATGAACAAGGGGCTATGATTGCGTCGGTTCCGACCACGCCAACGGTTGATGGGAATCCTCACCATTTGCATGATTTTACAGTGGCATCTTTTTATCGTCTGTTTTCAGCTTCAAATTATCAAGCGGGTGAAACGTTTGAGCAGATACAATATTGGGAATTTAAAGGATTGTTTTCGAAAAAAGAATCTAAAGAAAACCGCTCACAAGGTGTTGGTCGCAATATCATTAAACACTACATTAAAAAACCGAGCGCACTGTTTTATAGAGTGCACTCGATCCTTACTAAAGGTTTAAATAATCGCTATTTGACTGCGGTATTTTCTAAATAACCAATAACCAATAACCAATAACCAAAGCATTAAAGCATTAAGTATAAATCGATGGGGTGATCACTGATCGCCCTAATCTCATCACTAACTTGGCTTCAAATTCTTCCATTTGTGCTTTACTGCATTTATCCCACCCTAACGCTTCACCAATCACGCCATGATGTTGGAATGCATTTAAACGGATAGTAATATTTTCGGATAATGTCTTTAAATACTCACTAACTGCATCTATTTCGCACAATAAATCGGTTTTATTTGGAATGTACAACAGTCGAACTTCGTGTAACTTATCGTGCTTAGCTAATAGATTGATAGAGTGTAATACGCGATGGTTTTCTCGACCGACTAACCATAGATGCGTGTCATTCTGCCATGTTTTTAAGTCAATCATAGCCCCATCTAAATAGGGTAGAACTTTATTCCAGCCCTGCTCAGACAGGCTGCCATTGCTGTCTATGAAACAGGTAAGGTGGCCTAATGATTTTTCTGATTTGATGGCTTTAAAGTATTCAATAATGAAGGGTAATTGTAGGGTCGCTTCACCACCAGAAATCGTAACACCACTTAAAAATGGCGCGTGTTTTTTGGTGAATTCAATTAGCTTTCCTACCGTATACGTTGTTATTTTTGGGTTTGATTTACTTGGGCAGACATCAATGCATTTATCACATTGAGTACACAGCGCTTCATCCCATATAACTTTCTTGTTTGGTGAATCATCAAAGGTTAATGCATCTGTTGGGCATGGCTCTACGCAATTACCACAATGATCACAGTGATTAATGGTATGAGGGTTATGACAAGTTATACAATCGTAATTACAGCCTTGTAAGAAGATCACAAGGCGGTTTCCTGGGCCATCAACACAAGAAAAGGTCAGTATTTTACTGACCAATCCTGTTTTGTTGTCGTTGATGTTATCGCCAGAAAAAAGATCAGCGTTAACCATAGTAATGATTTCTTATTCTGCGTACGCAGGTGTCATTTCTAGTGCTACAACACGAGGTGTACGGTTCAATACTTCCGTGTTTTTCGCCGCTTCTGCTCCTAAAAACGTAGTATTAGTTCGAGAACCTTCAGCATCGTACTTAGCGATATCAGACAGTTTTACCATGTAACCTGTAATGCGAACTAAATCGTTAGAAGCAACATTGGCGGTAAACTCACGATAGCCTAATTGCAGTGCGCCTTTTGCTAAGTTAAACATCGCCTCAGGATTAGATTTAACCGTTTCATCAATGGTCAAAATATCACTGACACCAGAGGTGTAATATTGGTGGTGCTCAGCAGTGGCTTGCACATAAGAGACAGGATCTGGTTCTGTGCCGTAAGGGATGCGAACACCTGGAGTAACATCAAGATCTAAGCTAATGCCACCTTGTGCATGAAGCAGTGCTTTTCCGTGATAGCCGTGTTTTACCTCGGTTGTATCAACGATCTCTGAGAGTTGTTTTGAAATAGCGTGGCCTAATTGGTTTGCCATTTCATCATGACCGTATTTTGCTGCAATGCCTTCTTTTTCCATAAGAATATCGACGGCTTCAGCCATGCCGTAAATGCCAAACATTGGTGCGAATCGGTCTTCACTAATTAATCCTTCTTTGGTTAGAAAACCTTCAAAGAAATTTGATTTTTCATGCAAGAATGAACTTCTTGTATTAATTAAGCCAAACATAACGTTGCAGTAATTAGGCAGTACGTTATCAACAAAGTCCGCTTTATTTTGGGCTTTTTTAGCCACTTCTTTTAAGTTCATACGGACAAGTGTGTTAGAGCCACCTGCTAACGGTAGCGAGTTGTAGCAACTGACGATGCCAAAGCCGGTGTTATTGTACGCTTTTGCGTGTATTGGGTAATTTGCAATGTGAGGTTTACTGCACTCACAAATATTTGCAGCCGCTTGACGAAGCAGATCATCTGGTGTGATCTCAGCATCGTACATAAAGGTTAAGTTAGGGGCAATTTGCTTTAATTCAGCATCAACACGCAAAATAGTACGACAAATAATATTATCTGTTGGGCCAATGTTTACGTGCATGAAGGCATCAGGTAGCGTGCGATCAAGCATTATCCAAAAACGTTTTATTTTTTGGTAAATTTCTTCATCATTAAGGGTACCAACAAAAGGCATAAGCACAGTATCAAGTTGGCCAAGATAAACAGGGATAGAAGTAACAGAAGGGACATGATGATAAATTATAGTGAGTAAATTTAATGCATCATCAAAATCTTCGGCCGCAGATAGCTCTAGGTATTTTGAACCTTGAGATAAAAACTTTGCGTAATCAGGTAATACATAACGAGGTTTAAAAGGGGCGTGGCCCTCAAACATATCACATAGGATGCCATCATCCAGTGCTTGTTGAGTATCAGAGTCAATCTCCATATAAGGCAAGCTCGCCTCAGCTTCTAAGGCTAAATATTGTGATTTCTGTTTTGGAGAAAGGTTTGCATCGGTAATGATGCTATAGAAACGTTCTTGACTCATGATAAAACCCTTTTTATTAGTATGGGTTTATTCTAATGGAATTGTCTGATTTCTTTTAGTGAAAGTATACGAACTACTTATTTCACTTTTAGAAATATAATAAAGGTACGAAGCCCCCGTTGTAACCTGGGGGGATTTCATCACGGGAGCTTCGCTGACAGTAAGGTATAACCCTTATTGCCGTATGTCGTAATATATATTAATTATAATTCTTTCAAAGTGAAATTAACAAGAATACTTATTTCTATTTTGGAAATATAGACAGTTAGTAGTAGAAGAGTACTTACATAAATCGTGCTGGTGTCTCACCTGTGTGTTGTTTGAAAAAGTGAATAAATGCGCTGTCACTAGAGAATTCTAATGAATGAGCAACTTCTGAGACGCTTTTATTTTCAGCAAGACGTTCAATAGCGGTAAGTAAGCGCCATTGTTGTCGCCACGCTTGATAAGGCATCCCTGTTTCTTTTATGAATAAACGTGAGATGGTTTTGCTACTGGCCCCAATTTGAATCGACATTTCATTTAATGGCTGTGGAAGGATCGACTTTGTGGTTATTTTATTTAACCATGCAGTGAGTCGTTTGTCCGTAGGTAAAGGAAGGGTGAGATCGTATCTTTCAGCATGAAGTAATTCCTCACAACATAAAGCCAGAGTATTGGTTTGTTCATTGCTTGGTTTATCCCACTCCCAAAAGGCCATTCGTTCAATAAGTTCTTTCAATAAGGGGGTAACGTTAAAGATGGCGAGTTCGCTAGGTAAGTTATCAATAATTGAGGGATCAAAATAGAGCGATCGATAAGCGACAACATTTCTCATGACAGCGCAGTGTTTCACGCCTGCTGGGATCCATGCGGCTTTGGTTGGTGGAAGTACACAGTGTGAGCCATCCAGAGTTATACTCATGCATCCGTGCGGAGCAAATAACAGTTGAGCTCGATTATGCTTATGCATGCCTGAATCATGTTTACCGACTTCTGCTGCAATCCCCACAAAAGGATAGAGGGTGTTATCGACATTAAATGGTGTTTTTCCATCGATTAACATAGCTTGTCCTTATTTTGATGTTTATTGTTCTACTGTTGATATTTGAACACAAATCAATTCCATATACTTCTTTCTATTCCAATTTTAGAAGAAAAGAATATGAATAAAAAACCTCACATGGGATTACTCATCATGCTATTGATGTTCCCTCAAGTTGTTGAAACTATTTACAGCCCAGTATTACCTCACCTCGTTGATTATTTTGGCATATCAATGGCAAGCGCCAGTCAAACCTTATCTATCTATTTTATGGCCTTTGCTGTAGGTGTTGTTTTCTGGGGTCGCATCGCTGATGTCATTGGACGCCGAAAAGCGATGCTATGTGGTTTACTGATTTATGCTATTGGTTGCCTATTGGCCATTATTGCCGTTGATTTTAATATGGTGTTAATCGCACGTATTATTTCCGCTTTTGGTGCCGCAGTTGGTTCTGTTATCGGTCAGACAATATTACGTGATAGCTATGAAGGTAAAGAGTTAGGCAAAGTATTTTCAGTAGCGGTTATTGCGGTATCTATTAGCCCTGTTGTGGGTTTAATGCTGGGGGGATTTATTGCTGAGTATTTCGGGCATTTGATTGTATTTAGCTTGTTATTTGTTATGGCTATTATGCTTTTAGTTGTGTCTACAGTGTCATTGCAAGAAACAAAACCTAGTCAGCTTCAAACGATTAGTTTTATGAGTGTCTTTAAGGCAATGCTTAAAGATGGTGCTATTTGGAAGAGTGCGATTTTGGTTGCTTGCTTTAATATCATGATGTTTAGCTATTACTCTTTAGCGCCATTTATGTTTAGTCAGCTTGGATTAAGTTCGATGGAATTTGGTTACAGTGGTGTGGTCCTAGCTGTGGCTTCTATTTTTGGTAGTACATTAAATAAACGACTGTTAGAAAAAGAGTGGAGCTCGCAACGGTTAATTCAGATGGCTGTTGTATTTAGCATGATAGGTTCGATTCAGGTGTATTTGTATCAAGATAGTCTTTGGTTTTTACTCGGAATGGCAAGTGTGGTTGCTGGGTTTGGTATGGCTATTCCTAATATATTTAGCACGGCACTCGTTAATTATAAACACCAAGTAGGAACTGCTGGAGCAATACTAGGGTTGTTGTATTATTGCTTAATTGGCAGTGGATTGGGTCTTGCTGGTGTCGTCGGGGATTTAGGATTAGTGCTAATAGCAATGTCTTTATTGGCAGGAACCATCTTGTTATCCAGAGAATAAAGAGGATATAAATAAAAAGAGAGGCGAGAATAGTCTCTCTTTATGATTGATTTGATTATTTTATTTTACCAGTTCGTAGTTTGCTTTCATTTCTTCTGGTGCAATACCGTATTCGTAATCAGCAAGATAACCGTCTTTGTAGACAGTCATCCCTTTATCATCCCAACTCACTTTAATGATCGCAGTTTTACCATCTTCACTGCCCATCAGTGTTAGCATTTTATCATCAATCTTAACGGCTTTGATGGTTTTAATACGCTTAAATGATGCAAATTCTGTTGAGGTTGGAAGAATACCATACGTGCCTTTCCATACGTCTTGAGGTACTAACCATTCGTTATAGACATCATCAACAACTGCGGCTGGCATTCTAGCGACAACAACCTCTTTGATCATCGTATTGCTTGTTTCTAGATGGTAACCACCTTTGCCATCAGATACATAAGTAGGAAATTCTTTACCAATTTCAGAGGTTTTTGGTAATCGACCTAGTGTTGGTGAGCTCTTTACAAACAGTTGAGCAGATTCAAACTTTGTCATGATCTCTGGGATTTTTTGAAACTCGACAGGTGCTGAAAAGACTGAAAAAGAAGCGAACAAAGATGAAATAAGAAAGGTGTTTACGTATTTTTTCATTATAAACTCAATTGTCAATAAGGGTTAATTTCGCGACAATATAACGTATTTCATTTTAATAAAAAGAGACGGAGCTAACAATACGGCAATAAAAAGTCCTTATTACCAAGGCTATAGATGTGCATCTTCTGCAAGTAAGGTTGATACCTTGCGTGTTAATTGTAATGACTAAGTTAATTGTAGGTGTCAATTAACTTGGCTTATTAGTTATGAATTTAATCATAATAAACTTAAATTCTTAATTTTTTTGATAGTAATACTATTTTTACCGACTGTTATTTTTCTTTGAAAATTATACGAACACCGTTCTATTTGTGTGTTTTTTTAGGTACAATAAAATTTCTACTTATTGAGGTAATTTATGGTTTTTTAGTAAAAAACATAGAGATGTTTTTTTTGTCATTCTTTTTATATTTCGCGGCTAATATATTTTATATTAGCCAGTATAATATATATCCTATATTTTTAATATATACACTAATAATGGTAACAACATACTATAAAGGGTTTTATTTTTTCCCTTCAATAATGGCTATGTTTATCTGTTTTTATGAACCAATAATATCTGTATATGATATGTTTACATTATTTTGTATGATCTATGTTTTTTGTATATCCAAATTTATTGCAAATTTATTTAAATACTATTCAAGAATTAAACCTCATAAAAGAGAAATGTATTATATGATTTTCTACGTAGTTCTTTTCCCTTTACTATATAACTCTTTTTATTATGTTGTATCTGAACTTTTTTATGTAAACCTTAATGTTTTCAGACTGGAAGGTACATTAATTAGTTTGTATTTTTCTGATGTTTTTCATTCCTTAACCATTTTACCTGTTTTTTTTGTTATTTATGAGTTTTATGTAAACAAGTCAAAGATTAAATTAGAAATCAAGAACTTTAGTGTTGTTTATTACGTCCCAGTTATCTTAATACTTATGTTTTATTTACTTTATCCATTAGAAAAATATAAAGATTTAATTCTAATTTTATTTATACCTGCTGCTGGTTTTTTTGTAGGATTTAAAGGTCAAATTAAGTCTTGGTTTTTTTGCTCTTTAATATCTATTGGTATTTATATACTAAAATGTCAGCAGTTAAATAATAATGATATTTCAGTATATGAATTTAATTCATCAGTTTTATATTTGGTTGTTATTAATTTATTCTTGTTTTTACTTTTAATAAAAGGTTCTTTCTACAAAAATATATTATTAAAACAAAAAGACCGCTTAAAGAGAGATCCAGTTACCAAGTTGAAAAACATAAACTGTTTATTGGATGATTGTAAGAACTTAAAGTCTTTAACTCTCATTGAAATAAATTTCCAGTCATTTTTTACTAATTATACTGGAGTTACTTTTAATGAGAAAATATCAATATTTAATGCGGTTAGTAAAAATATAAGTAGGAGTTATTTGTCTACTACCTATTTGTCTCCCTCTTCAAGTGGCTTACTTATTTATTTTAAAGCTAAGAATTTCAACCCGTCTTACTTTATTAATGATTTAAGTGAGATCGTTAGAAATACTGAGGTGTCTATTAATAACCAATGCTTAAATCCAAATAATGTTATTATAAAAGGAATGGAAATTAATACCGGAGAGAAGGGCTACCTTATTGATAATATTTCAACCCTATGCGATAGCACATCCATCCCTAATATACCTATATGGATAAATGAAAATTCGTCTTGTGATAAATTCGAAGAATTGTTTTATTCTAAAAGCCTAATTTCTAATGAACACTTGGAGATTTATTTTCAAGTATATAAAGCAAATCTAAGTGATGATTTGTATGGTGAAGTTCTTACTCGGGTTGTACATAAAGACAAGGTTGAAAGTATTTATAAATATTTCCCTATGATGGGAGATTTAGGGTTGTTTATTACAATGGATTTTATTGTAATAGAGAAAGTATTTAAACTAATTAATGAATATAGCTCTAAATTAACAGATGTTGGTTATATATCATTAAATGTATCGACACAAAGTTTATCCAGTGAGGGGTTTGTCGATAAGATAAAAGTACTTATTAATCAGTACAATATAGATACAAGTAAGTTTTGCTTTGAAGTGTCAGAAAGTGATATTTGTTTAGATTCTAGATTGTATGTTGAAAATATTAATGGCCTTAGGGAATTAGGCGCTAAGGTAGCGATAGATGATTTAGGGGCAGGCTATTCTGGTTTTTCATATCTTAAAAAACTTCCGTACGATGTTGTAAAATTCGATGGAGAATTTATTCGGAATATTATTACTGATAAAAATGATTATGCCATTGTTAAGGCAATAAACAGTTTTTGTTTAGATATGGGCAAAGAAACCGTGGCCGAATTTGTTGAAACAGGAGAACAGGCGGAGTTACTAGGAGAGCTAGGGATTACCTATTTTCAAGGGTACTGGGTTGCTAAGCCGATTTTGTTTAAAGATGTACTCGATCAACATGTGATCAATGGAAATTAAGTGTTTTTATTAATATGAATGTTTATCTAATACTTTGCCATTAACGGATTTTTCTAGAGACATGTTCTCATAGATAAAAAAGGGGACAGTATTTAAACGGTGTATTCCAGCACTCCAGTTAAATGAATCTTTACTCAATAATGGTGGGAAAGATTGTACGCCGTTATATTTATCCCTTCGCCATTGTCACCATGGCAACTAGCACAAGTACTTTTATAGACAATTTCGCCACGTTCAATTGAGGGTGATTGTTCTGGCTTATCCAGTTTAGGGAAACTACGACCAGCGAGTTTACCGCGTTTTCCGGCCGGTAAGTCTTGCATCATTTCAGCAGGTAAGATGAAAGAGTCATCATTACCACCAAGTTGAAGAGCGGTATCCGATAATTCTGGAATAGGCGTACCTTGCATGCCGTATTTATCGAGTAATCCACCCATCGCTAACCAGTAAGAATACGCACTTAATGCGACTAATTCAGGAGAGTCTGTTGGTGGTGGCGTACCATTCATTGAATAAGTAAAACAGCCTTGAATACGTTCTGCATAAGTGTTTACTTTGTCATTTTTTTTACGATAAGCAGGGTAGGCCATGTAGGCTCCCCAAAGTGGGGCTGAATCGGCTTTCATACCCGCTTGCATATGACAATTAACGCAGTTTTGTTCGTTGGCAACATACGTTCCGCGCATGGTTTGCGAGTTCACAAACAACGAGTAACCTTGTTTTACTTTTTCACCAAAGGGCGTGTTTGGAATCGTACTTAAATCTCGTGGTACTAGATGCTCTACTGCATCTGTTTTTGGGTGCGCTGGAAGCTCCGCTTGTTTATCTGGAAGCTCGGTGGTTGCTATTGCACTGTGTGAGAATAAGGTGGCTGCAGCCAGAGCGATTATTATTTTAGTCATCGTTTATTCCTTATTTCACGTTAGCAAAGTAGCTAGCTAATTGAGATATTTCAGTGTCTGTTAGTTCACTGGCAATACTGCCCATGACATTGTTTTGATCACCTGAGCGTGTTTTGTTTTTCCATGCTTTTAGCTGCTCCTCAATATAGTCAGGATGCTGATTCGCTAAACGAGGGAAGGCTTCAACACCAATCCCACTTGAACCATGACAGGTTGAACAAGCTGGAATATTACGGTTCCAATCACCTTGATAAACCAGTTTACGAGCAGGGTCAGTAATAATGACATGATCGCCACGTTGCTCAGGGTTCTTTATCTCAGGGGCTGCTAGCGAAGAAAAATAGGATACCGCTTCGGCTTTAGTTTTTGGATCTGCGATCAATCCTGCCATTGGGGTCATTAAGGGGTCACGGCAAACGCATGAACGTTTTTTAACCAAAAATTAGCTTTTCTCTGTACTCATCATTCATTAATGATTTCATTTGAGCTAAGTTTACGCTGTCTTTACCTTTATTTTTCTTCAGTAAATTAAGCTCTATATGACGAAAACGTGCGAAGTTTTGACCACCATTTCCAAGTAATATTTGGCATTCATCTTCTCGCATACTGACATCTAAAGACCAGTGCATCGATTCTATACCCCAATGACCACGAGCAGAATGAGCAAAGCTCTCTGCATCTAATTCAGCAGAGCTGATATAGTAACGAATACTTACTTCACCTGCTTTATCGTCACCTTCCATTTGATGTGAAACAGCAATACCAAGTGTTTTTAACTCTGGCCACTCCATTGCTAAATCAACAAATTCATCGAAAGGTTCACAAGTGAAGTACATTCTTTTTTCTGTTCTACCGTGCGCTTTTTCTTCTGTAGAATAGCTTGGGCCATCATACTTACTTAAAGTAACAACATTGAAATGTTGATTAAACGCTTCGTTTAATCTGCCTTGATTTCCCTTAACCGCAAGAAGATAATCTCCTTTTTGATCAACAATTTGCTGTGCTATTTTAACTTGGCAACCCATGGCATCAATTGTCACTATTGCGTCTTTAACATCAAGTAGTTTTAAGAGCTCTGGTATCGCAGTGATCTCGTTAGACTTTTCTTCTGTTTTAACTTGACCAAGAACGACACCATATTCAACAGCGAAGGCGCTAACCATATGAACCAGGCAAGTTTTTCTTTCTTTATCGTAAGTACCACGAAGAGATTTACCATCAATCGCAATTGTCTTTATACGACCATCAACATGCTCAATCGATTCTTTCATCCATTGAGCAAAACAAACTGAAAACTCATCAGGGTCGACCATACTCACTGTTCTAGCGATGGTGTCATGACTTGGTACACCGTTTTCAAACTCTCTGAAGTTACGTAACCATTCCAAATTACACTCACCGAAGGCTTCTATTTCTTTCCATCCTTTGCTTCCGCAAAGAATAGAGCACAGAGTAAGAAATAAGATATCGAAAAAGTTATGTGCTATCTTGGTTTCTTGTCGAGGGTCTGAAAGTATTAAAAATTGCTCAAATAGATTGGTCTTATTCATCTGGAGTTCCCACCTTTGCTTTAGAAAGGTATAAGATCACACATTCATGATGATTAGTAGTAATTTTTAAAATTTTCACCTAGATTTCTGAAAAATACTGCGTTTTATACATGCGTCGGCCCTGATTAAGGGGTCGACACGTTTGCCATTTAGAAATAGATCGACTTGGTGACTTAAATACGCCTCATCCATGCCTGCGATCATTGGTGCCATATTGGGTAATCCCATTCCTGTCGGCATATGGCAACTAACACAAACGGTTGCAGCAGGAGGAATAGGGGCTGAGAACGCTGAGCTTGTCGAGAGTAATAACACTCCCAAGCCAATGCAGTATTGGCTTATTTTTGTTGGTGACATAGTTGCTCCACAGAGGCTAATAGTTACTTATTATTATTTTTATATAGACTGATTTTTATACTATTAATAAACTTGGGTATTGTGGTTTTCCACATTTATACATAATAATTATTAATTAAGATTAGCTGCTAATCAGGAGAGTACCAGCTAATCAATAGGGATAATCAGCAGTTATTTATCCTATCTGGATTTTTGCAGGCAGCGCTTGTCTTGCCGCCGCACCTACCACCCAATCCAGTAATACGCCTTTACCTTCACGAGTTGGGTCAATCAATCCAATGTCATTAATATTCACGCCATCGTTTGATTTCATTTTAACGGGCTGCTGAGTATCGCCAATCCAGTGGGCACGTTCGCCAAGCTCTTTATGACCAAAACCGTGTTCAAAACCAAGCGTACCGATTTGGATACCATCTACCAGCATAGCTAACGCTTTGGTTGAGCTACTTGGTGTGGTGATAGTAAATACATCGCCTGTCGTTATTCCCATTTTTTGGGCATCTGTTGGATGAATATAAACAGGGTTTACGCCTTTAATTGAATTCAAACGAGGTGATAAATTAGACACCGCACTGTGAATGTTTGATTTAAAGTTAGTTAGCGTAAATGGCCACTCTGCCTTTGGGTATTTATCCGCTAGCGGCGTACCATCGGCGAGCTTTTGTGGATACCAAGTTGGACAACCAATATATTGCTCTCCTGTCATGGTATTGCGAGACGTTCCCACTTTTTCATTCCAAATGGAGAGCGGTTTTTTCCATTTATGCTTCATCTCATCGTTTTTGTAGGCTTCTGTTGCGTCTTCAAATCGGCCGCCACGAGCAAAAATATAAGCGACTTTACCAAACTCTTCTTGCGTTAATACTCGCTGCATCTCAGGGACTAGGCGCTCTAATCCTGAAAGAACAATGTCTTCCGCCGTGGCTGTTGGTGCGCCATTCGCCGTATACGCTAAGTTTGCGGCTGAGCGTAAATAGAAGTCTTCTGCAGAGTGAATTGCATGCCAATTACCTTGAGTATCAGGCATTGCATTGTCACCAAAACCGCCAAGATCCATTGATTTTGCAATATCAATAAAGAAATTTTCTAGATTGATAGAGCGACCATCGGCTGTTTTTTCTGTTAATGGTTCAACAATCGGCCAACGTGCTGTCACCGCTTTGGTTGGTACGCCATGCCACGGTGTTGCCATTCCCCAACTTTCATAAGTCACTGTATCTGGTACTAAATAATCAGACAGAGCGGTGGTTTCGTTAATAAAGGCATCGACAGAGACGATTAATCCGAGTTGTTTTGGATCTTTCAGTTTCTCACCCAATAAATTGTCGAGTCCTGGAACCCCATAAAGAGGGTTCGCCATGTGATTAATCCATGCTTTTGCTCGGTACGGATAACCATCAATCGCTGCCGATAAATGTTCGGTTAATAATGGTGCTGATATAGGGTACCAAGGTGAGCGTGTTGGATATGGCGATTGACCTGCCGCTATTTTACGTTTGTATTCACTGGTTTTCTCATAAGGGAATTTACTGCGAGATAAGAACACGCCTTTTGGTTTTACTTTGCCTTTGAATTTAGCAAAATTATAACGAGGGCCGGCTGCAGAGGTTGGATATCCACCTGCTTTTGCCATCGTTCCGCCTTTTAGGTTGATATTACCGATAAGGGCGTTAAGCATTAAAATTGCATAGGCATTATAGAACCCATTGCTGTGCATGTTACCACCATGGGTATCTACCACCGCTTTGGTACCATGACTGGTAAATTTAGTCGCGAGAGCAATAATATCCTTTTGTGAAATACCACACTGTTCACTGTAGAAAGCCAAGTCATATTTAAAGGCTTCTTCTTTTAGACGTTGCAGAGAAGATTTGACGGTTATCGTGCCATTAATTGTCTCTAATTGTTGGCTAACAAATAAGGTCGCAGGTTCATTTTGCGTATTGAGTGACGGTTCATTACTTTGTGCATCAATAATGACATAAGGATCACTGTCTGACAGTGCTTTACCTTCAAAAGGGAGACCCATTTCAGATGCGCGTAAGAATGCGCCGTTTCTAGGATGGTTTTCATCACTAATAACAAGGTGAGTCGCATTACACCAATGGGCAGTGCCGGCATGTTTCATTGCAGCCGCACTTGGTTGCGCTAAGAAGGTTTTGTTATAACGCTCGTTAGTGATGATCCATTGGATCATACCCAGTACTAAAGCTGAATCCGTCCCTGAGTTAATTGGCATCCAACGGTTATTATCACCAGCGGCTAGGCTTGATGAACCAGAAGGCAAACTTGGTGTGATGATGGTGTACTCAAAATTGCCACGAGTACGAGCTGCCGCTAATTGGCGAGCCTGACGTTTAAATGGATTACCGGCTTGAGCAGGAGACATGCCAATAAATATCGCAAATTCAGTGTGTTCTAAATCTGGTTTCACATGAGAAAATTTATCGAGATCACTCATTAAGGCTCCTGATCCTGCGCGGAACGCATAACCACAATATGAGCCATGATGACCAAAGTTACGTGTGCCATAGCTGTTAAAAGCAAAGCGTTTTAGAATATCATCACGACCTTCGTTACCAGCATTAGTGACTAATAGTTGGTTCGATTTTGGACCATATTCAGGGTTGTTTGGATCTAATGGTGTTTTAATATCGCGGATCTCACGTAAGCCTTCGACATGGCCTTCACCAAACAGATCGCCACCTTCAACCACTTCTTTTAGGAGTTGCTCATAGCTGATAGGAATCCACTTTCCTTCGCCACGTTTACCCACACGTTTTAATGGTTGAGTAATACGATACGGGCTATTACGGATCTCCATCATGCCGTTACCACGAGCACAAGCGGTTGAACGCCCGGCTAATCCTGCTTCACCTGCCATGCCAATATAAGCGTCTTTTACTGACGTATTGAATGGGATCTGTTGCTCATGAGACAAAGGGTGATAAGGATTACCAGAGATACGTAAAATGTTATCGCTTTCGTTATCAATACGTACACGTAAGCCACACAGTGTCCAACAACCAAAACACATAGAGGGTGCTACGCGTTGTTTTGGATTTGCAATCAATTTGCCATTTTCTGTCACCGTGTATTCTGGCTCTAGTGAATTACCATGATGAATATGATTAGTTTTTTTACCTGCGGTTCCATCAATGACACCGTGCGCCATGTGTGTGCCTGTGGTTGCATATCCTGCTGCAAAAGCACCTACACCACCAACAGCAAGGCCTGATTTTAAAAACTGACGACGTTTGTTATCCATAATTAAATCCTACTTTGTTGTGTGTGTTGTGGTTGAAAGAGAGGTTTTTTTCGTATTCACGATTTCGGATGCAGCTAAGGCGAGTGCCATCCATAAACCAAACATACCTAAGATGCCAAGTAAACCTGCGCCTCCCATTGGTAGTTCGTATGGGTATGCACCAACATCAAATTTTGGAATGGTTTGTACATCCATCATGGTTACCCAACGTAAATAGAAACTCGTAAACAGAGTGGTGGCAGTGATAATGATGAAGCTTGCGCGGTTAAGATTTTTTAAGGTTTGAGCGACAACAAAACAAGCAATAAAACCAAGAGATAATAGGCCTAATCGAGTGATCCATGCTTGGTTTTCATATAAAGAAAAAGTCGGATTATTTGAAGCCCATAACGGTACTAAAATAAGAGAAAGCACAGAGCTTAATACCAAGGTGCGTTTGATAAGAGAGGCGTCTCCCTCACTCATTGAAGTCTTGTCTGTATCGCTTGAGGGAAATAAAAACAGCAATAAAGAACTAAAGCCAATCGCTCCTAGAAAAGCCGTAACAAACCAAAGAATAGGGGATGCGGCTTGATTCCATAACGGGCGACTCTCAATGATGGCAATTTCAGCGCCAGTATAAAGAGCAATACTTAGTCCTGATAAGGTAGTGATGGCTGCGACAATGATCATTTGTGTATGAGTAATTTTCCAATCGCCCAAGGTCAATAAACCCACGAGTTTTGCGATAGGATTGGTGCTGTTTTTTAGCTCTGCAATATCATCGCGCAAATACAGCCATGCCGTAACTACCGCTAATGCAGAGAACAGAGGTAAGAAAAGCGAACCAAGAGACATCCAAGACCAAGGAGTCAGATGAAAGAAGAAATGCCATGCACGTCCCGGTTGATGTAGATCGCCAGTTAATGCTAATGGGCCAACAATAGCACCAATAGCCACCGTTAAAACCAGAGCTGAACGCATTTTATGGCTTGTATGTTGTTGAAATATCAAGCTCAATAAAAAGAGAATAGCCGCGGCGTAAGAAGAACCTATGTATAAGAAATATTGTACAGCCCACGGTAGCCATGCGGTCGCTTGTGGCTGAATTAAGACTTCTGTGATGTTCATGCGTTCTCTCCTTTTGGATCATAAATCGCCGCTTTTCCCTCAATGTGAGAGGTAAAACGCGCATCCATCCCGATGTAGAAGACGTGTGGTTGTGTTTTTTCTTCTGGTTTGAGTACTTTAATGTCCGCTTGGTTTTCTGCCATTAAACGCACGATTTCACTGCTTGGATCATTTAAGTCACCAATTACACGAGCGCCACCAACGCAGGTTTCAACACATGCCGGAAGTAGGCCTTTTTCTAAACGATGCGCACAGAAAGTACATTTATCAGCGGTTAAGGTTTCTTCGTTAATAAATCGAGCATCATAAGGGCAAGCTTGAACACAGTAAGCACAAGCTACACAGCGCTCGTTATCCACCATGACAATGCCATCTTCACGTTGAAAGGTCGCTTGAACAGGACAGACTTTGACACAAGGAGGATTATCACAGTGATTACATAAACGAGGTAACATGAATGATTTCACATTCTGAATGTCAGTATTGCCATTATCTAATGTTACTTCGTATTGTTTAACGGTAGTTCTGAACTGGCCAATTGGCGCTTGGTTTTCGATAGAGCAACCGACAGTACAGGCTTGGCAACCCACACATTTACGTAAATCAACCACCATGGCGTAGCGTTTACCCACCATGCCTTTTCTATCCGGTTGGTTATTATTTCGGATAATGCTATTGGCTGATAAGGTGCCAGCTCCTGCGACAGGAATAATGGCAGCGCCTGCGGTGAGTGTGCCAAGACGATTGAGAAATCGACGTTTGGTATTGTCCATAAAACCTCTTTTTGTGATGGTTTACTGCGTATGTCAAAATATGAACAAATTATTAATAATTGAGTCTGTTGTGCCTACTGTGGTTTTCCACATAGCGTAAGCTCACTTGATCTAAAACAAGAAAAAATTGGGGAAATAAACAGATATTGATATCCTAGTTAAGTCAGTAATGGATCTGAGAGTGTAATGAGCAAAGGACAGAGAATGAAATGGCACAAGCAAGGTCGATGTTTTGTCCTATTAATAGGGATAGTTTGTGCATTGCTCTCCAACACGGCTGTTGCTCAAACTCAGAACGTGGATGTAGGTGTATTAGCTACACGAGGTGCGTTAGAAGCGAATCATCGTTGGCAACCGATAATGGATTGGCTATCTCTTAATATTCCTGACACGGCTTTTGTTCTACATCCATTTACTCTTTCTGAGATGGAACAGGCGGTAGAGAATAAAACCGTCGATTTTGTGATTACCAACCCTGGGCAAGCAGTACGACTTGGTCGTCAGTTTTCTTTATCTTGGCTTGCGACATTAAACAGCGCGAATGGTAATGAACAATCAGGTACCACTCATGCCATTGGCTCGGCTTTTGTTGTTCGAAAAGACTCTTCATATCAATCAATTGACTCTTTAAGTGGTTACCCTTTGGCGGCGGTCAATGATAATGCCTTTGGTGGTTATCTCACGATGCGGTATGAGATAAATAAACTGGGTTTAAGTCAATCTCATTATTTTTCTAATATTCAGTTTCTAGGCTTTCCTCTGGATGCGCTGCTCTATCAATTGCGAGATAAACACATTGAAGGAGCGATAGTCCCAGTGTGTTTACTAGAAAGAATGAGCCAAGAAGGTTTGCTTAATAAAGAGAATTTTCGAGTCATTCATAACATATCTCCTGACGGCTTTTCTTGTGCTACCTCAACACCGCTTTACCCAAATTGGTCGTTTGCAAAAACAGGTCGAGCGGAAAAAGATTTAGCGAAACCCATTACCAGAGCCTTACTGTCATTACCAAGTAGTCACCCTGCGGCTATAGCAGCAAACTCATTAGGCTGGACACCTGCAGTAAGCCAGTTATCGGTGGATAAATTATATCAAGGCTTAGATATGCATCCATTACAAAAACCGTGGTGGCAAGAGGCGATGTCATGGTTAAAGAGAAATCAACAATGGGGATGGATGCTATTTATTCTGGTGATCGTGCTCAATGGTTATCACTTTTTATTGGAATACCGGTTTAGTCAAAGTAAGCGAGAATTAGAGAATACACTTAACTCGTTAAAAGAAAAAAACACCATGCTAGAGCATGCACAGAGGGTGGCCATTGTCGGGGAATTAGGCAGCAGCTTAGCGCATGAAATTAACCAACCTTTAGCCGCGATTCGCAATTACAGCCAAGGTGGATTATTGCGAATAAAAAAAGGGAAAGAGGCACAAGAATTAGTCCCAGTATTAGAGAAAATCGAGCAGCAAGTGATACGTGCAGACAGCATTATTCAGCGCTTAAGAGCTTTAATCAATAAACGTGTCATCGCTAAATCTGAGTGTGATATTAAAGACATTATCTCAGATACGTTATTGCTGCTTGATTATGATTTTAAAAAGAAAGAGATTCAAATAATACAAGATAATGAACAGCAGAGTTACCCATATTGGGGTGATGCTGTCGGCTTACAACAAGTATTATTAAATGTGTTAAATAATGCGGCAGATGCCTGTTTACAGTGGGAAGAAAAAGAGGGTACTCTCGCTCATAAGATCTGGATAGAGACAACCATGAGTGAGCAGAATATTAAGATAGTCATTCGAGATAATGGCATTGGATTAGTTGATAATAATCAACCGTTATCAAAGGCCTTTGTCACAACTAAAGAGAATGGATTAGGGTTAGGCTTAGCAATCTGTCGTGATGTGATTGAAGACCATAATGGAACTTTTTTATTACAATCTGCTCAGCCACAAGGCTGCCAAGTCACAGTAACCTTGCCAATAACAGGTCATAATAGCGCGCATTAGTTGCCAGTGAAGTTAAAAGGGAGTAAATCATGTCAAAAATAAATGTGCCAGTCTATGTGGTTGACGACGATGAATCAGTTCGAGACTCATTAGTGTTTATGCTAGAAGGCCATGATTTTAACGTGACTACTTTTGAAGATGGACAGGCGTTTATTGATGGAGTGGATTTATCACAACCTGGCTGTGTGGTGCTTGATAGTCGAATGCCGATATTGAGAGGCCAAGAGGTTCAACTACGATTAAACCAACAACAGAGCCCATTGTCGATTATCTTCTTAACTGGTCATGGTGATGTCCCTATGGCCGTTGATGCGTTGAAGTTAGGTGCGGTTGATTTCTTTCAAAAGCCAGTGGATGGCGAAAAATTGGCTTTGGCGATTCATAAAGCGATAACGCATTCTTTAACCATGTATGAGTATCAAGCAAATAAAAGACAGTTTGATGCGCTAACAGAAAGAGAAATGGAGATTTTAAAACTCATCGTGAAAGGCCAGCGTAATCAACAAATTGCTGATAAATTATGCGTTGCAGTACGAACTATAGAAGTGCATCGTTCAAGTTTGATGAAAAAATGCCAAGCCAAAACCGTGGCAGATTTAGTGATGAGTTTTGCAAAGATAAAATAAGAGAGTCGTTGAAATCACTTCAATTGATTGGCTATTTTATTCATGTGTTCTTCTTAAGGTATAGAGTCGTTTATATTAGTGAGTAACATAATATAAAATAGATTATTGATAATAAAAGTAATAGAATGGTGTACATTATTAATTCGAATTTGAGATAACATGCGTAATTATTTTTTCGCGATAAGCCTCAGTGTTTTTAGTGTGTGTGCCAACGCGAAAACCCTCAATATTCCAGGAAAACCTAGCGATGATAAGTTAGCGATTACCTTAGTTAAAGAAATGGTTAGCCGCAGTGATATTTATGACAATGTGCATTTTTATTATGGTGACGCGGGTGACCCACCAATTACTAAAATGACTGCCGACTTAGATCTTGGCCATATTGATATCGCATGGTCAGGAACGACAAGCCAGTTTGAACAAGAGATGAAAGCGATTTATTTTCCTATTTATCGTGGTTTATTAGGGATGCGTTTACCTATTGTCGAACGTAATAAATCATCCATGTTTAACAATGTAAACACGTGGTCTCAATTTGTTCAATATGTACCTTGTCAGGGCAAAGCATGGCCAGATACCACTATTCTTGAAGCGAATGGTTTGACGGTTGCTAAAAGTTTAAAGTACCCAAATATGTTCCCGATGCTAGAGGGCGATCGCTGTGATTACTTTCCACGTGGTGTGTTTGAACCTTTCCGTGAAGTGAAAACCCAGTCTCAATATAATTTGGTGGTTGATACTAACGTGATGCTGCGTTACAAGATGCCTTATTACCTCTTTACCAAAAAATCTAATTCAGAACTAGCAGAGCATATTAGTCAAATATTCACTGAAATGTATAACGATGGTACTTTCCAAACTATTTTCTTTGCTGACCACGAAGTACGTGAAGCAATGACTCTTGGTGGGTTATCCGATCGCGTTATTTTTGATTTAAATAATCCAGATTTAACAGAAAGTACCAAATCAATTCCTTCTTTATATTGGTTTGATCCAATTTCAGGGCAATAAAATGAAAACAATTACCGCTAAAATTTTAACTTCATTAATCATTGTGATGGTGATCATCGCCTCATTAGTGACCGCAACAATACAGTATCGAAATAATACGTTACTTACAGCAGAATATGATTCTCATAAGGCAGAGCTTAAAGAGCAAATGCACGTTATCTTACAAGAACCTGTATTTGTGTATGATAGTACGGTGTCGCAAGCTATTATAGAATCATTCAAAAAAGATCCGGTAATCACGGCAATTAAAGTTGTTGATCAGCGTAATCAAGTGTTAGCACAATTTTCTTCTAATAAAAAAAGTGATGATAACCTGTTGGTTGATTTAGTTTGGAATGGAGAAAAAATTGGTTCTGTTGAAATGGAGTTAACCACACAACCTATAACCGACGGTTTGGTTCAAACATTCAATCAGACTTTATTTACCGTGTTATTACTTGCAATATTGATGGCGATATCTATTATCGTGTTATTACAAAAATTAGTATTAACACCACTGAACGAAGTGAAAGATGTACTAGCAGATATCGCGGGTGGTGGTGGTAACTTAACTGCTCGTATTCCTGTGAAATCTGAAGATGAAATTGGGCAACTTGCAGGCAGTTTTAATGGTTTTATCTATACCGTTCAAGCGATAATTAAAGATATGTCTGTGGCAGCCTTGACGCTTAAAGACGTCTCTTCAACCGTTGCTGGAATTAAAGATAAAACATTAGTAAGTACTAACACACAAATGGACTTAACAACGTCATCAGTGACCAATATTGAGCAGTTGGATATTGCAACTCAAGAGATTGCCAATAGCACTGAATCAACACTTATTAAGGCTACGAAAGCGTGTAGTGTTACTGCTGAAAGCCGCACCGCAATTAAAGCAAGTATTGATAATATCAACGCGTTAGTTTCTAACTTAGAGCATACTGCAAATGAAGTATCACATTTAAAAGAGACCAGTGATAATATTGGTAGTGTTTTAGATGTTATTAAAGGCATTGCAGAGCAAACGAATTTATTAGCATTAAATGCAGCGATTGAAGCAGCACGAGCGGGCGAGACTGGTCGTGGGTTTGCAGTGGTTGCTGATGAAGTTCGTGCACTAGCAAGTAAAACACATGACTCTACGCGAGAGATTGAAACCATTATTATTAAATTACAGACTCAAGCTGAAGCTTCTTTTCAAGCGACGCAAACCAGTAAAAATATGGTGTCTGAAACGATTGAAAAATCAGAGCAAACTGGATCAGCGCTTGATCACATAGCCCTGGAAATCACGAGTATTAATGACATGATTATGGTGATTTCAAGTGCCTGTGAAGAGCAATCGAATGTAACTGCGAATGTAAGTTCGGATATGAATCATTTACGTAATGGGGCGAATGAATTAGAGCAAGACAGTCAGCAGCTTGAACATTCGATTGAGAACTTGATTGAAGTAGGTAATACCATGGTTGGACAGATTGAGCGCTTTAAGTATTAACCTAACACATAGTATATAAATAAATTATCAGCCTGTGAATGCCATGTTCATGGGCTGTATCAATACCAATAATCACTAGCCATGCACTCAAGCTACTTTCCTGCATAATTGATTCAATGAATAATCTCAGTATTACTTGATTCTATGACTTCACAATAATCAATTATACTATATAAATTCTCGTCAATTTCTTGCCAATTAATGAATCTACACCATTGCTTCTAGCTTTATCTGTTATAATTATCGTTTCGACATAACAGACTTTCATGCTGTTTAATTATTATTAATTTCAATAGATATTCAATTATTATGCGTAGATTTTTTGTATTTATGATGTTTCTTAGCCCGCTGATGTCTGAAGCAAAAGTGCTTGAATTTTGGAGTGCTTTTGGTGACAACGTCGATACTAAATTAGCTCAAGAGTTTGAAGCGAAAACGGGGAACCAATTAATCGTCCGCAAGTTTTCTATTGATGAAATGAAGGCGGAGCTGTTACTGGCCTCGCGTTCTAAAAATTATATGCCAGATGTTGCATGGGTACCTTCTGATTTTTTAGGACTACATGAATTTATAGGATTGAAGCCAATTCCAGAACACTGGATTAACATAAAACAGCTGGAAGATGCTGCAAAACAAAGTGCTATTGTTGACAATGAATATATGGGCTTGCCTCTGTTTCTGGGTAATCATTTGATGTTATTTTATGATAAAAATAACATCAAAACACCAATCACTCAGTGGGAACAGCTACAGTTACTATCAGAGCAAGAACCAACAAAAACACACATTACTTTTAGTGTGAGAAATATGTATTATTTCTCGGCATTTTTTAGTCTATTTCATCCTGACATTCCTCTTGATCAGATTAAATTTGATGATGAAAGAAGTGTCGATGCATTACGATTATTTTATGATTTTGCCAACCTTAACCATATTGGTACAAATTGTGATAGCAGCTGTAGCCGTCAGCGATTTATTGATGGGCAAGCGTCATATTTAATTGATGGTGATTGGGCTGTTAGTGATTTACTTGATGTCTTTGGTGATGATCTTGGAGTTATTTCTTTACCTAGCTATAAAGGTAAACCAATGAAATCATTATCAGGAGGTAAAATTTTGATAATGACTAAAGCAGGCTATCAAAATCCAGACAAAAGAGAAATGATCCAACAGTTAATTGAATTGGCTCAAGATAAGGAATTTTTAACGCTACTTATTAATGAGCATCAATATATCTCAGCTTCTGTTGAAGTAAACCGAGCATCAATATCTCCGGATAAAAATATTATGTATTTAGTTTACCAGCAGTACCTTCTGTCCCAACCGATGCCTACAAGCTTACGAGTATCTTTTATTTGGGAAGCTCTAGCAAGGGGGGCCGCACGTCATGTAGATGGAATGCCTGAAGAGCAGACTATGAAATATATCGAAAACTTAATAGAACGATTTTCTAAGAAGGTGGAGGAGCAATGATTTCTCGCCCATTTTTAAGTCTACGTAAAGTATTTACTTACGTACTATTATTTACAGCATTAGCCCCATTGCTATTTATTAGTCACTTTTTAACCAATAGTATCGGTCAAACATTATTAGATCAAAAAGAGCAACAGGTTCAAAATGCTGTATCGACAATAGCACAGGAAATTGTAACTGAATTTGATCGGATTCAGCAGAGTTTGAATTGGCTTTCGCGTGATAGGTTTAATATCCAAGCACTTGAAAATATTCTTTATTCTAGTGTTGTTACGCATAACCTTACTCGATTTAGTGAGTTATCTAATTTGGTTAATAGTGTCTATATATTAAATGATGATTGGGAGCCATTGTATGACCTATATGGCCGTCCATATCATTTTGAAAATAGTCAGTTATTAAAAGAGATTAGCAAAGATAAATCAATTTATGAGAAAGGATTAACTGAAGCTCGGTTTTATACTGAACCCAATCTAATAAAAGGAATGTCGTCTTCACGTGGTGTCGCTTTGGTCACCCCGATGTTGGCGTATAATTTAGAAGGTGCGGGGCGATATCGGGCTTCTGGTTATGTAGTCGTGCTAATTTCATTTGATACTATTGAAAAGCACTTTCAACACTTTCTGTTACAGGATGAAAGTTTTAATGTTAATCAACATATTGGTTCTAGCTTGATAAGGAGTTCGGTGACGGATAGAGATGATATTATTACAGACAATAATGATGCATTAGACCGATTGTTTATTTTAAATAATCCATTTTTCTCATCACCATTAAAACTAGATATTTCCTATCAATTTTCTGATATTGCTCGTTTGAAAGAGATGAAATCAACACTAGTTGCTCTATTTAGTGTTATCGGTTGGACATTTATTACCGTATTGTTTATTGCTATGGGGATCAGCCGTTGGCTCTCTAGAGAGCTTTTTGAAATGCAAGATACAATAGTTGCTTATGCTTTAAATAAATCACCGAAAGAAAAAAATACCAATTTACTGAATTTGATCGAATGGCTGTAGTGTTAAATAAAATGAGCATAACAATTCAGAGTCAACTTTTTGAATTGAAGTCAAAAAATACCGAATTGAATGCATCTAAAGGTTTAATTGAATTAAATAATGAGAAGCTATCCAACTTTAATCAAGAGCTTGAAATACAAGTTAAAAAACAAACCTCATTAATTCGTGATGCGCTATTTCGTGAAGAGTTAAATAAGAACAATTTAGCTGCGGTTATTGAGTTTGGCACTGAGTATAAATCTCTTGATTTTCATGAGGTCCCTCATACAGTAGAGCTGCAATTATCTCAACTTTTCCCTCACACTGAGTGGGCGCTACGATTTGCGCCATTAGGTGAGCATTTAGGTATTCAAATCAACTCAAGTGAAGATAAATTATTAGCAAGTTTACGCTTTGTATCAACCCCTGAGCTTGAAGAACAAGTGCTTGTGTTTGAGCTTTTTGTTAAGCAACTCTCTTCTTGGTTAGAGCTTGCTGATATCGCTAGAACTGATTCTTTATTATCATGTGGAAACAGAAAAGCATTTAATGAAGATTTACTGAGCTTCCAAAAGCGCTTTAGAGATTCTGAAGTCAATTGGAATTTTGGTTTATTTATCTTTGATGTGAATGGATTAAAAGCCATCAATGATAAGCACGGACACTATTTAGGTGATGAGCTAATTAGAGTGACGGGCAATAATATTTCTAATTTATTACTTAATAATATGAAGTTTTATCGTATTGGCGGTGATGAATTTGCATTATTAGCCAAAAATACGACAACAAAAGAGTGTGAACTATTCTTTGAACAGTTACAAAAAAACCAACAAAATTTGAAGTATTTAGATAATAGAGGTGAAGCTTATCTAGCGCATTATTCTATTGGTTGGTCATGCTCAGATAGCACGGAACTTATTGATATGTTTCGTGTATCTGATGAGCTAATGTACCAATATAAAAGAGCGTATTACCTGAAAAAATAAGTAGTTTCTAGGCTAGCTTTGTGATTTTGTATGTGCGTATTTATTTATGTTAACCATTTTTTATGCGCTAATGCTTGAGTGAACCATGCACATGCATTTCCTTTGTTATCTTTATGCCAAGCAATAAATAAAGGAGGATTGACTCTTGCCACTGTACACTCTTTCTCGATTAATTCTCTTGAATCTAAATAGGGTTGGATTAAATGTCTAGGCAAAAAACCAACCCCAACGCCAGCCAGTTGTGCTTGGATTTTTGCTTGCATGGTTTGGAATCGAATACGACGTTTACTTTTAAATAACCCAGTGTCTCTAGTCGGTAATAAAATAGAGGAATCAGAGACTATTAATGAAGGGTACTGCAATAAATCACTTGCTTCGATAGGACGCTTAAGTTGAGCTAGTGGATGGTGTTGTGCAACGGCAAAAAGAAAGTTCACACGACCAATCTCTGTGATTTGATACTCGCCTTTAGGTAAGTCATCTGAAACACCAATGGCAATATCTGCTCGATTACTGTGCAATGCATCCCAACCACCACTCAGAGATTCTTCTGAAATTGTGATACTAGTACCATGTTCTAATTTATTGAACTCATTTAGAGTATCAAGCAAAGGATTTAATGGAACTATTGTATCTCGTGAAATGGTGATCTCTCTTTCCCACCCCGAATCTAGCTCTTTTACTGCGGACTCAAGTCTATCAGTTGCAATTAATATTTCTCGCCCTTGCTCTAGAATCAACTTACCTGCAGAGGTCAGTTGGGCTTTCTGTTTTGAGCGATCAAATAAAACCACATTAAGGTCATCTTCGAGCTTTTTAATGGTATAAGTGAGTGCGGAAGGGACTTTAAACAAGGATTTAGCTGCAGCTGCAAAACTGCCTTTTCTATCAATGGCATCTAATGCTCTTAGTGCATCAAGCGTGATGGGTGATTGCATGATATTCCTTATTGTAGATGTATTGATTTGTAATATGACAGAATAGGATGAATTCTAGACCTCTTACCCTACCATGCCTATTTATATATTCAAAAAAATTGAACTATAAGCTCAAATACTTCCAATTTTCTTTATGAACGGATTATCTATACTGATTAGCAACGACAGAGGGAACTCCTCTTACATTGAATTTTGGTAAGGAAATAAAATGAAACAGAAAATTGAGCAACTACTAGCTTCAAATGCAGGTTTTAACACATTAGCACTTCGTATTCCTGTTGGTATTATCTTCATGGCACATGGTGCTCAAAAACTATTTGCGTGGTTTGGTGGTTATGGTTTAGCTGGCACTGGACAATTCTTTGAATCTATTGGACTAGCACCGGGTGTTGCAATGGCATTTTTAGCAGGCAGTGCTGAGTTTTTTGGTGGCCTATTTATTATTCTTGGTTTATTGACTCGACCATCGGCCTTTGTATTGGCGTTTACTATGTTGATTGCGATTGTAAGCGTTCACTTACCTAATGGATTGTTTATGTCTAATGGTGGTTATGAGTTTGGTTTAGCACTATTGGCAGCGAGTGTTTCTTTGATGTTATCTGGTGGTGGTAAAGTGGCTGTAGATAGTTGGTTAGCAGCTCGACTATCTGTACAAAAGTAACTTTCAGTTAGTTATGGGTAGTAGACAAAGGGGAAGAAGATGTTTGAATTAAGAAAAGCGAATGAGCGTGGTAGTGCAAATTTTGGCTGGTTGAATGCAAAACATACCTTCTCCTTTGGTCACTACTATGATGTGAGTCACATGGGTTTTGGTCCTTTACGAGTGATTAATGAAGATCGAGTTAAGCCTGAAGGTGGCTTTGCAACCCATGGTCATGAAAATATGGAAATCTTAACCGTTGTGTTGTCAGGTGCAATTGCTCACAAAGACAGTATGGGACAAAGTGAGAAACTTGTAGCTGGTGAATATCAGCTGATGTCGGCAGGGGCAGGGGTTCAACATAGTGAGTTTAATCCCTCTTCAAATGAAGAATTGCATTTATTGCAAATCTGGCTACAACCAAATGTATTTAATGGTGAGCCGAGCTATCAACAGAAACCTTTCCCTCAAGAGCAAGGCTTTGTAGATATAGCAACGCCAACAGCTAGTGGAGATTCATTTTTAATTAAACAAGATGCAGTTATAAAACAACTTATTTTAGAACCAAATACTCAGCAATCACTTTCTATCGAGTTAAGTAATAAGGTCTTTGTACAAAGTATTAATGATGAATTATCGGTCGGTAAGACGGATCTAAACTCTGGTGATGGGCTTAAAATAACTCAAGAATCAGAATTATTATTTAGCAATAACAGTTCAGAGAAGGTTAAGGCTATCGTTTTTATTATGTAACTGTCTTTATTATCTATCTAAGTTAGCTAGGGCAGTTGGTTATTTACTGATAATCAACAGCTTCCTAGACCCCAAGAATAATTGACATTATTTCTCCTTACTAGGTATAACTTTAAGATTTGAATGATGCTCTTTTAGATAGTCGATTAAGCTTAATGGTTTAGCGATAGCATAGCCTTGGGCGTAATCTATACCAGCTTCACGCAGCAGAGGAATATGTTCTTCGGACTCAACAAACTCAGCAACCGTAGCTAACTTCATACCTTGAGCAACCTGACTCATTGCTTTTACTATCGTATTGTCAATATTACTTTGTGTTATATTACGAACAAAAGATCCATCAATTTTCAATATATCAATAGGAAGTCGACGTAAATAGTCAAAGCTAGCATACCCTGTTCCAAAATCATCTAACGCAATTTTACATCCATATTCTCTTAATTTCTGAATAGTGGTAAAAGCGGCTTCTTCATTGTTTATTGCACTACTTTCTGTTATTTCAAAGCATATTTTACTTAGGTCAATATTATATTTTTTTGCCTCTGTTAAAATAAACGGAGCGATTGAATGTGTGTTTAATGCTTGTGCTGTTAAATTTATTGAGCACCGACCCAGTGAATCCCAATGAGAAATAAATTCGTTTAACGTTTTAAATGTCTCTTTTATTACCCATCGGTCAAGTTCTGTTTCTAACCCAAACTCAGTAATTGATGGGAAAAACTCCGCTGGTGTTAAATTAGCTTTACTTTTTTTGTCTTGGGATAAGCGAATAAGGACTTCAAAATATGCAGGTGCTGTCGAGTTATTTAGGTTTAGATAAGGCTGACACACGAGAACAAATTTATTTTCTTTAAATGCCATTTGTATGCGGCTTAATTTATTTAGTTTATGATCTTCATTTTCATCTATGCTAATCCAATTAATATCACTACCGTGAGTATGAGTCTCTGATGGTGTACAAAGACTTGATAATGTAAGGTTTATATCAATATTCTTATCAAGTTTGGTGCAAATTATTTTATGGCTGATTAGATTAAAAGTCTCATTCTTCCATTTAAACTTAAATAGATGAAGAGAATTTACAAGTGTATTGATATCCAGTTTAGATGTGTTACCGGTAGGGAATACATATAAAAGCCCCTGTGAAAAAGGAGGTAAATAAGCCTTTCCTTTATTTTTCATTAGTAAGGTTATAAATTTTGCCAAGCGTTTAATTAAGTGTATTTTACCTTCAAAACCTAAAGCTTTTAATTTGTTAACCATCTCGTGAATATCAATAAATAGAACCGTATTACCATGATTATTCTCAATGTCACTTTTAAATTGTGACATTGATAGTAACCCTGTATATGGATCTAAACGTTCTTTTTGTATGGTGTTCTCAAGAGTGTAATGGTTCTTAATAGCTTGAACGATAAGTAATAAAATAAATGTAACAATGGAGAAAAGTACCGTTATCATACTATAAAAAGTTTCTTCACTAATTAATTGTGAATTAATACTTGATATTCCATTGTGAGTAGCCAAAAGGCAACTAATTATAGTTATAATATAAGGTTCAATTATTCCAAATCGACCAACACCGAGGGCAACAATTGGAACGATTAATAAAGAAAGTGTATTAATTGTCATTAAATTTTTGGTGAGAAATATACTTATCAATAATACTGTGCAGCTGAACACCCATGAATAATGTAAAGGTGTTTTTACTGCATCCTTCTTCATTGCTCTATCAACCGTTAGATATCTCTTTCTAAGTTTAGGATTTATACAACTAAATAGAAGATAAAAAAGAGGCGTTAAAAGTAGTTGTGAAATTGCGCCTGCCAACACAGAGTAAGAGAGGAAGTTAGGTCTACCGATAAATGGGTAGCCTAGTATATCACTGATAAAAATCATTGAGAGTGTGTTAATTAGAGGTAGGAAGAGACCAATAACTACAGTGTAGAAAGAAGCTCTTAACATGTAATCTTCATGATTTAAACGTGTATTAATAAGCTGATATAAGGTAACAAAGACGTAGTTTGATAAGGGCAAAAAGAAAGAGAAGGTGGCTGCTATATGTAAAGGTCGTTCGGAAATAAAGATATAGTGATATAACAAGGCCACAATAATGCTTGGAACGACTTTAAATCCATAGCGGATTAAAGCAGCGACAACAAATGCTGATGTGAATGAGATAACATGAACACGATCAATATCGGATGCAAAAAAAACAGACAGTCGCATGCTCAATAACGTTAAAGTAATGATAGATAAATAGAATATTATCTCAGTAGCCAAACTTTTTTTGGTTTGCATTTTTAAGTAGCCTGCTTTTTATTACATAACGTTTTAATTAATGGGGTATTGTACCATAAATCAAGTCTTTAGAAAATTGCATGGCTTTAGGTTAATTCTTTAGTTTGCTTTTAGGTAATCTCCTAGTTCCTTCCCATCATCTTGATTACCCAAATAGTATAGCATGGTTGTAATCGTTTAATAATTAATCATATAGAGTGTGTTTTTATTTATATAATGTTACGCACTCGACAAAAAAACAAATAAGTTCACAATCGAGCGCTCGAATGCTCATTTTGTTTGTTTGTGTCACATTTATGAAATGTTCTTAAGGTTATTATCCTCATATCTTCTAACACGTAAAATAGGTTAAACAATGAAAACACTAATAGCGCATCGTGGAATGTCTTCCCTGGCACCTGAAAATACACTTTCCGCTTTTTCATTATGTAAAGATCATGGTGTTCAGTGGTTTGAATGTGATGTTGATATTCTACAAGATGGCACAGTGATTATTTCTCATGATGATACATTAGATCGCTGCACTGATAAAAGTGGTCGCTTATGTGACATTAGCAATGCTGATTTGTCTTCTATTGATGCAGGTAGTTGGTTTAGTGATGATTATATTGATGAGCGTTTACCTACAGTTCAACAATTAATCGCAATGGCAAACGAAAAAGAACTTAACTTAAATATTGAGATTAAGTCATGTTCAGCAAGTGCGAAGTTGAGCCATTTATTAATTGATAATTTGATCATTGCTCTTAAAGAATTAGCCCCAGAGAGAGAGCTGATTATTTCAAGTTTTAACCACCTTGTACTATCAGAGTTTAAGCGCAAAAGCCCTCAAACTAAAATTGCGTGTTTGTTTGAAAGCCATAACTTATGGGATGACTGGAATTCAATTATTGAATGGTGTGAAGCCGATTATATTCACCCTGAAGAGAAAGGTTTGACTCGTGAAATGGTACAAAAATTCAAAGCATCAGGCATTAAAGTCAATGTTTGGACTGTGAATGATTTAGCTCGTGCAAACGAACTGTTTAATTGGGGAGTTGATGGTATTTGTACTGATATAGCACATCAATTTCCATCGAAATACAAAGCTAGAAAATAATAATTACAATATTAAAAACAATAACGTGAAAGGATACCCGCTATGAACTTATTTGAAAAAATAGGGTTTACCAGTCGAAACCAACTATTTGGCTTCTTCTCAGTCGTGATGTCAGGACAGATCATTTACTCTGCTTTTGAGGCATTTAAAGGCACATTCTACAATTTACTTTTAGAAGTACTTCAAATAGACAATACCCAAATGGGGATCTTGTTTACGCTGATTGGTTCGGCAATGTTCTTCTATATTCCTGCTGGCTGGGTCAACAACCGTTTTTCTGTAAAATCCATTTTAATGACCAGTTTAGCAATACGTTTTTTAAGTATGATGGGGATCATTTTCTTAGAACCCGGCTTTAGTGTACTGGTTGTGATTGCTGGGCTTTGGGGCTTAGTTGATGCGGCATTCTGGCCTGCGGTTGTGAATGGTGTGACATTAATGTCAGGCGATAAAAACAAAGGCATGGCGTTTGGTTTGTTAGAGTCTGTGCGACGCGCAGCTGAAATGAGTATGAATGCGGTGATCGTTGGTATTATGGCACTGGTGGGCGGCTCTATTCTTGTATTCCAAGGCGCGATTGTTTTCTATACGTTATTAATCCTGCCTATGATTTTCTGTGTATGGAAATTTGTGCCAGATAACCACATGGAAATCAAACAAGGTGAAAGTAAGAACAAAGAAGCGTTGAAAGGTCTGCTTCATGTATTGAAAATGCCAACAGTATGGTTAGCTGCGATTACGTCGCTAACGGTATATTGGATTTACATCACTCTGATTTACACGGTTCCTTATCTACAAGCGGTATTTGGTTTATCGACAGCACAAGCGGCTATCTTCGGTATTATTAATACTGGTGCAATGGGTGTAGTTGCTGGTTTGGTTGCGGGTTCGATTGCCGATTTCGTATTTAAATCGTCGATAAAAATGATGTTCTTTGCTCTAGGCTTAACTGCGGTGTGTTTAGGTGTGACTATCGCGCTACCTAAAACCGAAGGTATGTTAATGATGAACATGGTGCTACTAATGTGCTTCTCATTCAGTA
The DNA here is from genome assembly GCA_000953695.1 of Aliivibrio wodanis. GTDB lineage: Bacteria > Pseudomonadota > Gammaproteobacteria > Enterobacterales > Vibrionaceae > Aliivibrio > Aliivibrio wodanis. The sequence continues at coordinate 1,253,559 of LN554847.1, read as the reverse complement.
TCTTCTTAGCAAAAGGTATCATTTTAGCGCCAGTAGCAGAAGCTGGAGTACCAAAAGATTACAGCGGCTCTGCCATGAGTGTAGGTTCGTTTGCAGCTTACGCTTCTGTGTTCTGGGCTTACGCATTAAATGGTTGGATTATCGATACTTACCCTGCGATTGAAGCCTATCAAATGATCTTTGGTATTGGTTTAACGGTAGCGGTACTTGGTATGGTGTGTTCACTTATCCTGATTTCACTGAAGAAGAAAAACGGTGATGATCAAGAGGGCAAACTGGTTGAGTCAGAAGCTTAATGATTTAGAGTAAAATAAAGCAGACTATAACAGATTGGTTTGATATTAAATAAAAAACCCAGAGTGTGAAAATGCTCTGGGGTTTTATTTGTTAGGTATGTTGAGTTATCAATATAACGTGAATGATTAAGCGTTCAGTACAAACTCTTCAATCACTTTAGCGACGCCGTGATCATTATTGCTAACGGTAATATGGTTCGCAATTTCTTTGATATCATCGGTCGCATTTGCCATTGCAACGCCAAGGCCAGCGTATTTGATCATATGCCAGTCATTGCCAGCATCGCCCATACAGATAACTTCATCTGCACTAATACCAAGATGATCCGCCAGTGCTTTTACACCGACGCCTTTATTGCTGTTTGGGTTTAAAAACTCCAAGAAGAAAGGCGCACTTTGTACAATCGTAAATTGCTCATATAGTTCTGCTGGCAGTTGCTTGATAGCTGCTGAAAGTAATTCTTCTTCATCAATCATCATTGCTTTTAAGATCTGCTCGTCATCGGCCAGTTCTTCAAAATCAATCACGGTGATTGGCATACCAGTGATGCTAGATTCATGCTCAGTGTAATAGCTTGATTCTGGTGTAATTAAGCCTTTTTCTTGAGAGAAAGCATGGATATGAACCCCAAGCTTTTTAGCCAGTTTAGCAATGGCTTTTGCATCAGAACCAGTAATGATTTGGCTGCGGATCACTTCTTCACTTTTTGCTTTTTGAACTAATGAAGCGTTATAGCTAAGAACATAGTCGTCCTCAGTGGTCATGCCTAGTTCTTGTAGCTGTGGTTTCATGCCATTTAATGGGCGACCTGAAGCCAATACAACCACAACGCCTTTTTCACGAGCTGCAGCAATTGCCGCTTTGTTTTCAGCTGAGATTTGTTTATCTGAATTAAGCAGAGTGCCATCCATATCCAGTGCGATCAGTTTATACATCATAGTTACCATTGGATTAAAAATTCTATCTGGTAGCTTACCTGAATTTTATGAAAAAAATACTATATACTGTGGCTGATTTTCACTACTGATACAGGCTAATGAAGTTAAGTTCTCGTTTAGATACCATAAAAAATAAAGTTATTGCTCACTATGATCATATTTGGGATTGCTGTTGTGATCATGGCCAATTAGGTGTTGCTTTGCTGAGCTCACAACCTAAGAGTGTGATCCACTTTGTTGATGTCGTGGATGAGTTGATGGTTGATCTTGAAAGTCAGCTTCAAAAACACGCATCGGCAATTCAGTCTCAGTGGCAAGTACATTGTATGGATGTAGCGAAACTACCGTTAATAAAAGGGAAAAAGAACCTAATTATTATTGCAGGCGTTGGTGGGGACTTGTTGATTGAGTTGGTGCGTTCTATTCAGACACGTAATAGTGATATTGAGCTGGAGTTTATTCTTTGTCCTGTATTACATAACTATATGGTTAGGTGTGAGTTGATAGAGATGGGCTTTGGTCTGATATCAGAAACATTAGTTAAAGAGAACAAACGCTTTTATGAAGTGCTGCATATGAGTAATCAAGCAGAAAAACCGATTACGCCTGTTGGGGACGATATGTGGAATTTATCAGATAGCGATCATCAAGAGTATCTAAAAAAGACTATTTCACATTATCAACGAATGGAAGCTAACCCTAACAACTTGGCTAAAGTTAGCTGTTTATATGAAGGTTTAATTATGAAGCGTAATTCATAATATAAAACAGAGAGGTTGTTGATATCACAACCCACAAGCTAACACCAAAGATCAACGGTTTTGCGCCCGCTGCTTTGATTTTTTCAATCGAAATACCACAGCCAATAAAGAATAAGCACAGAACTAAGAGCTTTTTCGATACATCAAAAATACCACTATAGATCAGGCTAAATTGCGGTAAGTTATCACTAATTAAAATAGCTAAGCAGTAGAAAAGGATAAAGTAAGGGATCGTGATTTTTTTACTGTTGCTACGAAAGAGTAGGGCACTAATAAAGGCAACAGGAACAATCCATAATGCACGTGCTAATTTAAGCGTTGTTGCGGTTTTTAACGCCTCTTCACCGTATGCAGAAGCGGCACCAACCACAGATGAAGTATCGTGAATCGCAATAGCTGCCCAAGTACCAAAGGCGTGTTGGCTTAGCTCTAATGCATGACCAATGACAGGGAAAATGAATAGTGCAATTGAGTTCAATACAAATACCGTAGCTAAAGCAAGACCTGTAGATTCTTCATCGGCATTAATCGCAGGGGCTACCGCAGCAATAGCGCTACCGCCACAAATAGCAGTACCCGATGCGATCAAATGGCCTGTCACTTTATCCAATTTCATCAATCGTGCCAGTATCCAACCTAGAACGAGTGTACCCACAATGGTTGATAAAATAATGCCAATTCCATTTGAAGTCGCTTCAATGGCTTCATTTAATTGAATACCAAACCCTAAACCAACAATGGAGTAAGCTAACAATTTTTTAGTGACTTTTCCCAATGCAAAGGTTGTAGGTACAAAACCAAAACTAGCTAGAGCAAAACCCATAACTAAAGCGGTTGGTGAACTAACCCAAGGGGTGAGCGTTAATAGTGCAGCAAGATAAAAAGGAAAATAATGTTGTAAATGGGATTTATTAAAAGTCATGTTTATTATTCGTAGGCATAGATGAAGCAAAGATATCACTTTTATTCTGTTTAGTAAGTTTAATAATTCAATATATTAGGTTAAATAAACCTTAACATAAGTAAGGATTTTAGAAATAAGACACAAGGCAGTGTAATAGACTGGTTTCATTAAAAATAAAAGCAAACTTAAGAGATTTACACTCTTATAAATTTAAGGTTAATCGGTATACTTTTTAAACAAAGGAAAATAATAAAAAATGGCTAGATAGCAGATCCCAAGGAGGGAGTATGGAAGAGACAAAAACAGCGGATGGAAATAGTGGCGTAGAAGAAACGGAAGAAAGTGGAAGCGTATTACAGTGGGACCGTCTTTCTCGTTTTAATCATATTATCTGGACAGTATTGGTTGGAACTCTTTTAGCGCGAACTACGTATTTTATGGCTTGGCCCTTTCTTATTGTCATTCTCTATCAAGATTTTAATGCGAGCGCAGTAACGGTAGGGGCTATTTTAGCTGGCTCAGCAGTGGTGGGGTCATTTACTGGGCTATATTCTGGTTGGTTATCTGATAAATTTGGCCGTAAGTGGGTGATGGTTTCTGGCTGTATTATTGCGGCGTTTTCGTATTCAGGGATTGGTGTTGCGAACTCTATTTTTCAGTTATTTGTTTTAGTCGGTATGTGCGGCTTAATGCGACCTATGATAGAAGCCCCTGCAAAGGCGGTGATTGGAGATAATCTAGATGATGACAAAGACAGAGAGCTCGCGCTTAATGTTCGTTATTTCTTGATTAATGTAGGTGGGGCTATTGGCCCTTTAATTGGTATTACTCTAGGCTTAGCTCATCCTAAAGTACTGTTCTTAGTTACGGGGATTACCTATTTAGCTTTCGGCCTTTTTTTGTTTCTCTCTTTTGCTAGAAGTAATAGTGAAACATTACTGTCTAAAAGTACAAGTGATGTAACATCGTTTTTATCAACGATGCGTATTATTAGTAAAGATAAACTCTTTATTAAGCTAATTGCAGCGAACTTAATCATGATGTTTGTGTATGGCCAGTATGAATCGTCTATTCCCCAAGTTATTGTTCGTACCGATATTGTCGATGCGGCTAAGTTTATTAGTGGCTTGGTGTTAGTGAATACATTAACGATTGTGGTGTTGCAATTCCCAATGCTCAAGTTACTTGAAAATGTACCATTATTTACACGCACTCGGATTGGTATGGTGATGATGGCACTAGCTCAAATTGGTTTTTTAATGGTACCGGTTGATTTTCCAGAAGGCTGGTTGATGGCATGTTTTATTTTAAGTGTAGGGGAGGTAATTGCTTTTCCAACTTTGAATGTGCAAATAGATCAATTAGCCCCGAAACATTTACGAGGTAGTTACTTTGGTGCCGCAGCTATTTATGGACTAGGTTTTGCACTTGCTCCACTCGTTGGTGGAGTGCTTATTCAACTTGGTGGTGCAACCCCTCTGTTTATTGCTTGTTTTGTTCTTTCTTTACTAATGATTGCTTTATATAAGTGGGCGGAGAAGGAAATACCAAGTAATTAGTTTGGTTTTGATTTAGTCGAAAGATAGGTCACCACCGCACTATGATCAGAGCCTGAAAACTGAGGTAATGCTTCACGTTTACAGATAAACAACGAGGGTTCCTCAGAATTTCTTATCCAAAAATGGTCAATGGCGATCTGTGCAAAAGTTGGGATAGGAATGCCTTTGATCTCTCTTGGCCAACTTTGAACAGGGGCTGTTTGGTATTCTTTGTAAGCGTGTTTAAAGCGTTGTGTATTTGCAGATAAATTGAAATCACCAATAATTAAGGTATCAGTATAAGGGGAGTAATCTGCTAGGCGCTCTAAACTTCCGATGAGTGCATTTCTTTCATGCCAAAGTTGCTTGGTTCTTGGTGATGGCGGGTGAGCGGTATATAAACTCACAGGGCGATGTTCACTGTTTTGCCATATACCGCTGATCATGTAATGACCTGCTGGTGTATTTTGTGCTCTTAAATTCAATGGTTGTTTACTGATAACCATTTGCCCGCTTGGATAGCCTAAACCAGGCGTTCCTCCAAACTGATATGGGTATTCATCTATTAACTCCATAAGTCGATCACCATGCCACGGTGCTGTTTCTTGAAGCACGACAAGATCAATATCATTATCTTTTAAATAGTCTAAAAAGGGGGTGAGATCAGGGTTGGTGTAATACAGATTATATTGAATTATAACAAGAGGGTTGTGGCACTTTTGGTTTGAGTAACTCGCTTGTGGGGACTGATAGAGCCAAGCAAAGAATAAGCTCAAAGCTAAGAAAGAATAAAAGTAATAGCGGCGCAATAATAAAACAATAAAAAGAAAGGCGTAACCAAAAGCAATGATACTTGGTATACCTAAAATGTTTTCTAACCACCAAATAGCGGGCACATAAGAGAGTGAAACCCAAAGTAGACTAGGTAACATTAGTAGTGCAATCCAAAGTCCTTTTTTATGCATTTAACCTCCATTTATTACACTTATGACCAAGACGGTTTAACTTGTCTTAGTCATTTAGTATGGGTGATAAATTAGAGGTTTGCGCAAAATTATTAATGTATTCAAATTAATAATGAACCACAGCGAATCATAAGTTTATCTTCAGTGAATCTTAAGTTTGATGTGTGACACTCGCTTCATTCCCTAAGAGCCTGAAGGTATGCTTGTGTTGTCCAATTTGATTTCAAAACTTAAAAGCCAAAAAATAACCATGAAGATGGTGTCACTGATTACTTTGGTGTCCCTGTATTTTGCCGTGGTATTTAACTATCCAATTAATGAAAAGATTTATCTACTTTCTCAAGGTAATGGCCTTTTTCTGTTTCTAACACCTGCGATTCTTACTTGTGCTTTTATTATTATTTTCTCAATGATTGCTGTGCCTTACTTGTTCAAAGGTATTGTGATTATTTTGACTCTCACCTCTTCGATGGCGTTTTATGCCGCGTTGCAATACAACACCATGTTTGATTATGCGATGATCGAGAATATCTTTGAAACCAACGTTGGTGAAGCTTCCTCTTATTTAAGCTCGGCTTCTATCGGTTACTTTATTGTCTTTGGTGTGCTTCCATCATTGTTTCTATTAAAAGTAAAAGTGATCCGCAATGCTTCATGGGGTAAAGAGCTATTTCATCGTGCTGCATTAATGAGTGTTGCGATTGTGGGGCTGCTGCTGATTTCTGTTTTCTATTTTAAAGACTATGCCTCGATTGGTCGCAATAACTCGTATTTAAATAAAATGATTAACCCTGCCGATGCTTTCAATACGGTTAAGTACATTAATAATGAATATCTAACCGCACCTTTGGACTACATCACAATCGGTGAAGATGCAGAGGTAATTCCAGCGAAGAACGGTAAACCGACCCTAATGGTAGTGTTAGTTGGTGAAACTGCTCGTGCGCAAAACAGTGCTTATAATGGATATGAAAGAGAAACCAATCCATACACTAAAGATCTTGGTTTAATTGCCTTTCAAAATGTATCTTCGTGCGGAACAGCAACAGCCCACTCTTTACCATGTATGTTTTCTAATATGGTGCGTACTAATTACAATAGAGACCGTGCCAATAACCAAGATGACGTATTAGACGTGTTGACTCATGCTGGTGTCAAATCGGTATGGATAGATAACGATGGTGGTGACAAAGCGGTTGCCAAGAACATTGAAAAAGTGATGATTAGCGATACCTCTTCAGATGAATTTTGTAATGGTTCAAGTTGTTATGATGAAGCGTTATTACAAGGCTTAGATGAGCGAATTCAAAATACCACAGGAGACCAACTGTACGCACTGCATATGATTGGTAGCCATGGCCCAACGTATTGGAAGCGTTATCCTGAGAATATGGCGGTATTTACCCCCGCATGTAATCGTAGCGATATCGAAAACTGCAGTGATGAAGAGATCACCAATGTGTATGACAATACATTAGTTTATACCGACTATGTAATTGCGCAGACGATAGCAAAGCTAAAAACGTATTCTGATAAATATAACGTAGTGATGCTATACATTTCAGATCACGGGGAATCGTTAGGTGAAAATGGGTTATACCTTCATGGAGCACCTTACATGATAGCGCCAAAAGAACAAACTCATGTGCCTTTCTATATTTGGATGAGCGATGATTATGCGAACCAAAAGGGCATAAATAAAGCCAGTGTTATCAGCAAAGCTGCAGCGGGTGGTTTTTCCCATGATAATTTGTTTCATACGCTACTTGGCTTATATGGTGTGAAGACTAGCGCGAAAGACAATAGTTTAGACATTATGGCGAACTAGTTAGAATTGAGTTCCTCAAATAAAGAAATGGGTTAATCATGAGAATGGTTAGCCCATTTTTGCTACTATCATTATATAAAATAATAGAGTGGTACTGAATAATGAAAATATTGCTAATAGAAGACTCTGAACATTTACGTCGTAGCTTAGTGGTGGGTCTGAGTAACCTTGGTTTTACTATTGATGAAACTGGCGACGGTTCAAAAGGGCTCTCGATGGCAATTACCAATGAGTATGACTTTATTATTTTAGATTTAATGCTTCCTAATGTTGATGGTATCACGCTATTAAAAAGCATTCGTAAAATGGGTAATGATGTAAAAGTGATTATCTTATCGGCAAAATCGCAGCCAGAAGATCGTGTTGAAGGCTTAATGTCAGGCGCTGATGATTATTTAGTTAAGCCGTTCTCGTTTGATGAATTGCATGCTCGTATCTTAACTGTAGCTCGTCGAGGGGTGGTGAAACATAATGACGACCACGTAGAAGTTGAAGGGTTTACGCTTAATTTAGCAAAGAAAGAACTCGAATTTTCAGGTCAATTGATTGAACTAACAAAAAATGAGTACAAGATTGTCGAGTGTATGTTTCGTTCTCGCAATCAGGTTATGACGACAGAAAATATCAGTGATTATGTTATTGGCTCATTTGATTCAGTCTCGAAAAACACCATAGAATCACACTTATCCTCCATCCGAAAAAAAGCGAAAGCCGTTGGTGGCGAGCTGCCAATAAAAAATAAACGAGGCTTTGGTTACTATGTGGAAAAACGCTCATGTACTCAATAAAAGATCGGTTGGTTAATGCGTTAACCGTGATCATTGGCATCATTTTATTGGTGGTCTTTTTATCTTTGGATTTTATTCTCGATGCTTGGGTTGATCAGCAGTTTGACGATGCATTAGTGGAAAAATCAAACTACTTTAAGTCTTTGGTTGAAGTGGAAAGTGATGGTATTGAGTTTGAATATCACAAAGGTTTTATGCCGCAATTTGAGAGAGAAGAAGAGGCTCAATACTTTCAAATTTGGTTAGGTGAGGGCACTTTTGCAAAGTCGCAATCTCTTACTTACTTTGATAATGTTGATCTGGATTATCAAGATGTACCTACCCATGAGAGTCGTATCTTTGATATTAAACTCCCTGATGGCAATATGGGAAAAGCTATCTCAGCTCGTTTCCAACCACAATTATCATCCGATGTAGATCCTACAGATGTGACTTATATTGAAACCATGTACTTAACCTTGGCGATCTCTAATCAACGAGTGAGTAACATTCTATTGATGGCAGATTTGTCTCTTATTTTTGTTTTTATCACCGCTATTTTTGGTATTCGAATGGTTGTGATAAAAGTGGTGGATAGAGAATTAGATTCATTGTATTTGCTCAATAAAGAAATTTCAGAACTTGATGAAAATGTACAAGGTATTCAATCTAATCCAAAAGAAAGCAAAGAGATTTCACCTATTAGAAAAGAGCTCAATCGATATATTGAATTGAATATTCAGAATGTAGCCAATGAAAAACGTCTTTCTTCCGATATTGCCCATGAGTTAAAAACACCAATAGCAGAGCTCATTAGTTTGAGTGAAATGAACATTCGTTTCCCTGATGATATTCGAATCTCAGCAACTTACGAAGAAGATGTACTTTCGATTGCATCTAATATGAAAGATATAGTTAACCAATTAATGATGTTGAATCAGAGTGCATCAGGTTATTACCGCATTGAGAAAAAAGATATTGATATAAATATCTTTGCTGAAAGGATAAGTGCAGAGTTACAATTTAAATACCCTGATATATTTACCCGCTTAACGTTTACTTCATCTTTGGAGTCGTCTTTTATTCATGCTGATAAATTTAGTCTAGAAACTATAGTGAAAAATTTACTGGATAACGCATTATTTTATAGTGCCGAGAATACCGACGTTATTGCTTCTATAAGGTATGACAGTGTTAGTCATATTATGTTAGAGGTTAGAAATACGACAGCGATCAAACTGACACAAGAAAATCTAGATAATCTATTTAAACCGCTCTATCAGGCTGATAGTTCACGAACCGACACTGACAGGCATGGCCTAGGCCTTTCGATTGTGAAGAATATCGCGCAATTAAATGGTTATGATATATCAGTTGATTATACGGAAGATCAGTTAATAACGTTTAGAGTTTTGATTTCTCAAGCATAGATATTATTAGTGTTTTTATTATTAAATATAACGACAAAGCTCTGAATCATCATTATTTATACACTATAATCGGGACTAGCATAATAAAAATACTTTTTAATGGATAAAGGAAAAAAGATGAAAAAATGGTTGTTATTGCTCAATAGCGTAATACTTTCTTTTGGTGTTAATGCTACGGACACATGGAAAGAGATAGAGCAGAAAGCGAAGGGACAAACTGTATATTTTCATGCTTGGGGGGGCAGTCAAGAGATAAATAACTATCTTCGCTGGGCTGATAAAGAGTTACAGCGTAATTATGGAGTGACTTTAAAGCACGTTAAAGTTGCTGATATTGCAGAAAGTACATCACGCCTGATTGCAGAAAAGACTGTTGGAAAAAATGAAGGCGGTAGCGTGGATATGGTTTGGATTAATGGTGAAAACTTTAAATCCATGAAAAATAATAAGCTATTATTTGGTCCATTTACTGAGAGATTACCGAGTTGGGAGTTTATTAATAAAACTCTACCCGTTGATAGCGACTTTGCAGAGCCAACATTAGGCTTAGAAGCGCCATGGGGTGTAGGTCAACTTGTTTTCATCCATGATAAACAGACTCTAAGCAATCCGCCACAATCTTTTGCTGAACTACTCAGTTATGGCAAGGCGTTTCCAGGCAAAGTAACTTATCCAAAACCACCAGAGTTTCATGGAACCAGCTTTTTAAAAGCGTTATTGATTGAACTGACAGATAATAATCCTCAGTTAATGAAGCCAGTAGAGCAGGCAAATTTTGCTGAAATAACACAACCGCTATGGATATATCTGGACGAGCTTCATCAAAATGCATGGCGCAAAGGAAAGCAGTTCCCATCAGGCACAGCACAATCATTACAACTACTAGATGACGGTCAGATTGATCTTGCTGTGACGTTTAATCCAAATGAAGTGTTTTCAGCACAAGCGAGTGGTAAGTTAGCGGAAACAACGCAAGCTTATGCAATGGAAGCGGGCGCACTATCAAATATTCACTTTTTAGCAATTCCATGGAATGCGTCAGCAAAAGAGGGCGCGCAAGTTGCGATTAACTTCTTACTCAGTCCTGAAGCGCAATCTCGTAAAGGGGATTTAAGTGTGTGGGGTGACCCGTCTGTTGTATCATCACAGTATTTAACTGGCTCAGCAAAAAATACCAAATTATTTAAATCTTTAGCAGAACCACATCCAAGCTGGCAGGTGGCGTTAGAGAAGGAGTGGTTAGTTCGTTACGGAAAATAATTTGAATCTAATCTAATTAAATGTTCGTTTTGATGGTTAATGTATCCAAACGAACATTTATTTTATTGAGCTATAGAGAAGAACTATCTTAATTCCCTCTTGTTTCTCCCTTCTTTTCAATTACAACTCTATCTGGTCATACCTGTTCGTTTGCTTATTTCATGCTCTAGATCTTCTTTTTGTTATTCTAACACGCATTTTTTGTGCTCGAATGCTCAATTTGGCTTTGCTGATATTTCAATTAATTATAAAAGGAGTACATTTCTCGCTGCTTAACGTGAATGCTGTATAACAATTTTTATAATAATTGAGCCCTTTATCTTGTGTAGTAAACCTGCAATGCAGAGTTTGATGAAGTGAGTTCATAACAAACAAAGGAATGAATCATGACAACTAAAAAACAACACACTCTGTTTGGCGAATGTCTCGCTGAGTTTATAGGAACAGGCTTATTGATCTTCTTTGGTGTTGGCTGTGTTGCTGCACTCGTACTTACTGGAGCTGAGTTTGGTCAATGGGAAGTGAGTATCATTTGGGGCTTTGGTGTCTCGATAGCTATTTATTGTACTGCAGGTGTATCTGGTGCACATATTAATCCAGCAGTAACTATTGCTCTTGCTGCTTTTCATGGATTCAATAAAGCAAAAGTGATTCCATATATTATTTCCCAACTGCTAGGGGCTTTCTGCTCGGCGGCATTGGTCTATGCTTTATATAGTAACCTGTTTGCTGATTATGAAATTGCGAATGGTTTTTTACGAAGCAGTGAAGCTGCACTATCAACCGCTGGTATCTTTTCAACTTATCCCCACCCTTCTTTATCGATGCTAGGCGCGTTTGCTGTTGAATTTGTAATTACTGCTGTTCTTATGTTTGGTATTTTAGCATTAGGTGATGAGCATAATGGCGCATCTCGTGGTGCAATGAACCCATTACTTATTGGTATTCTGATTGCGGTTATCGGTGGTTCTCTTGGTCCTCTAACTGGCTTTGCAATGAACCCTGCTCGTGATTTTGGACCAAAACTGTTTGCTTACTTAGCAGGTTGGGATTACGCCCTAACAGGAGCAAAAGAAATCCCATACTTTATCGTACCAATCCTAGCGCCAATTGCAGGTGCGTGTTTCGGTGGCTGGGCTTACCCAAAAATGATTGGTGCTTATCTACCAACAGCAGGTCAAGGCTGTACAATTCCGAATCAGTGTGAAACGGAAGAAGAAGCCAAAACAGCTGAAGCTTAATATAATAAATAAAAAACTAACAAGTATATCCCTACGAGTTAATACATTAAAAATTATACATAAAAGGATTCCATCATGACTGAGCAAAAATACATTGTTGCACTTGACCAAGGAACTACTAGCTCTCGTGCCGTCATTCTTGACCACGACGCGAATATTGTCAGTGTTTCTCAGCGTGAATTTACCCAGATTTACCCTCAAGCAGGCTGGGTTGAGCATGATCCATTAGAGATCTACGCAACACAAAGTTCGACTCTAGTTGAAACTTTAGCAAAAGCGGGCATTCGTAGTGATCAAATTGCTGCAATTGGTATTACTAACCAACGTGAAACGACGATTGTTTGGAATAAAGAAACGGGTAAACCTGTTTATAACGCGATTGTTTGGCAATGTCGTCGTACAGCTGATACGTGTGAAAAACTGAAAGAAGCAGGTCTTGAAGAATACATTCGTGAAAATACAGGTTTAGTTGTTGACCCATATTTTTCTGGTACAAAAATTAAGTGGATTCTTGATAATGTTGAAGGCGCTCGTGAAGACGCTGAAGCAGGTAAATTATTGTTTGGTACCGTTGATACTTGGCTTGTGTGGAAGATGACACAAGGGCGTGTTCACGTGACAGATTATACCAATGCATCACGTACCATGGTGTTTAATATCAATACGCTTCAGTGGGATGAAAAACTACTGAAAGAATTAGATATTCCACTTTCAATGATGCCAGAAGTGAAGTCGTCATCTGAAGTATATGGTGAAACAAACATTGGTGGTAAAGGCGGTACACGTATTCCAATTGCAGGTATTGCAGGGGATCAACAAGCAGCACTTTACGGTCAAATGTGTGTGGAGCAAGGTCAAGCGAAAAATACCTACGGTACGGGTTGTTTCTTGTTAATGAACACCGGTAAAGAGAAAGTAACGTCTAGAAATGGCCTACTTACAACACTTGCTTGTGGTCCTCGCGGTGAAGCCTCTTACGCACTTGAAGGTGCGGTATTTATGGGTGGAGCTTCAATTCAATGGCTTCGTGATGAAATGAAACTATTGGCAGATGCGAAGGATTCAGAATACTTTGCAACTAAAGTTGATTCATCAAATGGTGTTTATGTTGTTCCTGCTTTTACTGGCCTAGGCGCTCCATATTGGGATGCGTATGCTCGTGGTACGATTGTTGGCTTAACGCGTGGTTGTGGTTCAAACCATATTATTCGAGCAACACTAGAAAGTATTGCTTACCAAACTCGTGATGTAATTGATGCGATGCAAGCGGATTCAGGGATTAAGCTATCAGCACTTCGAGTAGATGGTGGAGCAGTAGCCAATAACTTCCTAATGCAATTCCAATCAGATGTATTAGATGTTGCTGTTCATCGTCCACAAGTTACTGAAGTAACGGCGTTAGGGGCAGCTTACCTTGCTGGCTTAGCGGTTGGTTTCTGGGGTGGCTTAGATGAACTGGCAGGTAAGGCCGTCATTGATCGTTCGTTTGAACCTCATCATGATGAAGAGAAACGTAATCAACGTTACCGTGGTTGGAAACGCGCAGTTAAGTGTGCACAATCGTGGGCAGAGATGCATGACGAAGAGTAATTAATCTAATTTGATGGTTAAATAAACGAAAGGAGTGCATTTTATGTGCTCCTTTTTCTTTTCCGAACTTTGTTTGATATATATCACGCATATTTACGTCAAAAATTTCATTCCTTATATTTTCTTTAGTACACTGATTTGAGTTGAAAAATATAAGTCATTGATTGATCGAAATTAGGGGGAGTAATTCGTGAAGCAATTATCAAGACATCAAGAAATCGTAAACCTTGTGCAACAACATGGATACGTCAGCACTGAAGATTTAGTGGAGCAATTCAAAGTCAGTCCACAAACCATTCGTCGTGATTTAAATGAACTAGCAGATGAGAATAAAATCCGCCGTCATCATGGTGGTGCCACTATTCCATTAAGCTCGGTTAATACAGAATACACCACCCGTAAAGTAATGCAGTTGAATGAGAAAGATACGATTGCAGAAGCGTTAGCGAAACATATACCAGATGGTGCTACTCTATTTATTGATATTGGTACTACACCAGAATCTGTAGCAAAGGCACTGGTTAAAAACCATAAAGATTTACGTGTGGTAACGAACAACATCAATGTAGCTATGATCTTAATGGCAAATCCAGATTTTAAAGTTATCCTCGCTGGTGGTGAAGTTCGTAACCGCGATGGTGGGATTGTAGGTGAAGCAACGTTAGATTTCATCAAACAGTTCCGTTTAGATTTCGGCATATTGGGGATCAGTGGTATTGATTATGATGGTTCACTATTGGATTTTGATTATCATGAAGTTCGAGTGAAAAAAGCGATTATTGAGAATAGTCGTAGTGTTTACCTTGCGGTTGATCATACAAAATTTGGTCGTAATGCGATGGTGAACTTAGGTAATATTAGTGAACTGCAAATGATTATTACCGATCAAGAGCCACCAGAAGAGATCGTCGCAATTCTAAAAGATAATGAAGTCCCTTATGAAGTAATTTCAAAGTAGCGCTCACTTTTAATAAATAAAAAATCCCTGTTCTTGACTAAGATCAGGGATTTTTTGTATCTGTATCACACTAAATGTTCGAAATCGAAAATAAAAAGTGACTAAAAACGAAAGTTAAGATATCGTCTCTTTATCGTAATTAATGTTCGTTCGCTCATTGTTGGGCATTTGAGGTCACTACTATGAATAATGAAAACCAAACACACACAACTTGCGCTGTTTTAGATTTAATTGTAGTTGGTGGTGGTATTAATGGGGCCGGTGTTGCTGCTGATGCTGCTGGTCGAGGACTAACTGTTGGCTTATATGAAGCATCTGACTTTGCTTCTGCAACATCATCAGCAAGCTCAAAGTTAATTCACGGTGGTTTGCGCTATTTAGAACATTATGAGTTTCGTTTAGTCTCTGAAGCACTTGCTGAACGTGAAGTGTTATTAGCTAAAGCACCACATATTGCAAAGCCAATGCGTTTTCGTTTACCTCATCGCCCATTCTTACGACCTGCATGGATGATCCGTGCTGGCCTGTTCCTCTATGATAATTTAGGTAAACGTACAACACTTCCTGCAAGTCATTCAGTTAACCTTGCTGCATCAGGTTTATTAAAGCCTGAAATGACTAAAGGGTTTGAATATTCAGACTGTTGGGTTGATGATGCTCGTTTGGTTATCTTAAATGCAATGGCTGCAGAGAAAAACGGCGCAGAAGTAAAGAATTATTGTCGTGTTGAAAAAGCCACTCGTGTTGATGATATTTGGCATGTGACTATTTTTGATGAGCAAACAAACACGCGTTTTGAGCGAAAAGCCAAGGCACTTGTTAATGCGGCGGGGCCATGGGTTAAACAGTTCTTTGATGACAGCTTAGAAGATGAGTCCCCTCGTAATATCCGCTTGGTAAAAGGCTCACATATTGTCGTGCCAAAAATTCATGATGAAGAGCAAGCGTATATTCTACAAAATAGAGATAATCGTATTGTTTTCGTTATCCCTTACATGGAAGACTTTTCAATCATAGGCACTACAGATGTTGAATATAAAGGCGACCCAAGAAAAGTAGAAATATCAAAAGATGAAGTTAACTATTTAATTGATGTTGTAAACCAACATTTTGTTGAACAAATAGATCGTGATGATGTAGTGTGGACTTACAGTGGCGTACGCCCATTATGTGATGATGAATCTGATTCACCTCAAGCGATTACTCGTGATTACACTCTGGAATTAGAACAAGAATTAGATCAAGCACCATTGTTGTCTATTTTTGGTGGAAAGCTAACGACGTATAGAAAACTGGGTGAAACAGCAATGAAAATGCTAAACCCATACTTCTCTAAAATGGGAACACCATGGACAAGAAATGTAGCATTACCAGGTGGCGATTTTGATTATCCGCGAACGCAATTGGTTAGTAATATTTGTAGTCAACATTCATGGTTGTCAGAGAAAACAGCAACACGATATGTAAATCAATTTGGTACATTAGTCTGGACATTATTGGAAAATATAAACTCTGAAACTGATATGGGGCGTGTATTTTCTGAAGGGGTATATCAAGCTGAGATTGATTATTTGATCAATCATGAATTCTCTCAAAAAGCTGAAGATATCTTATGGCGAAGAACTAAACTTGGTTTATATTTGACTCAAGAGCAGCAAGCTGAAGTTACTCAATATATGATTGAGAAATTAGGAACAAAAAAGAGAGTTATACTTGCTCAAGTAAGCTAAACGATAAAGCGACCCTCAAATAATCTTTATTATGAAATAACCCCCAATGTTGGATAGTCAACTGTGGGGGTTATAAGATTTTAGTACTAACTAAAACATAAATTGGTATAAAAATCCTGCACTTACTGCCATACCCAAGATCACGATTAAGAATGCCGTAATCATTTGGTTTTTGAAGATAGATTTAAGCAAAATTACTTCGGTTAAACTTGCCCCTGCACTACCAATGATTAACGCCATTACTGCACCAAGACTCATTCCTTTTGCTGCTAGTGCTGCACTTAGTGGAATAACCGCTTCAGCACGAATGTAAAGAGGAATACCAATGACCGCCGCAACTGGGATAGCAAATGGGTTATTTTCACTTGCGATACGAGCAACGAATTCTGTTGGCATAAAGCCATAAATCATTGAGCCAAGAGCAATACCACCAATTAAATAAGGCAATACTTTCTTAAAATCAGTCCAAGTACTGTTCCAAATTTTAATCCATTTACTTTGAGGTGCTTTTTTCGCAGCGCCACAGGTTGAACCACAGCCTTTTGATTCAGGTGCGATATACGCGCTTTCTTTTACGTATTTTTCAAAGCCCAGTTTTTCTAAGGTGTAACCTGCAATAATGGATACACCCATTGCAATTGCAAAGTAGAACACAGTCACTTTAAGACCAAAGGTGACAGCGAATAGTCCAATAATGATTGGGTTTAATAGTGGGCTTGCAAACAAGAACACCATCATGGTACCAAACCCAGCTTTAGCTCTTAATAGACCTTTCAAAAAAGGAATAGTTGAGCATGAGCAAAACGGCGTAATTGCACCAAGTAAGCCGGCAACAATATAGCCTCGGCCATTTTTCCCACTCAGAATACTTTGGATCTTCGCTGGTGGAATGTATTCCTGTAAGACGCCAACAAGGTAGCTAATTAATAGGAATAGTACGGTTAACTCAGCCGCTAAGAAAGCGAACATATTTAAGGTGTCCATCACCATGTCTTGTGTAATTGTAAACATAACTCAAAATCTCTATATTTCTGGAATAATCGAAATATACTCTTAAGGATTAGCATGATCAAGTTATTTCTAGTATTATCGAAATATAAATTCAAAGAGGGTCTGAGCATGGATATAGAAGTTGTTGCTAAAGCATTGAAAGAATTAGGTCATCCGACACGTTTAGCGATTTATAAAGGCGTTGTGCGAGCGGGTTATCAAGGTGTTGCTGTTGGTGGTTTACAGGAAAAGCTAGATATTCCAGGATCAACCTTGTCTCACCATGTCTCAGGTTTAGTCTCTGCTGGCTTAATTTCACAGCGCCGTGAAGGTAGAACTCTTTTCTGTGTGGCGGAATATGACAAACTCACCTCAGTGATTGGTTTTTTACAAGATGAGTGCTGTTTTGATGAAGCTTGTAATGAGGAGGAACAATAATATGAATGTTTATACTCAATTTGAAAGTCCATTAGGTCTTGTGACTGCCAACGCGAATGACGATGGCTTACTTGGTGTTTGGTTTGAAAGTCATAAGATGGAATTAAGTGATTTTGGAACGCAAGCAGATGACCATCCTATTTTGAAATTGACAGTTCTGCAGTTACAGGAATATTTTAGCGGTGAACGTCGTGAATTTTCTATTCCATTAGCGGCAAATGGCACAGAGTTTCAAAATAAGGTATGGAAAGCATTAACAACAATCCCATATGGTGAAACTTGGTGTTATAAAGATCTTGCTATTGCAGTGGGTAACCCAAAAGCTTCTCAAGCAGTGGGCGGAGCGAATGGTAAAAACCCAATTTCGATTATTGTACCTTGCCACCGCGTGATTGGTAAAAATGGTAGCTTAACTGGTTATGCCGGAGGCATTGATATTAAACAGGCATTATTAGAATTAGAAGCGAGATCGTAAGCCTAGATTGCTGTAATAACTATAATAACGAGTGATTATTTTATTATTAACGTGGTAATTAACCTTCTAGCTCCTACACTTACCTTGTAAGGGGGCGCTATGAACGATATTAATAATAAATGCAGCTATCAAAACCTTGAAGGGTGGCAGTGCGATCAAACGTGTGGTGAGTCTGGTCTTTGCTATTGGCATGATCCTGGGGTTGATAAAAGCAAGGATGATATAAAACATCAGGTTGAAGCGTGGGCGAAATCCGGCAAGCCTCTAGATGGTTTTCAGTTAGCGAAAACTGATCTTCAGGATATCGACTTAGTAAATCGAGGTTGTAAGCAAGGGTTTCAGTGCCACGGAGCCGATTTTTATCGTGCTGATTTAAGTGATGCTCATTTCTTCGGTTTAGACCTACGTGGCACGTCTTTAATGAAGGCTAAGTTGATTAATGCCAATTTGCATTGTGCTCAGTTAGAAAATTGTAATTTGCTAGGCGCGGACCTGACTCGGGCTCGTTTAGAGAATGTCGATTGGGGTGGGTGTTTAAAACAAGAGATAGAAGTGATCAATGAGATTAAAAGTAGAGATAAGAGACTGAGTGTTGCGTTGTGCCAAGAAGCTGAAGAAGTATGTCGAAATATTAGAAAGCAGTGTGAAAAACAAGGGCTGTTTGAAACCGCAGGAACGTTTTTCAAAAAAGAAATGCGCTATCGTCGTTATCAAATGCCGCTATTTAGTTCTAAGCGTATCATATCTAAATGTGTCGACCTTTTTTGTGGCTATGGTGAATCCCCATTACGTGTTGTGATGTTTTCTTTTGTGATCATTTTCGCCTCTGCAATGGCTTATTTTTTGTTAGATACGACATCAAGTAATCCCATCTATGCAGGTATTACAGGTTGGAAATTTTACATTTTTGAATTTTTCAACGCTATTTATTTCAGTGTGGTGACTTTTACTACTTTGGGTTACGGTGATATATCCCCGGTAGGAGTAGCCAGATTTATAGCTGCGTTTGAAGCTTTTCTTGGTAGTTTTACCATGGCTCTATTTGTTGTGGTGTTCGTAAAGAAAATGACTCGTTAACTGTCACTTTAATCTTTCTTTTTCTAAGGTAATATAGCATTGATTTATTAAATTAACGTTAAGCCGCCAATTTTGAGTTTCTTTATAGGTGGCTTTTTAACTTATTCCTTCAATATTTCATTGCTTCGTTTTTGAGCTAAAAGATGCGGGGTATTTCTAAGTATTAACTTGGGTTCTAAAAGAAACTCTGTCTGTTGTATTTCTTGTTTATTGAGAGCATCAAGCATTAATTCAAAGCCACGAAGGGCAATTTGATGCATCGGTTGATGAACACTAGAAAAACCGAGTGATTGTGCAATAAAGGTGTCATCAAAACCAACTATCTCGATTTGTTTAGTTAGATTAGTGTTATTAAGCAGGTTATACACATGACTTGCTGAAATATCATCAGAGCAGAAAAGTGCTTCTAATGGTCTATCTGAGCTTAGTATGTGGCTTTGTACGAACTCTTTCAAAGACTCTACTGTATAAGGCGTGAGAATACGTTCCTCGTTAAGTTCTCTGCCTTTATTTAATAATGTATTTTGAAAGCCAATAAAACGGTCAGATTGTTGGTTTGTACTGCCAATAAATCCAATACGTCGATAGCCCTGCTTAATAAAATGCTCTGCGACTAAATTACCACCATGCTTATGATGCGTTCCAATGCTTAGACAGAGTGGTGAAGTCACCGTTAATAAGATCACCGGAAATGGCAGGCTTTGAAGAGGGCGAATGTGTTGTTCTTTTAAGGAGCGAGGAATAAGAAATACGCCATCCACATTATGATGTTTACACTCTTCTAAAAACGTCTGTTCAAGCTTTAAATTATTACGACTATTGAACAACAGAATACTGCGTCCGTGTTTATAAGCTTCCTCTTCTAATACATCAATGAGTTTAGCAAAAAACGGATTGCTCATATTACGTACAATTACACCAAACAGCTTGGTTGCTTTCTTTCTCTTAGGCTCCGGTTTTTGGTAATTGAACTTAGCAATAGCGGCTTCTACTGAGTACCGTGCGGCGTCAGATACCTTACCATTGTTATTGATCACTCTTGATACCGTAGCAATAGAAACGCCTGAATATTTAGCAATGTCTCTGATGGTCATTTTCTATCTCTTGAAAGGCAATTTGGTGGTGGCGCTCATCATACGATTATTTGTGTAACAAGTTTTTGTGTTACATCACATATTTTTAGTCAATATACGTAAATGATAACTAACTTATCTATTGCTACTTGTTATTGGTTTCTAAAATGAAGACGAGACTCTATTATCAACTCAACAAGTTAATGATTGGGTATCACAGTGGATTTAGATAAATATAAAACGATTTACACTGCAACGGAGAAAGATAACGAAAAGTTTAATGCGATTCGTTGCAATACAGTATATCGGCCACAATTGCATATTACACCGCCACATGGATTATTAAATGATCCAAATGGATTTTGTTATTTTAACGGTGAGTATCATTTATTTTACCAGTGGTATCCATTTGGTACTTTTCATGGCATGAAACATTGGATGCATTTAACATCGAACGATTTATATTTTTGGAATGAACACGGAAGTAAAATAACGCCAATAGAAAATTACGAATCACATGGTGCTTATTCTGGTGCGGCTTTTGTTGAGGATGATTCTGCATATTTATTTTATACGGGTAATGTGAAAAATGGTGAAGAGCGCGATGCAAATCAGTGCGTCGCTATTTTAGATAAAGAGAATCAAGTAACAAAATCAGAGCATAATCCAATTATAAAATCGTACCCTAAAGGATATACGGGTCATGTAAGAGATCCCAAAATCATTAAAGACGGTGATGTTTATTACATGCTGCTTGGCGCTCAAAGAGAGGCCGATTTAAAAGGGTCTATTATTGTTTATTACTCTGATAACTTAGTTGACTGGGCATTAAAAGGTGAGTTGTCGATTGATATTGATACGGATTTTAATGAAGCTTATATGTTTGAGTGTCCCGATTTACTTGAGGTTGATGGTCAAGATGTACTTATCTTTTCTCCACAAGGTATTTCACCAAAACAAGAGCGATTTCATAACCGTTATAACGTAGTGTATTGCATTGGTCGCATTGATTGGGGATCATTAACCTTTACTGTCGTTCATTGGGATGAGCTTGATCGTGGGTTTGATTTCTATGCTCCGCAAACCATGAACAGCAACCCAAATGAGCCAACATTGATCGCATGGGCAGGAACAGACGATAGTTTACCATCAGAACAATACGGTTGGATTAACTGTTTAACTGCACCAAGAAAACTATCGATTAAAGAGAATAAACTTTATCAAGAATTAGAACCGATTAATGAATGTAAACTGAATTCGGTATTAGTAAATGAAAAGATAAAGACTGAGAAAATAATAAAATTAGAGTCATTGTCCTTTTTATTAGATATTGACTGTAGCCAATCTGAAAATATATCAGTGATTATTTTTGACGACTTTAATAATGAGTTTTTATTTACGGTTAATAATGAAAGTAAACAACTAATACTAGATAGATCAAATTATGATCATAATGAAAAAGAGTATGAGTTTGGATCAATTCGTTCTTGTTCATTAACTGAAAAAAGTGAAAATTTGACGCTATTTTGTGATCAAAGCATTATCGAAATATTTTCAGACCAAGGATGTAATGTATTTACGTCACTGTTTTTCCCATCAAAAGGAAATCAATACTTAAAAATAACTTTTGATGAGCCTGCTGAAATAAAAGTAACCCTACAATATGTGAATGGAATTTAGGTATAACATTATGAATTATGACGCTATTACCAATGAGATACTGGATAGTATCGGTGGAATCGACAACATTAAAAACGCTGAACACTGTGCTACACGCTTACGTTTAATCTTAAAAGATAACGATAAAGTTAATGTTGATGAGGCCAAAGCAATTGATCAGATCAGCGGTTACTTTTATCAATCAGGCCAGCATCAGTTTATTATTGGAACGGGTAAAGTGACTCACGTTTACAATGCATTAAAACAGAAGTTGGGCGGTGCAGCAGAAGGCGGAGATTTTAAGCAAGATGCTTTCTCGGACATGACTGCAAGCCAAAAAGTAGTTCGTACTTTAGCGGATATTTTGGTTCCATTAATCCCTGCGCTTGTAACAACAGGTTTGTTAATGGGTTTACGCGGCATGCTTCTGCATTCTGGTGTGGAGTTCTCACCTGAGCTATTGGCACTGTTTAGCATGTTAACCGATACCGCTTTTGCCTTCTTACCAGTATTGATTGCTTTTTCAGCCTCTAAAAAATTTGGTGGCAACCCAGTTATTGCTATCGTGGTAGGTTTGATGATGGTTGCACCGCAACTGCCTAATGCATGGGCAGTAGCAAGTGGTGGTGCAGAACCGATGATGGTCACTTTATTTGGACTCTCTTTCCCATTAGTCGGTTATCAGGGCACGGTTTTACCTGCTATCTTTGCTGGTTGGTTTACGTCTTATCTTGAACGTAACCTAAGAAAGTTTGTCCCAACGAGTATGGACTTAATTGTTACGCCATTTATGACCATCACCATTGCTATTGTGGTTATCTTGTTTGGCTTTGGTCCTTTACTGCAAAGTATCGAACATGGTTGTACCTCATTGGTACGTTTGGCGCTTGATCTTCCATTAGGTATCGGCTACATCTTATACGGTGCTTTCCAACAAATGATAGTGATTACCGGGCTTCATCATGCGTTGGGTGTGATTGAAATTGGTTTATTAAATGACACAGGATTGAATCCACTACAGCCATTAGGTACAGCGTCTATGGCGGGTCAATTTGGTGCAGCAATTGCGGTAGCGACACTGTTGAAGAACAAACAGAAAAAGAGCAATGCGTACGGCGCATCAATGTCGACACTGTTTGGTATTACAGAGCCACTACTATTTGGTGTAAACCTTCAATATGGCAAAGTATTCTTATTTGGTATGGTCGGTGGTGCTGTAGGTGGCTTAGTTACTTATGTATTAAATATTAGCGCTACAGGTATGGGGATTACCTTTATTCCAGGTATCTTATTGTACTCACACTCACTGACTGCGGTATTGGGTTACCTAATGGTTATTGCGAGTGCATTTGTAACCGCATTCATGTTAACTCGAATTTATAACCCAATTAAACGAGCAAATTAATTTAACGATTAGAGCCCCGATAGTTTTGGCTTCGGGGCCTTTTTAGAGCGAAAAAAGATGAATAAAGTATGGCTAACGGGTGATGCCGTAGTGGATTTGATCCCTGAAACATCGACAACGTATCTGAAATGCCCAGGTGGTGCACCTGCAAATGTGGCGGTAGGTATTGCTCGCTTAGGTGGCGATTGCGCGTTCTTCGGTCGTGTTGGAGAAGATCCATTAGGCCGCTTTATGCAGGAAACACTAAGCTCTGAAGGGGTAGATGTTACTCATCTTCAGCTTGATAAAGCGCAACGAACTTCTACCGTTCTCGTTGATCTTGATGACACTGGTGAGCGAACCTTTACTTTTATGGTAAAACCAAGTGCTGATCAATTTGTTGAGAAATCGGACGTACCTTCTTTCTCATCTGGTGAGTGGTTACATACTTGTTCAATTTCATTAGCGAATGAGCCAAGCCGAAGCTCTACATTACACGCTCTGGCTGCGATTAAAGCTGTGGGTGGTTTTGTTAGTTTTGACCCTAATCTACGTGATGAAGTTTGGAAAGATCCATCAGAGATTAAAGATGTCGTGATGAAAGCGGTCGCATTAGCAGATGTGGTTAAATTCTCTGAAGAAGAGTTATTGTTTTTAACTGATACAACGGATTTACAGCAAGGTTTAGCGTTTATAGAATCACTGAATATCCCATTAGTAGCGATCACTTTAGGGGCTAAAGGTGCATTAGTTGTATTTGATGGTAAGCAACAAGTTATCTCAGGCATCTCTGTTGATGTTGTAGATACAACCGGTGCCGGTGATGCGTTTATATGTGGTCTTTTAGCGCAATTATCTCAGCACGTTGAGTGGGATAATATTACCGTTATCGAGAAGGCCGTTTGCTGGGGAAATATTTGCGGTGCATTAGCAACAACTCAAAAAGGGGCGATGACCGCACTTCCGACGCAACAAGCATTATTCGAATTAGAAGGTGTACGATAGTTTGTTAGTCCGTTACACTGCTCAGACATTTTGGGCAGCTAAAGGATAGGATATGCACGCCATTTTAAAAATTATTACTGATTTGATTAATAAGCATTTTATGGCAATCAATGCGTATATTTTACTGTTATTGACAAGTGGTTATGTACTGCTTAGTTGGGTTGGACTTATTATCACAAATGAAGCCCATTTAACTGATAATATCGCTAACTTTTTATACTATTTAGTGACTACAAGCAGTACGGTTGGTTATGGAGATTTAAGCCCAACAACCAGCAGTGGTCGTTTATTCTCAGCCTTATTTATTATTCCATGTGGTGTGGGATTATTTGCATTGTCCGTTGGGCGAATTGCGGTCTTTTTTACGGACTTTTGGCGTACGAATCGAAGAGGAAAACAAAATTTGAACATAGAAAATCACATCATTGTTATTGGTATTAATAGCGCTAGAACACCTCATTTACTAGAAATGCTAAAAAGAGAAGAGAAAGGTCGTCGTGAAGTGGTGGTGGTATCTTGTGAGTATGAAGAATCTCCATTTGATTCAAGCACTCATTTTGTTCGAGTTAATTCATTTACTGATGCGTTAGAAATGGAACGTACAAACCTAGCGAAAGCCAGTGCGGTCATTGTAGATACCGATTTGGATGATGTAACGTTAACAGTTAGCCTGTTTGTTGCTGAGCAGAACAGTGATGCTCATTTAGTTGCTCATTTTGAAGACCCGATTAAACGTAATTTATTGCACAAATATTGTCCTAATTCTGAATGCATTTCATCACTTTCTACTGAATTAGTTGCAAAATCGGTGATGGATAAGGGTTCAAGCTTTATTCATTCTGAGCTAGTTAGTGCACATGAAGGTCAAACTCAATATTCAATTGAAGTACCAAGTGATCTTGAGAGCTTTACTCTTGAATCAATATATTCTTCATTTAAAAAACAATATGAAGCTATCATTATAGCGGTGCAGCAAAAAGATCAAGGCTGTAAAGTAAACCCAAGTTTAGAGACACAATTAGCCTCTGGAGATGTGATTTATTACATTGCTGATGAGCGCATTATGGACCTTGATTGGCAGAAAACCATAAATAATTAAAGGTTATTGATGGTTTTATAATAAGTCTATTGCACAACGGCAGCCTCAAGATTAGAATACGAACGATTTTCATTTGATAGGAAAGTAAACGTGTCCCGTATTTTAGTGGTCGATGACGACATAGCGTTGTGCAATTTATTGCAAGAAGTTTTACAAGATGAAGGCTATGATGTTGATTGTGTCCATTGTGGTGAAAGTGCCCTAGAGTTTATCCAGAGCTATTCAGTTGATCTTGTTTTATTAGATGTCATGCTTCCCAAGCTTGATGGTTATCAAGTGGCACGCCGTATTTGTCAGCGTTTTGCTACCCCTATTCTTATGCTCACAGCTCTAGGTGATGAAGCGTCTATGCTTGATGGCTTACAAGCTGGAGCCGATCATTTTATTGCCAAACCTTTTAATGTTCCGGAATTACTGGCACGTATTACTGCTATATTACGTCGTGTAGGGTTAGAGCGCCAGCGTCAAAATTATGTGGGTGCGACTGAAGATTTGGCAGAGCAATTCCTGCGGTTACCACTGACTGAAACAGAGTCGGAATTACTGCAGTATCTGATTAAGAATGCCGATGTAGTGGTATCTAAGTCTGATCTGCAAGTTAATATACTTAAGAAAGAACTGTGTCCTTTTGATCGGAATTTAGATATGCATATCAGTAATATTCGTCGTAAACTATTGAAGTCGGGCTTATCTAAACAGCACATTAAGACGGTGCGTGGTCGCGGATACAGTTTTATTAAAGTCGTTCATGAGTAGCAGGTAATGAAGGTTCTTCGCTGGCTTAGAAATTGTCCTTCTGTATTTTGTAAACATAAAAACGGATTAGCATTTCGTCTGTTTAGCGCTTTTGCTGCTAGTTTATTTCTAATCATATCCTTACAAAGCTTAGCTGAAATAGCATTAATGAAATCTATGCTGCGTGTCCCCTCTTCAATCCAAGAAGAAATGTTGGATTTAGCCAATCAAGCAAATATATTGATTGCAGAAGGCGATATGGATGAATTAGCTGATTGGGGCAGAGCACAAGAATATTATCTTTTTGTTTTAGATAAAAATAAACACCCAATTACGCATCGCGACATGCATCCTCATTTTGAATTTAAGCTCCGATATTTGCGTCCATTAGATACTCAATTGGATAATGAAGTGAATCGTCCCATTATTGGTATCCCATTAGATAATGGTTTGACTATTGTGATTCAAATGCCGTATCAGCAGCACCCTGCAAATGATTTTCCATTTTATTTTGGTATTATTAAGCTCGTTATTTCTGCGTTGATTTTAGGTTTATTCTCTTGGGTTATTGCTCGCTATTTACAGCGGCCTTTAGATAAATTACGAGCAGTTAGTCATAAATTATCTCAAGGTGATTTTGAGGTAAAAGTAAGTGATGAGATTGGGCACTCTGTTCGAGAGTTTAGCGAGTTGGCTCATGACTTTGATAATATGACACATGAGATTCACTCCTTAGCTGAAAAGCAACAGCGATTGATCCGTGATGTTTCTCATGAATTACGAACGCCATTAGCTCGACATAACTTAGCGCTGCATTTACTAAGAAAGAAAGTAGACAGTGAACATCAACATTTATTAGATAGATTAGAAAATGAATCTAATGAAATGAATACATTAATTGGTGAGATCTTAGAGTTTAGTCGTTTGGAGAGTGCTCGATATTCAACAAAACTAGAAGCGGTCACGCTAGACAGTTATAGCAGTGCTCAAATTTCTCAACGCCAAGTAGATTTAAAACCAAATCAAACGTTAAGTATGCAATGTTCTACGACTATTCCAATAATAATGGCTGATCCACGCTTGGTGACTCGCGCGATCAGTAACTTGATTGGTAATGCGATCAAATATGCTGGTGAAAATGCAATGATTCAGGTTGTCGTAACACCATACACAGAACAAGGTAATGAGTATGTTGCGGTGATCGTAGAAGATGATGGTCTTGGGATCCCAGAACACCAGCTATCAGATATATTCTCCCCATTTACCCGTTTAGAATCAGCCAGGGATAAGCAATCTGGTGGTTATGGGCTAGGACTTGCGATAGTTAAAGAGGCGATGTCAGTGATGAAAGGTAAAGTGAAAGCTGAGAATAGAAAAGAGGGAGGCTTAAGAGTTTCACTGTTATTTAATGTATGAAGCTAATTTCTCTTGTTAAGTATATTTATTTATATAGGTGTGTTTTTATATATAAGATCATGATATTTCTTCGTATTTTATAATAAGAAGGCAAATACCAATATCTTTACGAATGCAAAGAATGTAAATTCAATTGCAAATAATAACGATTATCATTTATATTCCATATCAGAATTTAATCACCCGTTTATTAATAAAAGATTTGGAGATAATGGAATATGTTTTCTAAAAGTCAGTTGGCTCTTGTTATTGGCGCAGTTTTGTCTACCCCTCTTGCTTACGCTGAAACAGACGCATCAACCACTGATGAGCACATGGTCGTTACTGGTCGTGATTACGGTTATAAAGCAGACACAAACTCAACGTCAATGCGTATGGAAGCAACGCAATTAGAAACTCCTGGACAAGTAACGGTGATTGATGAGCAAATCATTGATGAACAACGTGCGAGTACACTAGGTGAAGTGTTGAAGAATGACTCAAGTATTTCAGAAGGGTCTAAATCAACAAACCGTGAACGTTTTTATTTACGTGGTTTTGAGCTAAGCAGTAGTTCAAGCTTCTTACGTGATGGTGTTCAACACTGGTCTCATTATCGTCAACCAATTGAGTTACTAGAACGAGTCGAAGTCGTTAAGGGGCCAGCAGGTTTACTTTACGGTAAATCGACACCTGGTGGCTTAGTGAATATGATCTCTAAAAAACCAACGTATGAAACGCAAGTAAATCTTAGCCAAGATATCGGTTCAAATAATTCAACTCGTACCATGGCTGATATTAGTGGTGCATTGAATGAAGATAAAACATTGCGTGCCCGTGTTGTTTTATCTGAAGAACATAAAGAGTCATGGCGAACTCGTTTTGATGGTACTGCCGTTGAAACTGATCGTACTGTCGGTGGTCTGTTTGTTGATTACGATATTAATGACGACATTATGTTATCTGCACACTATGACAGAACTAATGAGCAAGGCGATTTAGATAACGGTTCAAAAGTAGATACCACAACGGGTGAAGTCATTGATCCAAATACAGTGAAGGATCAACATTGGGCTGAAACTGATAACGATGTGGCTAACTATGGTCTGGGGCTTACAGCGAACTTGACTGATTCATGGTCTGTTAAAACGGGTATTAGTCGTCAGTTTTATGAGCGTCAACGTACAGAATCTGACATACATAAAGATGGTAGTGGCTATAAATCATCAGATCGTCATGATGAGTGGACATTCGATACCGCTTATGTTGATTTCACGGGGGATGTTGATGCTCTAGGTGTTAACCACCGTTTATTAGTTGGTGGTAATGGTTTGCATTATGACTACAAGCGTGAATACGACAAAACAACATCATGTACTACAGGTACAGATACGTGTAGTGAGGGTTTTAATCGCCCAGATGATTTGAGTTCAAATAATGATACTGTTGGTTCTCATTCAAAGAGCCAACATTACGGAATTTATTTACAAGATTTAGTGACATTTAATGATTCTTGGCAATTACTTGCAGGGGTACGCTTTGCTGTTGATAAAACTGAAAGTAGCAAGGGTGTAAAAGCAGATTACTCAAATGTTCTTCCAAAAGTGGGTGCTATTTATCATCCAGCTGAAAACGGTTCTATTTATGCCGTGTACTCTGAAAGCTTTGAGCCAGTGGCAGATATTAACGATGAAGATGATGTTAACCACGGTAAAGAACAAGATCCTCAAAAAGGTCACTTATACGAGTTGGGTACAAAATGGGAATTATTAGATAACAGCCTATATGTATCAGGTGCTTTATTCCAAATTGTACAATCGAATATGCAAGTATCTGAAGACTTAAAGGATGGAACAGATCGTACAAGAACATCACAAGTTGGTGAGCAAGTTCATACAGGTATTGAGTTAGCAGCAACAGGCTATGTAACGGAAGCGTTCTCATTAAGTGCATCAACCACTATTCTCGATGCTAAATATGAAAATGATCCAGCGCTAGAAGGTAAAACACCTGCAGATGTACCTGAGTTTAGTGCAAGCATTTGGTCGCAGTATGATTTCAACAATGGCACAGGGATTAACCTTGGTGTTTACCATGTAGGTGAGCGTTACTATGATTCTTCAAACGAGCTTAAGAAAGACGCATATACACGAGTTGATATGGGTATTTCTCATACTATTAAATATGACGAGAACTTAGATTTTGTTGCTCGATTCAATGTGGAAAACCTATTGGATACCGATTATCTAGCAGGTGGTAGTGCAAGTGGTGTGGTGGTTGGTGAAGGCCGAAACTACATGGCGACACTACAAGTTAAATACTAATTTAGCGCATTAAATATAAGGGAGGCTTCGGTCTCCCTTTAGTGCGTTTATTTGAAGGCAAATTTTTTAAGAGATAGACCTTAAAAAATAACAGTTAAGAAATAGATAATATGAATATTTTAAAAACCAGTATTGGAATAGCGTTAGCTACCGTGATCACAACCGCTCAAGCCTCTACGCTTGATCAAGCTCGATCTATCGAAAATAAATCGAATACAGCCTCTGCTGTGAGCCAAACGAAAATTGATAAAAGCTCAGAAGCAACATTGGCATATAAAGCAGAGATCGAACAACTGCAAGAAGAAGTAAAGAATCTTGCGGTTTATCGTGATCACCTCACTGGTTTGGTGAATAGTCAGCAACAAGAAATGGGTAACCTAAATAATCAAATAGAAACAATTAAAGAGACAAGACAAGGCGTTGTACCATTGATGTATAAAATGTTATCGGGCCTTACTGTGTTAGTTGAGCAAGATAAACCAATTAAGATCGCAGAACGCCAACAACGTATTGAAAAACTTGAACACATGATGACAAGAGCAGATGTGAGCGATGCAGAAAAATACCGTCGTATTCTCGAAGCGTATCAAATTGAGATGGATTACGGCTCGAAGCTAGGTATATATCAAACTCAAATCACGGTTGATAATGATGAATTAATCGATGCTGATATGTTGCATTTAGGCCGTGTTTCATTGCTTGCTCGTCGTTTGGATGCTTCACAATACTGGAGCTGGAATACCTACAGTAATCAGTGGACATTATTGGATTCATCATTTAATGACGACTTAGCCAAAGCTTACTCTGTCGCTTATAAACAAGTGGCTCCGAGCTTATTGACTCTACCCGTTTCTTTATCACTGAAAGAGGTGAAATAACATGACAATCAAACCACTTATTTTAGCTATTTCAGTATTAAGTTTTTCAGCTAACACATCGGCAGCAAGCTCTGAATTAGTTCAAGACACCAAGCAAGCAAGCCAAATTCAAAAACAACATAATGCACAGCGTGAGTCTGGTTTTAAACAAACAGAACAAAGTTTAAAAGCACAAAGAAATGCGTTAATAGCAGAACGAAAACAGCTACAAAAAGAGAGTGATAAATTAAGCTCAACGTTCAGTAACAATGAAAAAACGTTAGCCTCTTTAGAGCAAAAATTGCATCTAGAAACTGGCAGTCTGGGAGAGCTGTTTGGTGTTGTAAGACAAACAGCAAAAGATGTCGATTTAGAGTTAAAGAACTCAGTGACAGGCCTTGATGATAAGAAAAATAGCCAAGTAATTAATGATATCGTTGCCGCTAAATCTTTGCCTTCGATGGGCCAATTGACCGGTTTATGGCAAACAATGGCACAACAAGCACAGGTAAGTTCACAACTGACTTTAGTTCCTGTAACTGTTATTAACGGTGCAGGTCATCGCGCAGAAGTGAATGCTTACCGTTTAGGAAATATGGCATTGGTTGGCGACGAAGGCTTTTTACGTTGGGATAACAAAAAACAAGTTGCGACGTATTATGCACAACAGCCAGAGCTTGCGCCATCAGTAGCAACATTATCTGATATGGCGCAGCAACAAGTGATCATGATGGCAGTGGATCCATCGCGTGGCATCATGCTAGAGCAACTTGCAAATTCGCCAACGCTAAAAGATCGCCTTCAAGCGGGTGGTGTGGTTGGACAAATCATTATCGCTCTATTGGCAATTGGTCTGCTTATTTCGTTATTTAATGGTGCAAGATTGTTGGTTATTCGTCAGCAGATCCGTACTCAATTAAAAGATCCTGAACACATCGGTAATAATCCTCTTGGTCGTGTTTTATCTGTTTATGATGCAGAAAAAACTCGTTCGGTAGAAGCGTTAGAACTTCGCTTACTAGAAACCATTGTCGATGAGCAACAAGGCTTAGAAAAAGGTCTTTCAATGCTTAAGCTTCTCGCTGCATTAGCACCTATGTTAGGTCTTTTAGGTACTGTTACTGGCATGATCGAAACATTCCAAGTGATTACGCAATTTGGTAATGGCGATCCAAAAGTAATGGCGGGCGGTATTTCAATGGCTCTCGTGACTACGGTATTAGGCTTAGTTGCAGCGATGCCTCTGTTATTAACTCACAATATCTTAAGCTCACAAGCAGAGAGTATTCGTACCATCCTTGAAAAACAGGGCTTGAGTTTAGTGGCTGAACAAGCAGAAAAAGAAACAATAAATAAACCAATGGGAATCGCAGCTTAATGACGGCCTTCTTATCTCACTTTATGGCACAAGGCGGCCCCATTTTATGGTGGTTAGGCGCTGTTGTTGCTGTGTGTTGGTTACTAGTGGTTGAGCGTGTATTTTTCTTATCTTTCACTTTTCCGGCACAGCGAAAAGTATGGTTAGATAAATGGCAACAGCGAGACGATCATGATTCGTGGTATGCGAAAACGATCCGTGATGGCTGGGTAAGCGAAGCACATCTTCAGCTTAATCAATACATGAATTTCATCAAAGTTCTTGTCGCCATTTGCCCAATGCTCGGTTTGCTAGGCACGGTAACAGGCATGATCTCAGTGTTTGATGTAATGGCAAATCAAGGCAGTAGCCAGCCAAAACTGATGGCGTCTGGTATCTCATTAGCCACATTACCAACCATGGCAGGAATGGTTGCTGCGCTAGCGGGTATGTTTGTTCATGCTCGTTTAGCCAAAGTATGCCGCCGTAAAGAACATCATTTAGAAAAAGCATTAAGGAGTCAGTCATGAGACTTGGCCGTCGTTCTTCAAACCAAGAAGAAGCACAAATAGATTTAACATCAATGCTCGATATCGTATTTATCATGCTGATCTTTTTTATCGTAACAAGCTCATTTGTACGTGAATCAGGGGTTGAGGTGAATCGCCCTCAAGCCAGTAATGTATCGAGTCAAAAAGACGCGGGTATCTTTGTCGCTATTACCGCTTCAAATGATATTTTCATTGATAAACGTATGGTGGATGCAGAGCGAGTTCAAGCGACATTAGAGCATTTGTTATTAGAACAACCTGATGCATCATTAGTGATCCAAGCAGATGAGCATGCGTATAACGGGACGGTTGTAAAAGTAATGGATGCGGCTAAAGGTGCGGGAGTTAAAGGCATCGCATTGGCTGCGGAGAAAAACTAATGTGGCGATTATTGTTGGCAGTGCCTATTGCGCTTTCTATGACGGTAGGACTATTCACATTTATGGCGTGGATGGTAGACAACGGTCATAACGGCAAACCAGAAAGCAGTGAGACGATCCGCTTTGATATGGTGATGGTTGAGCAAGAACAAGATGTTCAGCGTCGTCAACGTCGAGTGCCTGAAAAACCAGAGACGCCAGAACCGCCACCAGAGGCAAAACCAATGGCGTCTCAAACTCAAACTTCAATGGCGACGCCACAAAGTTCAATGCCACCAATGAGCTTGGATTCTGGTATTTCGGGGTTAGCGATAAATGCACCGAGTTTCGCTGATTTTACAGGTAATCAACAAGCGATGCCGTTGTATCGTGTTGAGCCTCGTTATCCATCAAAGGCATTAAAAAGAGGTGCTGAAGGATTTGTTGTGATGTCATTTACCATTGATGAGCAGGGTCGCCCAACCAATGTAAAAGTGACGGATGCTAAACCGCGTCGAATGTTTGAAAGAGAAGCAGTTAAAGCGTTGAAAAAATGGAAATACCAACCAAAAGTAGTCGGTGGGAAAGCCATTGCTCAAGTTGGACAAACGGTGAAATTGGAGTTTACGTTAGCAAAATGATGAAATTAAAATCACATACTTCTGTTCTTATTCTTAGCTTCGCTTTATTTTTTGCTGGGGCAGTGCAAGCTCAGCAACTTAGTCAATACAATGCGGGTAAAGTACAGCGAGCGTTGCAATTACAACAGCAAGAAAAAATGCCCGAGGCAATTACTGTTTTGGCAGAATTAACCCCTTCTCAGGATTATGATAAAGCCTATATTCAACGTATGTTGGGTGTGTTTCATTGGCAGTCAGGGAGTAGTAAGTCGGCAGTTAAATATCTTACTAAAGCAGTAAATAGCCAGCAATTAGCCGATGAGCAAGCATGGATAACGCAACGTATGCTTGCCGATTTATTATTAACAGAGCAGCGCTTTAGTGATGCGTTACCGCATTATTATCAATTAGCGAACTCAGTGCCTGAAAAACAAAAAATAGGCGATTTATGGTTCCGTATTTCTCAAACCCATTACCAGTTGGCGCAATGGAAAAAGGTACTTTCTGCATTAAATAAGCATGAACGTGTTGCGATATATAAGAAACAAAGTGAAAGAAGCCAATCGCTAGTGCTGAAGTTAGGGGCGCAACTACAATTAAAACAATGGAAATCGGCGATCCCTACCTTGAACAGTTTAATTGTACTTGAACCAAATAAAGCGACATGGTGGCAGCAGTTAACGAGTATTCAGCTTCGTTTGAATCAACCTAAAAATGCGTTAGATACTCTTATTCTTGCTGAGCGACAAGGAATTGAATTGAGTCAATCAGAGTTGAAATTGTTGGCTCAACTTTATGCTCAGCGTGGTATCCCAGAGAAAGCCGCTGAAGTATTAAGTCAGTTAGATGAAGCGCAAAGTGATATTGATTTACTGACAATGCAAGCAAGTTATTGGCAAGCAGCAAAAGAGTGGGATAAAGCCACTGTCACTTGGTCAAAGGCTGCAACGCTAGATTCACGTTATTATTGGCAAGTGGCCCAATTGCAGATCCAAGAAGGTCATCATCAACAAGGCTTGAAGACTTTAGATAAGGTTAAGGATTACAAAAAGACAGATGATATTGCATTAGCTAAAGTGAGAGCCTATTACAAGCTAAACCAAATAGATTCAGCCTTACTTTATGCGAAAAGAGCCAATGATTTTACGCCATCAAATGAAGCGAAAGGGTGGATAAAGTATTTGTCTCAATTGAGAAAAGCAGCCAATACTTCAGCGTAAACTCCATTTAATGCCCTTATCGAATGATAGGGCTTTTCCTTCTCTCATAAATAGACAATAAATCCCCCGTCCCTCAAATGTAAATAATGTAAATTGAATGTCAACGCAAATCATTATCAATTACATTACCATCCATTATTCTTAAATGATCCTATCTTATTCATGTTGCTGAAAAATAAACAAGTACAATTGTGGGCGCGTCGCTTACATGTCTATGTATCAATGGCGCTTCTACTCGTTGTCTTATTTTTCTCGATCACCGGGATCACGCTAAATCGTCCTGATTGGTTTGTTAGTAGTTCTCCAGACATCAAAAACACCACTCTTTCTGTTCCTAACAGTGTGCTTTTTTCTCAAGATGAAAAACAACACATCCTTTGGAATAAACCAAATACCGCTGCTTTGCTTGATTACTTAAATCAACACACCGATCTCTCTGGAACGCCTTCTAATGTTGATGTTTTTACCGACGTTGAAGACGGTGAATTAGTCGAGGGTGAATTGTCATTAAATTATAAAGGCCCCGGTTATAACGCGTCTGTTTATATCGATTTAACGACAGGCATGGCAGATATCGAAAGCTCAAACTATGGCGTTGTTGCGTTATTAAATGATTTACACAAAGGACGAAACAGCGGTGAAGTTTGGAAAGCATTCATTGATATTACCGCGTTATTAATGATCTTTTTTGTACTAACCGGTGTGTGCTTAATTTTACCGAAAAAAAGAACACTAATGACATCAATGAAGTGGATGGTATTTGGCTCATCAATCACGCTTGCATTGTATTTTATTGCCGTACCTTAACCCTTTTAATCTTGTATCCATAAGGACATCACAATGGCTTCACTCTCTACCTATTTACGTCATTCAATTGCTGCAATGGTACTAACAACGCCTCTTTTTGTTAATTCAGCGGCTATTTCTGAGAGTGCAAAAGTCGATGTTGCTTTTGAGCTTCCAACGATTACGACCACCATGTATGCACGCCCTTATGTAGCTGTATGGATTGAAAACAGCGAACGTAAGTCAGTAAAAACGATTGAGCTGTGGGTAGGCAAAGATGAATGGTTAAAAGATTTAAGAAGTTGGTGGCGTAAAGTCGGTCGTTACGATCGTGAATTAGTTGATGCTGTTACTTCTGCAACACGACCAGCTGGTAAATACAAATTCAGTTGGGATGGCAAAGAT
The DNA here is from genome assembly GCA_000953695.1 of Aliivibrio wodanis. Lineage (GTDB taxonomy): Bacteria > Pseudomonadota > Gammaproteobacteria > Enterobacterales > Vibrionaceae > Aliivibrio > Aliivibrio wodanis. Next base: position 1,217,543 of record LN554847.1, on the reverse strand, counting down.
GACTCAGGTCAGGCGCTATCACAAGGGGATTATACGTTACATATCGAAGTGGTTCGCGAGCATGGTGGCCGTAACTATTTACGTCAAAAAATGACGTTAGCGAATAGTGATATGACTTACCAATTAAAGCCAACAGAAGAGACTGGCGAAATCACTATTCATTATAAAAAATAATTTAGATGTCTATTTATCAGGGAATTAAACACATTATGAAAACAACATTAATGAACAGTAAGTTCAAAGCCGCAGTATTAACTGGCGTGATGGCAGCAGGTTTACTGGCTGCAACGACGGCTAACGCGCACCCTCGTTGGGTTTTACCTTCTCATTTTACCGTATCTAAAGAAGGCGGTGATTGGCTTACGTTTGATGTGACCGCATCACATGGTACGTTCGTATTTGATAAGCCAGCGGGCAGTGATAAAGCACAAGTAGTGATGCCTGATGGCCGTACTGAGCGCCCAAACTTTGTTGTTAAAGGCAAACGTCGTTCAATGTTTGATTTCTATTTTGAAGAAGAAGGCACGCATAAAGTGCGTATCAACAATGAACCTACTTACTATACCCAATATAAAGCAGGCCGTCGTGATACGGTGAAATGGATTAAAGCAACCAAGGCAGATCGTGCGTTAGTACTTCCAGAAAAAGCACGAGATGTGGTAAGCCAAGTAAGTTTTACTCGTGCTGAAAGTTACGTGACAGTAGGCAAACCAACAACAGAAGCGATGAAGCTTGATAATACCTTGTTAGAGCTTAAACCATTAACTCATCCGTCGGATATTCTTGAAGGTGAGCCAGTTACTTTTCAGTTCTTCTTTAATGGTAAACCTCAAGCGGGTGTAACGGCTGATATTACTCGTGAAGGGACGCTATATCGTAATCATCAAGAACAAATTGACGTAGTGAGTGATAAAGACGGAAAGATCACCTTTACTCCTGAAACAGCGGGTCGTTACCTGATGAAATCAAATTACAAAGGTGAGCTGAAAGACCACCCACTTGCAGAAAAAGCAAGTGTAAATGTTCACTTAACGTTTGAAGCTCTACTTCAATAATGTAGTTAGCACCACTTTCCATAAAGGTTTGTGGTGCTTTTTTATCGAGATTTATCCATGACTAAAGTAAACCTGAAATCCCTTTTTGTTTCTTCTCTTCTTTTTTCTTCTGCGAGTTTTGCTCATTTTCCATTAATGAGCTGTTGGTTTGAATCGGATTTAGTATTGTGTGAAACAGGCTACAGTGATGGCAGTAAAGCTGTTGATTACGACGTAAATATGTATGATTACGATGATAATTTGATTGCAAAAGTCACCACTGATAAACGCTCAATTGCGGAATTTACAAATCCTGAAACAGATTTTTATTTGGTGTTTGATTCAGGACACGAAAGCCCAGTGGAAGTCGATGTTGTCGAGATCTCAGAGAAATGATCATTCAATCAGTCACTCCAAATAATGGAAGCGCAGAAGGAAAATGGATAGCACTCATTATTGGGTGCATTTTGCTTATTGCAGTGGTCGCGTTGCCATATCATCAATCGAACGATAAAGGCGTAAAGCTTGAATCACACCAAGTATTAATTACCGATTTAACGCAAGATGATTTAGCTATGATCGCTGAATTACGTTTAGCCTATGAAGAAATTTACGATATTCAGGCTGAATCAACAGAAGAAAATGCATGGCCAGAGATTGCTTACCTAGCGGATGAATGGTTACCGCCTTTTGTGCAAGACCAAAGCTGGGAGCGTCGCGGAAAGCACCAATGGCAGCATTTAGGTTCTGGAGTTTATCTGGGTTTAAAAGTGAAAAAAGAAGGCGCTGCGTCATTCATTTTTAATGTGAAAGGCGATGATATTGAGCTTTGGCTAAATTCTGAATTGATGTTGACGACCATCTCTCCTGCTCCAATCTCTTGGAATGAAAGCGAACTCATTCAACAGCATTGGATGCAAGTAGTCTTTCCTGCTCATGACACTCATTTAAATTGATACCAATAAAAGATAAATAATAATGATGAAATCTATTTTATACGTACGTTCTTTTGTTCTGCTTAGCTTACTCTCTTTGTTTTCTGCATCGGCAATATCGGCAACAAAACCTTTGGTGATTGGCATTACCTTACAACCTTACTACAGCTATGTAAAAGCGGTTGTGGGAGATAAAGCAGAAATTCTTCCTTTGGTTGATGCAGGGTTTAATCCCCACAATTATTTACCCCAACCAAACGATTTAAAACGTTTAAATAAAATGGATGTGATTGTTGTTAATGGCATTGGTCATGATGACTTTGCGTTAAAAGTAATTTCGGCAGCAAATAACAGCGAATTAATGGTATTAGAAGCCAATAAAGACGTTCCTTTGTTACCAGCGATGGGGCAATCGGTAGGTAAAGGGGCGGTGAATCCTCACACATTTGTTGGTCTATCTACAACAATTCAAAAGGTTTACACCATTGCCAATGAGCTATCTCGAATTGATCCTGAAAATGCCTCGTTCTACCGTAAAAATGCGCGTAAATACGCGAAAAAATTCCGATTAATGAAGCGTGATGCCATGCTCTCTCTGGGTGAATTAGACACTGCAGGAATGAAGGTAGCAACAACGCACAATGCATATGGTTATATTCTTCAAGAGTTTGGTGTGGATGTGGCAGCTGTCATTGAACCCGCTCACGGTGTAGAACCAAGTGCGAGTCAACTGCAAGGGACGATTGAAAAGATCCGTGAATCCGACATTGATGTTTTATTTTATGAATTGAACATGCCAAACCGTTTTGTCGATACGATTGAAGAGGCAACAGGTGTTCAGCTGTACCGTTTTTCTCACATGACGCATGGCCCTTATGAAGACAATAAAGTTGAAATCGAAATGAAATCAAATTTAAACACTCTAATCGAAGCTATGAAATTTGCCGCTGATAAGGACGCTAAATAATGTCAGGACCAGCAATTTCGTTAATCAATGTTGGGCTTACTTATGGTGAAAATACCATTTTAGAAGGGGTGAACCAACGTTTTGAAGCCGGTCAATGCCATGTGGTGATGGGTCCTAATGGCGGTGGTAAAACCTCGTTATTGCGTTCAATTTTAGGATTAACCGCGTTTCAAGGTGAAATTAATATTGAGTGGCCAGAGCAGAAAGGCGTGATTGGTTATGTACCACAAAAAGCCGTCTTTGAATCTAGCCTGCCGCTAACAGTGAAAGATTTCATTTTATTGAATCAAACGCGAGTGCCTCTGTTTTTAAGTGCGTTATGGCGTAAGAAAAGCAGCCAAGAAGCATTTGCAATGGCGCAGTTAGAGCGCGTTGGAATGTCTAACCGTGCCGATCGTCGCATGGGGCAACTTTCTGGTGGTGAGCAACAACGCGTGTTATTCGCGCAAGCGTTACTGGATAATCCCGATTTACTTGTTCTTGATGAACCAACAACAGGAATGGATGAGCACGGGGTTCGTTATCTTGAATCCTTAATGCATGAATTTATCGCGCAAGGTAAAACGGTATTAGCCGTTCACCACGATGTGACCGCTGTTCGCCGTCTTAAAGCACATGTTCATGTTATCAATCGTAATTTGGTTGATTCTGGTTGTTATTCAGAAGTATTAAAACCTGAGAAAATTGAGCGATTATTCAATCATTATACGGGTGCAAGTGCTCAGTACGATGCATCAAAAACCAACAATGGAGAGGCTGCGTAATGGAACTGTTTCGTCAGTGGGCGTTATATGGCGTCGAGCAAGGTTTCTTAAGTGACAGTTTTTCGTATGCCTTTATGGTTAATGCTATTGTTGCCGCCATCCTCTTAGGGCCATTGTTAGGTGGTTTGGGGACGTTAGTGATTGCAAAGCGTTTGGCCTTTTTTTCTGAAGCAGTTGGACACGCTGCCTTAACGGGTATCGCGTTAGGTGTGTTATTGGGTGAGCCCGCAGAGAACCCAATCATCGGCTTATTTAGTTTCTGTATGATCTTTGCTTTGTTACTGCATTTTGTAAGAAACCGAACTAACGTGCCTTACGATACGTTAGTTGGGGTTTTCCTTGCCTTGGCATTGGCTGTGGGCGCTGCATTACTGATGTACGTAGCACGTAAAATTAATATTCACATGCTAGAGAACGTATTGTTCGGTTCTATCCTAACGGTTACGGACCAAGACATTGCGATTCTAGCAGGCAGTTGCTTATTGATTGTGGTGGTATTAATTCCGACGTTTAATCGTATTTTATTAACTTGTATTAGCCCTGATATTGCCAGAGTTCGTGGCTACAAAACTAATTTTTATGATTACCTTTTTGTGATGATGATTACCCTTGTGACGATTGCATCGGTAAAAATTGTCGGTGCGGTTTTAGTTGGCGCGTTATTGCTCATACCTGGTGCGACGGCTCGATTGTTAACTAAGAATATGGGCAGTTTTGTCTTGATGTCTGCGCTATTAGCGACAATATCGTGCTTGATTGGCACCGTATTACCGATGGAATTAGAAATGCCAGTGCCTTCTGGGGCTGCGATTATTATTGTTTCAGCTTTCTTCTTTTTACTTGCGACCACCTACCGAATTATTCGTAAGAATTAACAGAGTAGACCTCAATAATAATCGAAGAATATGGGTATAGATAGGATAAGAAATGAAACAGAATTCAATGAAATGGATAGCGATTGCTAGTATATGTGTCGCCTCACTATTTAGCATCAAAACAGTAATAGCGGCAGATGTATTAACGGCAACCCCTGTGACGTATATGTTATCAAGCGAGTTATTAAAAGAAACCTCATTAACGACAAAATATTTACCACCAAATCGTTATGGGATTGAGCGTTTACCCAATTGGGTTGCCAATAAAGGGGCTAAAACCGTTCAAGATTCAGCAAAAACAGCCCAAGCGGTTGTGACGATTGGGGCGGTATGGGCTGATGATCCTCTGTTTGTGAACGCAAGATACAGCAATATTCAGATTATTGAGGTTGACGCCTCTCAAGCGATAACTCCTCGAGCACAAGGTGTAGCAACATTACGTTTATCTGATGGAACGACCTCAAAATACGCATGGTTAAACCCAACAAACTTAATCAGAATGGTAGCGATTGTTAGTGATGATTTTCAACGTATCTGGCCTGATAAATCAGAGCAGATTCAAAAAAACCAAGAGCAGTTTATGTTGTCGGTACGTCAATTAATTAATCAACAACAAAAAGTGATTTTAGAGAATGATATCGACTCGGTTATTTTGTTGTCTGAGCAGTTAGAAGATTTTGCCTCTGGCAATCAATTGTTTGTGGTTGATCGTTTAACAAAACCTGCTCTTGAATGGACAGAAGATGATAAAGCACAGTTGAAAGGCTTAATTGAAGAAGATGAGTCAGTTTGGATTATTACAACTCAAAAGCCAAACAAACAGATGCAAGCATTGCTACCAATGGAACGTGTATTAGTTGTTGATGCGGTTGATCGTTGGGGCAGAGCAGGAATAAACAGTAAAGCGCCATTACAGAGATGGCAATTAGCGTTATAGCCTGATCTAAATTTGGCGAGTTTACTCTATACAGAAAAGCATCTATACAGAAAAGCAGTAGGGGATTATTATTACGATCTAGCACCTACTGCTTTTTTTATGGTTTTATATGGTCATTTTATAAGGTAATAGATTTAATGGGGGGACATTAAATTTGGAGTGTTACTGCTATTTAACGATTCATTCCAAGAAAGGCTCGCCATTAATTTAACGTGCATTTCAATTAATGAATGGGCTTTTTTATTCCATGTGGATTGATCTTGTTGTTGATTACAAAATTCCAAACTGAGTACGGTCAGATGTTGTAATCGTTTTAAGCACCAATCTTTAATATCAATATCCGCTGCAGAGTTAAAGGCGGCCACTTCTAACTTTGCACTGGCGTATTGTAATGTTTGGTATGCTTTTTTCGTATTATGATACTTAGTGTGCTCAAACACTCTTAAACATCCATCTAACCAACAGGCTATCGCTTTACTTTGATCATCTGTCAATGCTGGTCCCCACACCGAATTAGGTGCAGAATATAAGAGTGTTTCAAGCGTTTCTATTTGGTCATATTGTTTTGCTTCATACCAATTAGAAATTGAAACTAACCAAGTATCTAATGTCATTATGCTGCCTCATCCCAATGTTTAACAAAATGATTATCGCCGACCTGTTTACACCCTTCTATTACAATACTGCTGCGTTTTCTAATTTCATCAGCGTCTATAGAATAGTTTGGTTCACTTTCGACTAAATTGCCAAACGGTAAATCAGGATCAGGCACTGCTGAGATTAATAGCTTGGTGTAAGGGTGCTGAGGGTTACGTAAAATTGAGCGAGTGTCTCCCCATTCTACAATTTGGCCTTTGTACATCACGGCGGTTTCTTCGGCGATATAATGAGCAGTAGCGAGATCATGTGTGATATACAAAAAGCCAATACCGAGCTCTTTTTTCATGTTCTGCATTAGGTTAAGAACGCCTAATCGAATCGATACATCAAGCATCGAGGTAGGCTCGTCAGCTAGAATGATCTTAGAACCAACCGCTAAAGCGCGGGCAAGGTTGACTCTTTGACGCTGACCACCGCTGAGTTCATGAGGAAATTTCGCTAAAGTGTCGTGATCCAATTCAACCAAATCTAATAATTCAAGTAGGCGTGCAGGTATGTCTTTATCATTCGCTATTTGTTTATGAATTTTAAGTGGTCGAGTTAAATGATGTGCAATGGTATGCGTTGGGTTTAATGAACCAAATGGGTCTTGAAATATCATTTGTACTTGGCTGCGATACTTTAAGATCTCTTTTGATGATGTTATCTCATTGATATTTTTTCCATCAAACAGAATTTCCCCGTTCGTCGCAGGGTAAACCTTAGTAATTAAGCGAGCACAGGTACTTTTGCCACAACCAGATTCTCCAACCAGAGCTAAGGTGCGTCCTGCATAGAGATCAAAACTGATCCCTTGTAATGCTTTAAAGGTATCTTCCTTTGCGAAGCCTCCACCAACAGTAAATTCTTTAACGATGTTCTTAACTTGAATAAGAGGCTTATCCATTATAAAACTCCTTCTAATGTTGGGGATTGACGTCTTTCTTCATGAATATTTGGGAATGAAGCCCATAGTTTTTGAGTGTAAGGGTGCTGTGGGTTATTTCTAATGTCTGATGATGTACCAACTTCAACAATTTCACCGTGGCGCATAATCGCAATACGATCACAAAGCTGACTCATTAGCGCCAAATCATGGGTAATAAATAAGACTGAGAAGCCAAATTCTTGTTTTAATTGATAGATTTGTTGCAATATCTCTCGTTGGACAACTACATCAAGTGCTGTTGTTGGTTCATCCATTATGATCAGTTTCGGGCTTAGAGAGAGTGCAATTGCAATGACTAGGCGTTGTCTCATTCCGCCACTAAATTGGTGAGGATAATCAGCTAAGCGTTCACGAGGAATATTAACTAAATCTAACAGTTTCTCTGCCCTGTCTTTCGCTTGTTCGTTTGTCATGCCCTTGTGGTGGCGTAATACATCAGCAAATTGTTCCTGAATAGGAAGAACAGGATTTAGTGAGTTCATGGCACTTTGAAATACCATAGCAATCTCACTCCACCGGATTGCATTTAATTGTCCATCAGATAATCGGAGTAAGTCTTTATCTTGAAATAAAATACTCCCTCCAGAAATAAATGCCGGTGGCTTATGAAGACGGTTAATAGCAAAGGCAATGGTACTTTTCCCACAACCTGATTCACCAGCAAGGCCGAATATTTCTCCTTTACCGACATCAAAGCTGACGGACTTCACGGCATTGAAATCACCATTATCAGTGATGTAATCAACACAGAGTTCTTTTATTTGAATTAACGGATCAGGGTGAGAGCCGTTAGTGATGTTTATATTACTCATGATAGTCACTCGTTAAAAAACCTAAAAGATAATAATTATCATTAGTATTAACATGCGTTATTTAGGTAAGAAAGGAGTCTAAGGTTAATTAGTGAAGTGACTCGAAGTATGAATGCAATTTGTTGTCCGTTTCAATTGGAGTTGTCGGTGGTGTTATGTATATAGGAAGGGGTAGGCGATTGGGAGTGGTGGCTTTATAGATATAAAATCGTTAGCCACCAAAGGAATTGTGGACTAGGGGCTTACGCCAGCCATCCCATTCAAAACAATGTTGTTATAACTGACCATTCCAACTATCTGACCATTTTTAATGACAGGTGCTCTGCTTATCCCAAAGCGTTCGAATAATCGTGCACAGTACTTTACGTTCATATCAGGAGAGACAGAAAGTGCAGGCTTTGTCATGATCTCATAAATATTCGTTCTTTCTGTTGGACGGTTTTGTGCGAGTACTTTTTTAGCAATATCATTCATTAGGACAATGCCGTATTCATCATCATCATGGCGTTTTTTTACAATCAGCGCTTTGACTTGCTTCTGCTTAGCTAATTGAATGCCTTCAGCAACCGTCATTAAGCCATCAACCATGACGTAGGTATTTGACATAACGTTTTCTACTTTAATCGTATTCATAGCTTTTCCTCTACGACCTTGGTTAATGTTTCAACTTGATGTGCGACTCCTACTGCATCTTCAATATCTATTTGAATAGCAATTCCTTGGCCTGATTCAGTATCAAATTCACCTACCTCGTTAATTTTTTCTAAAATAGACCGAGCAAGGTGTTCTTCAACCACAAATAATAAAACATCTTTTTGAACCTCAAGAGTTAGGCCAAAAAAGGTTTTTTTCTTATTTAGCCCTTCACCACGAGCGTGATTAATTACGGTTGCTCCTGTTGCTCCTGCATTACGCGCAGCATCGAGAACCGCATCAGTTTTGGCTTCTTCTACAAAAGCGAGTAACAATTTAAAACGCATCAGCTTTCTCCTAAATTAATCGATTAATTCGTATTTTCTTGAGGACTAGATTTTGTTTTGGCTCTATAAGCACTGATCTGCGCATAAGCCATAACAGAAATAATGGGGAACAAGCTGGCAAAGGCAATTAATCCAAAGCCATCAATCATTGGGTTTCGACCGGGAATTGTTGAAGCAAGTCCCAACCCTAGTGCGGTGACCAAAGGTACGGTAACCGTTGAGGTTGTTACACCACCAGAATCGTAAGCCAGCGGAATGATCATTTTAGGGGCATAGAAGGTTTGGATAACCACAATGACATAGCCCACCATGATGTAATAATGAATGGGATCACCAACTACAATTCGATAACTTCCTAGCGAGATACCAAAGGCAACACCTAAAGCAACGGCTATTCGTAATCCATTAATACTGATACTGCCGCCAGAAACCGCATTGGCTTTTATAGCAACAGCAATGAGTGATGGCTCAGCAATAGTAGTACTAAAACCAATCGTCGCCGCAAAAATATAGACCCAATAATAATCGACCCAATCAAAGGTTTGGATTAATACATCTTTCCCTTCATAGATAAAATCAGGCGCGGTTAATTGGGCTGCCATCGATTCACCGAGTGGAAACAGCGCGAGTTCTAATCCCATTAAAAATAGGGATAACCCTAAAATTACGTAGAAAAACCCTAGAATGACTTTAGGTAAATTGGCTATTGGTTTTTTTAATACCGCAAATTGGAAACCAAAAATAATAACGACAATCGGTAATACATCACGAATGGTTGATAAGAAGGTTTCAAAAAATAGAGTTAGACTGTTCATGCTAATACCATCCCATAGAGCATAACAAAAATCATAGGAAGGAGGGAGGCGAAGGCGATTAAACCAAAACCATCAAGCATAGGATTTCGCCCTTTAATGGTAGAAGCAAGACCGACACCAAGAGCGGTAACTAAGGGAACGGTAATGGTAGATGTCGTCACGCCACCAGAATCATAAGCAATCCCAATAATGTTCTCAGGTGCGAACCATGTAAGTGCGACTACGGTAATATAACCCCCAATGATCATGATATGGATTGGCCAACCTTTTAAAATACGTAACACCCCAATCACAATGGCAAAACCAACAGAGAGTGCGACGGTCAAACGTAGTCCGTTGGCATAATCATCCATATCGTTTTCTGTATGTGGGATCATTCCTCCTTCGGCGGCGACTTCAGCCGCCTCTGCCGCTACGGCTGTGAGTGCAGGCTCCGCAATAGTCGTTCCAAAACCCAAACAAAAAGAGAAAAGTAATAACCAAGCCACGCTGCCTTTTCTTGCAAAGGCTTGGGCCATCGACTCGCCAATAGGAAATAACCCCATCTCTAAACCAAAGATAAAAAAGGTTAAACCCAATACCACAAGCAGCAAGCCAAAGAGAATAGAACCAAGGTTTGGCAGGGGCTCTTGTAGTACGACCAATTGAAAGAAAGCGATAACTAGAATAATAGGCAGGAGATCGCGAAAACTTCCAAACATAGCACTTAACATTGCTTTAATAGCGTTCACTTATTCTCCTTTTTAAGTTCGCATCTGTATATTCTTTATACTGTACGAATTAAAATAAGAGTGTGATCAAAGATAGATTTTTGTTTATTTACAAAGAGAATGTTTCAAAATGTTAATTAGGTTGGAGTGGCAGATTTTGCGAGATAGATCCAAAAGATTTTATTTGGTATGAATGTCGAATTAAATTGGCACAACTTTTAGTTTGATTGATATATGCAATCCATTGATTGTTTTTCAAACTTTAAATGAGGGGGTTTTATTTATAATAATATTAACTTGTTGATTAAATTGAATAATAAAAATGGCACGCCTTTGGCAATATGAGTAATGAACATTCATTATTATTTATTAAAAAGGAAGATAGTATGCCAACCCCAGCTTATATGCGTATTGAAGGCGAAAAACAAGGATTGATCACAGCAGGTACTTTTACTGAAGATTCAGTAGGTAACATTTACCAAGAAGGCCATGAAGATGAAGTGCTTGTTCAAGGCTTTGAGCATCAAGTTCTATTACCTCGTGACCCACAATCTGGTCAACCTACTGGTCAGCGTGTGCATAAGCCAGTACGTATTACTAAGGTATTCGATAAGGCGTCACCATTAATGTATAACGCATTAACATCAGGTGAGAAGCTGCCAAAAGTTGAAATCAAATGGTACCGCACTTCAGCTACCGGTACGCAAGAGCATTATTTCACGACGGTTCTGCATGATGCAATTATTGTTGATATCACAGCATCAATGCCAAACTGTCAAGATCCAGCACAAGCACACTTTACTCACTTAGAAGATGTATTTATGACCTATCGTGCTATTGATTGGACGCACGAAGTCGCAGGTACATCTGGTAATGATGACTGGCGTACAGCAATGAAAGCGTAACCACTCGCATTTTCGGGAGAGTCAATATCATAAACAACCCTAGCTGTTTATGATGGCTCTCCCTTTTTGCGTTTTAGTTGTACTGACTTCATATAATTTAGTGATAGTGCTGTTGGTATATGAGTTGAATATACATTTGTTTTTCAGGAAGGATCATTATGCAGGATGCAAACCAAGCTCAGTTTGAAATTAATGTCGCCACGATAGATATGCCTTTACAAGTCTATGCGTTTTCTGGGCATGAGGCATTAGGTGATGGCTATGAATTTGATGTTACCTTTATTTGTGACGATCCTGAATTACCGTTGGGTGAGTGGCTCCAGTTACCGGTTTGTTTAACCCTTTATCATCAAAATGATCCTCAATTAGTACCTCGCTATGTGCATGGTGTCATTGAATCTATAGAGCAATTAGGATCTTCATTTCGCTATAGTACTTATAGGCTAAGTTTGGTTCCTGTTTTTTCTCTTCTTAATTACCGAACGAATTTTCAGATATTTCAGAATAAAAAAGTCCCAGATATAATTAGTGAGATTTATCAACAAGCTGGAATTTTAACAAATCATTTTGAAATCGAATTATTTAACACTCATCAACCGCGTGAATATTGTGTCCAGTATGGTGAATCGGATTTTGGGTTTATTCAACGATTGATGGCAGAGGAAGGCCTAGTTTCATATTTTGAACATACTGATGTGGGAACTAAACTCATTATATCGGATGGCCCCGAGACTTATACAGAGCTTCCTCCTCTTTGCGTTGTTGCCGACAATGGAATGGTAAAAGATGGTAATACCATTACCTCATTAATGAAGAAGCAGAAGGTCAGTGTTGGTAAGGTATCAGTAAAAGACTATCATTTTGAAACCCCGCAACGTCATCCTGTTGGCGTTCATCAGCAAGACGATAAAGAAAATCAAGCTTCGGAGTTAGGATTAGAGCAATATCATTATCCTGCGAATAAGAGCACATCAGAAGCCGCAACCCTACAAGCTGCATTAGTATTGAAACAAGCGAGAACGAATACACTAGAGTTAATTGGTGAAAGTGATTGCGCCCAATTAACAGTAGGTCATTTTCAACCGATCCAAGAACATCCTAATTCAGAATGGAACGATACTTGGTTGCTCACTCAAGTGTTTCATAGTGGCCAACAACCACAAGTGCTTGAAGAGTTAGCGGATGGGAGTTCAAGTTATCATGCCAGCTTTCGATGTTCGCCTTGGCACCTTCCTTTTAAAACAAAATCAGAGCCTAAACCATTAATTCATAATATCGATACCGCGATAGTTACTGGCCCTGAAAATGAAGAAATCTATTGTGATGAGCATGGTCGTGTAAAAGTGCAATTTCATTGGGATAGAAATGGACAAGGGAATGAAAAGACCAGTTGTTGGTTAAGAACTTCTCAAGGCTGGGCGGGCAATCAATATGGACAGTTTATTTTGCCAAGAATAGGGCATGAGGTGATTGTCAGTTTTATTCATGGTGATCCAGATAAACCCATCATCACAGGCTCTCTTTATAATGGCGATAATAAGCCTCCTTATGCTTTGCCTGAACACAAGACGCGCAGCACCTTTAAAACCTCAAGTTCATTAGGCGGTGAAAACTTCAATGAATTGCGTTTTGAAGATAAAAAAGACGCCGAGCAAGTTTACATTCATGCGGCAAAAGACATGGATAGCCAGATCCAAAACGATCACACAATAGAAGTCTTTAACGATGAGCATAAGATTGTACATAACAATCAATTTAATGAGATAAAAAACAATAGAAATACGACCGTTGGTGGTAGTCAGTTTGAAACCATTAAAGGAGATTCTCATCATCAAGTTAATGGCTCTGTTCATAGCAAAGTAGGTAAAAAACGATTAGAAGAGATTGGTTCTGAATTGCACTTAAAATCAGGGCAAAAAATAGTGTTAGAGGCAGGAACTGAAATCACCATTAAAGCCGGTGGCAGTGTAGTAAAAATCGACCCAGCAGGCGTTCATCTTATTGGTTCTGCAATTAATCTAAACTCAGGCGGTAGCGCAGGAAGCGGCAGCGGTTATGCAGGAAAAGCAGCGGTGCTACCAATGGGGAAAGAAGTTGAGAACGCTGGTGAGGTTTCGAATGCTGCGAATGAGACATCTTATGATACCGAAGTGTTAGAAGTTGCCAATTATCAGCAGCAAGTAACTACCGGAAGTGCAATTGTTGAAGAGTGTAATTGTGATGGAGAAGGAACATGCTCCGTACATTCAAACTAGATGAACACTCAATAGTCAGACATCTTGAATATCAAGCAATGATCAGTCATAGGTACGCTATTATTGAACCTAGCCTATTTGATGATCTGTTAGTGTATGTTTATCAACAAAATCCAGTTCTTGAATGGGATTATCTATTAGGTCACGAATTAAAGAAACGTAGCCCAATTATTATCAAATTAACGAGTAATGAAAGTCATGATGATTTTTTGAATCGGTTTATTGCACAGCCATCAGGGAGTGTATTCTCATCTTCTCTCGATTTTAAAGCGTTTCAGCAGCAGGCTTTATATGCTTATACCATTATTAAAGAGTCGGGAAATAAAGCGACATTACGATTTTTTGATCCAAGAGTATTACCAAGTGTGCTGTTGGCATTAAAACCTGAGCAGCTTGAGCAAATGTTTAACGGTGTTTTAGCAATTCAGTGGCATCACTACAACTCTTGGTTCGTATATCAAAGCTCTGTATCAACTGAATTGTCAGAAGATGTACATAGCTTTACTGAGGATCCAATTGTTATTGATAATACGCAACTTGCTTTAATGGATGAGATTCGAAAATATCAGTTGTTAGAGGATATTGCTCATCAATATCAACCAATTTTACCACCGTCACATCAAGCTATGGATATTCTTTTCGATGCGGATAAATACAATCCAACAATGGCACAAGAATACGAAGGGTATTTACGCATGAGAATTGATACGGGTTGCTTAGAAAAAGAGCCTCAGTGGATGAGTATAAAGTTAGAGCAAAGTGACACCTCATTAATTGAGCGGATAAAAGGAATTCATCAACAAGTGAAAAGTCAGGAGCTAATATCATGAAGATTACTTTACCTGATGAAAAATACGGAAGCGGTAATGACTGTGCGGTAAGTGGAGAGGGTACACCTGTATGTCAGACAGAGATTTTTGATTTAGGCTGGATGCAGGCAGATAAAACTCAAACGCAAGAAGAGTTGTTTTCTAGCTTATATACAGAAGAAACATTGGATAAACATAAAGCCCTTATTAAAAAGTATAATACTCACTTAAATGAGCCTGTTCGTCAGGGAGAAATGATTATTTTGCTAACAATGGAGCCTGTTGAACAAAAGGATATTAATAAGCTAATAGTATTAAAAGAAGAATGTCAGGTTGCAAGTGAAGGGTTATGTAAACTGACAGAAGAACAATTACAAGTTCATCAAACTTATTTCGAAGTTATTGAAAACAAGTTGATTGAATATTGGAATACAGGTATGCCAACGGATGGTTTTGCGTATATGGGAACAGCTATCGGAACCGTAGCCCCTGCAATGAAAAAGAATTTGGAAAATGTATCTTCAACATTAGCTAAGTTGGATGAACTATACCTAAAGATGTTATCTAAAAAGCTAGACCGTTCTAGTTTTACGCAGCAACGCCAGGCATTAAAAGAAATATTGGATAAGAAATTAGATAAACTAACTCAAAAAACACTTAATATCCCAGTAAATAAAAGTATTAAAAAGACCCTTGGAGTTCATTCAACAAAGTCTCTTATCCATAATGCTGATGAAATATTGAAAGAAGGTAGTGTTAGTGAGTTAGGTAAGCGTATTGCTAATACGGCTAAATGGATTAAACATGCAGAATCTGCGGGTAATGTTGCTGTAGGATTAAGTGTCATGAGTGGTGTATATAATGTAACTCAAAATTGTGATGGACTTCAATCATGTACTCGAAATATTGCAATTGAAACCGGTGGAGTTATTGGTGGTTGGGCTGGCGGAACGGCTGGAGCCGCAATTGCTAGTGGATTTGTAGTTCTAATCGGGGCTTCTTCAGCTCCGATTGTTATGATTGTCGTTGGTATAGGAGCCGCAGGCTTTGGTATTCTGGGTGCAGGTGCTGGCAAGGATGTATTTGAATCATTCTATGAAATGTCTAAATTGGATGCAATTTTAGAGCGTGTTGAAAGCCGTGTAGAAAAAAGGATACCTCAAGAAATAGAAGATTACATTATAGAATCAAGATTTAATAACTTTTCAATAAATTCTTCATTTTAGAAGGTAGATGTAATGTTAGAAATATTAAAAATGTTTGTTGGTTGGTATGGGCTTATTTGGGGTTTAATATATTTTTATTATCTTGTGATTTATAGTCTAGGAGATAAAAAAAATATAAATCAATTAGTAGATGATTTGGCAAAAGAACCTGAGATGTTTAAAAAAAAGCATTATATATCAATGGTAAGCATTGGTGCTGGTGGTTTGTTTTCTTATTTTTGCCTCATATATCCATTCATTAGGCATAGACGAAAAAATAAAAAAATCACGTTTGATTTATTTATGTGGTTGAATTGGGTCTTTTTTATTGTGCTGATCGTTGCTTATATTTATGCGTAAGTCATGCGTTGTTTGAAACGTATCGGAAATATAGCGATAGGCATTTCAGCCTCTAGAGGGTTGGGGTATGTCGGTTTATTACTTGGTGCAAATAGTGCAATGGATAATATTTATCAGGCGTGTAAGGTTGATAGCTCTGGTGATTGTGGTAAGACAACGACTCGTGAAGTCACTGGGTTTGTTGGTGGGGCTGTTGGAGGAATAAAAGCTGGTTCTGTTGGTGTCGGGCTTGCGGTCACTGCTGTTTCTGGTATAGCTTTAGTTATTGGTGTTACCGCTTCAGTTCCAGTGCTTGCTGTTGCTGCTATTAGTGGTGCAATTGTCGGAGGTTTTGTTGGTGGTGGTATCGGTGGTACTGCAGGTAAGGCTGGTGGAGATCTTGCTTATGAAATATATGAATGGGTGATGGAATAAATGTCGGATGCGATGTGGTTTGAATTTTTGATAATGATTCCTGCTGTTTTTTTTGCTGCTTTGGCTATTGCTTGGAGTGTGACCGCGATTATTATATTACCTACAATTTCCTTGGGGAGCTTTAAACATATTCTTTTTATTGATAAGCAATTAGCAAAAGACCTTGATAAATATTATGACAAAAATGGACACATGCGGCCTCAATACCAAGCATCTTGGGATGTTGGTAGTCGATTCATTGATTATTGCATTGCTTATCCATTTATTAGAAAAAGAGCATCAACAGACTCAAAGAAATTTAAAATCTTTATGTGGTGGAATGCGAGCGGTATGTGGAGTTGGTTAGGGGTCTTTGTTTTTGGCTTTCTGGCTAAATTTCTTGATATTATTTAATTAAGTATTGTATACCATACTAAGCTAGCCAACACTGGCTGCCGAAATAGCCAATTTTACGACTAGCGAATAACAATTTTCCTAGGGATTAACTCAATGCCTGCTTGATAACGCTTTGCTTTGGCATTCAACCCCAATGCCAAGGCACTATCAGCATGCTGTGGTCGCTCAACCGTTAAAAATGTTAGTTCGATGGCTTTAAATTCTGGTATGGGATTTATGGTGGAGATCTTTCAGATAGTGCAGGAGATTGGGTAGAGGAGAAATTATTTGGTTAGTATACTATATAAAACAATCGCAATATTATTATTGATATGTCCGCTGATATTTATTTTTGGTAACGTTTATTTATCTGTGAAGTTAAAACCTAAAAAAATTGAACTGATAAAATCTATATCAAATGCTGCACCTAAAAAATTTAAAGATCGTGTATTTTTAATTATGAATGATCATATGCCATGGGTTGCAGGTAGTGCAATTGTTTTTATCTGGTTTTCTTACCCTATTTTACGATTTATTTGGGGTATAAAAAAAGATGAAATAACCCAATGGAAAGTAGATATAAAGAATATTTTTGGGAAGTTTTTCCTTATTTATTTTATTACAATTACATGTGTTAACTTGGGGATGGTTTCAATATTCTTGATTATTGTCGACGAAAGCTTATTTTCTCAGAACTAATGTATTTTCTGGTGTTTGGTAAGATTATGTTGAGTTTAAGGGTGAGTAGAAGTGTGTTCTGCTGGCTGTACAGTAAGCAGGAATAATGGGAGGAGATAAATGTT